>DAISVU010000012.1:0-45755 GCA_036839975.1 Bacillota bacterium | reverse complement strand
TAAAACTCATGTTTTTTTGTAAGAACAACACTACATACGGTATCGCGGATATGTAGAATAATAATCCACTTGTATTTATATAAAAACTTTACTTGTTGAAGTAGTACATATATTATGAAAAATATGTTACAATATAAAACAAAGTTTGATATGGAGGAGACAAATGCACGATATAAAAAAGATAGATGTCCAGGAAGGTATCCTGGATGAAAACGATCATATAGCGGCACATGTAAAAGAGCATATGACCGAACATGGGATATTGGTAGTAAATGAAATGGGGGCTCCGGGTGCAGGCAAAACGACGGCTATAAAAAATATAATAAAACATTTTAAGAAAGCTAAGCCTTACGTGATAGAAGGCGATATAGAATCAGATATCGATACGCAAGATCTTAAAAGCCAAGGTGTTGATACGTACCAGATAAATACGTTTGGAGCATGCCATCTTGATGCACCGATGATACATCATATGACAGATCATATGAAATTCGATGAAGACGGAATCATGTTCATCGAAAATATTGGAAATCTTGTATGTCCTGCGGAATTTACAATCGGAGAGCATGTGCTTATGCTCATAAGCACAGTTACTGAAGGAAGCGACAAGCCTTATAAATATCCGCTCGCTTTTGAAAAGGCGGATATAATCCTGATAAATAAAGTGGATCTGATGCCTTATATTGATTTTGATGAGGACTTTTTCATGAAAGGGGTAAGAGCTCTAAATAAGAATGCGCCAATCATCAAAGTCTCCGGTAAAACGGGCGAGGGCTTTGAGGAAGCAGCCCGGTGGCTTGAAGAAAAAGCTGCAGAACTAAAGAAATAATTATTGGAAGGTAAGCCGCAGTATTTCGTACTGCGGCAGCGTTTATGAAAAAAAGATCCACAAAGAAAATAAGAATATGGGGGATTGTACAGGGTGTTGGCTTTCGACCGTTTGTGGCAAAGCTGGCAGAGCGTTTATGCATGAAAGGCAAGGTCCGAAATCTTGGCGGGATAGTTGAAATATGTGTAACGGATACAGCTGAGCGCATTGCCATTTTTATATCTGAGATAGAAAAAGAAAAACCGGTGCCTTCGGAGATAGTATATATAAAAGTAGAAGATGAGGCTTTTACAGAATACAAGAATTTTACTATAGAAAGCAGCGGATACGGCGGTGATGAATATGCGATGATACCTGCGGACATGGCCATATGTCACGACTGCTTGACTGAGATGCACAGCCTACAAAACAGGCGTTTTACTCATCCCTTCATAAGTTGTATGGTTTGTGGGCCGAGGTATACTATAGCTGAAACTTTTCCGTACGACAGGTGTAATACAACGCAACGGGATTTTCCAATGTGCGATATCTGCAGCAAAGAATACGCAGATGTAAGTGACAGACGTTATCATGCCCAGACGATATCGTGCAATGATTGCGGTCCATATCTTAGGATGTATATAAGAAAAAAAGGAACAATGTTTAAAAGCACAGCGGAGATAGGGACTTCTGTGAACAAATTTGCAGAAAAAAATATTGAAGCGGAGCTGATGAGTTTTTTACCTGAAGGGAAAAAGCATAAATCGGCTGATGACGACAAGATAATTGCAAAGATTGCCGATATATTAAAAAACGATGGTGTCATCGCATACAAGAGTATGGGTGGATACAATTTTATGGCAGATCCCTTAAATGATGCTGCAGTACGTAAATTAAGACATATAAAAAACCGTGAAGAAAAACCTTTTGCAGTTATGTTTCATGATTGTTCTCAAGTGAGAAACTATTGCAGCATGGACGCGGCGGAAGAAAAACTGATCGTTTCATCTGCAAGGCCTATCATTTTGCTTGAACGCAAAGCGTCTTGCTGTGCAGAACTCGATAAAAGCAGATTTATAGGAAGTTTTCTTCCAAGCATGGGCGCACAGTATATGATATTGGAACGGTTTGGCGGTCCGCTTATCGCAACAAGTGCAAATATTTCGTCAATGCCTATAATTAAAGAAGATTATGACATGCTGGAAATGATGCGTAAGGACACTAATATTGATGCGCTTGTATATAATGACAGAAAGATCAGAACGAGTGTCGATGATTCGGTGGTAAGAGTTATTGATGGGCAACCTCAGATGATAAGACGGTCCAAGGGATACGTTCCTGTACCGGTATTTGTGCCCTGGGCGATTTCATCAGAGCGAAATGAAGAAGCGCTGCAAAGAAAATGCGCTGGGCATGGAGAGAATAAATCTCACGGTTCAAAAGGTGCTGTGCAGAGGCGCACAGGTGACAGTATACTTGCCTGTGGTGCTCAGCTGAAAAATTCATTTGCGCTTAGCAAAGGGCCTTTTGCATATATAAGCCAATTTTTCGGCGATATGGACAGCATTGAAAATCAGAGTACATATCGAGAGAATATAAAAAAAATGTCTGAACTTTTCAGAATAAAACCTGAACGGATAGCCTGCGATCTGCATCCGCTGTATTTTACTACGAAATTTGCGGAAGAGCTGTCGGAAAAGGAGGGTCTAACATTGCTGAAAGTGCAGCATCATCAGGCACATGTGGCATCGGTGATGGCTGAGCACGGCCTTGATGAGCCGGTTATAGGGGTCAGTTTTGATGGAACCGGATATGGTAGTGACGGAGCGATTTGGGGAGGGGAGTTCCTGTTGTGTGAAGGATCCGAATATACGCGTCTTTCGCATATTAAGTACATAAATATGATAGGCGGAGACGGTGCGATCAGAGATGGATGGAAGTCAGCATTTGGATACATGCATGCGTTTGAGAATGGATATTTGAAAAAGAATTCCGAAAACGAGATAATGGTCGATATAAGTGATATAATAAATTTCAGTGAGAAAAACGGAACACTTAAAAAATATTCGAACGAAAGGCTGGTTATAAAAAGAGCGATTGCGGAAGATATAAATACGATCAAAAGCTCCAGCATGGGGCGGCTGTTTGATGCGGTTGCGGCAATGCTGGGCATATGTCAGGAAAACAGCTATGAAGGACAATGTGCGATAATGCTTGAAGATGCTGCAGCAAGAGCAAAAGCAGGCGGAAGCGGAAACGAGGCTGACATCTTAGCCTATGCTTTTCATAAAAAAATCGCAGATATGATCATTAATGAATGCACAAAAGCTTCTGAAAAAACGGGCGTTTTCAAAGCTGCACTCACAGGCGGTGTATTTCAAAACAAGATCTTGATGGAACTTGCACTTGCAGGGCTGAGAAAAAACGGGATCATGCCGTATTATAATATATCTGTCAGTCCAAACGATGGAGGCATAGTGCTTGGACAGATATATGTTGCCATGCAGCATAAATACAATACAGGGATATAAGAAAAAATTTACAGGACAATATGCAGGGCGGACACGGATTGCACATAAATATAAAATATAGTTTTAGCATATGGAGGAAATGTATATATGTGTATAGCTATACCGGGAGAAATAGTATCGATTGAAGGGCATATGGCTAAAGCTGATTTCAGCGGTAATATAGTAGATGTAAATACGGGACTGATAGATGCCAAAGTGGGGCAGTATGTTCTGGTGCATGCGGGATGTGCTATTGAAGTCATGGAAAAGGAAAAAGCGGAAGAACTCATTGAGCTTTTCGCAGAACTTGAGCGTTTTTAAGAGGTGCTATACGGTGGAAGTTAATGAAATAATATCGTATTTAAAATCATATGACGGTTCTGAACTTAAACTCATGGAAATATGCGGTACACATACCGCAAGTATATTTAAAAACGGGATAAGGGATTTGATATCACCTAAGATAAAGCTGATATCGGGTCCGGGCTGTCCTGTGTGCGTGACGCCGTCCGCATATATCGATAAATGTATTGAATATGCAAAGAAGGATGACCACTCGCTACTTACCTTCGGCGATATGATGAAGGTACAGGGTACTGAGGGGAGTCTTTCCGATATGAAGAGTGAAGGCGCCTCGGTCGAACTTATGTACTCACCGTTCGAAGCTATAGAAAAGGCGCGTGAACATCCTGAACATACATATGTTATAGGGGCTGTCGGATTTGAGACTACAGTGCCGTCATATGCTCTGCTCGCAGAGCAGGCTGCAGCGATGGACATAGAAAATATAAAGATGGTGACAGCTCTGAAAGCAATTATTCCGGCGCTTCAATGGATCTGCGAAAACGAAACCGACATAGACGGGTTCATATGCCCTGGACATGTAAGCGTTGTTATAGGTTGCCGCATATATGAGGAGATGGCTTCAAAATATAACAAGCCGTTTGTTGTGGCGGGGTTTGAAGCGGAACATCTGCTTGCGGCAATATATGATATAGTGAGGCAGACGGAATGCGGCCGCGGGGAGGTCAGAAACCTCTATAAAAATGTGGTAAAAGATGATGGGAATATCAGGGCAAAGGGAGTTATTTCAAGATGTTTTGAAACAAACGATGCGTTTTGGAGAGGTCTTGGAAAGATTGAACACTCAGGCCTGTTTTTAAAAGCCGAATTAAAAAAATATGACGGCGGCAGCCTGGGACTTGACACAGATGTTGAACTGCCTGACGGTTGTAAGTGCGGAAGTGTTATAACCGGTCGTATAAACCCCGATGAATGTCCGATGTTCGGGACAAAATGTGATCCGTTAAAACCTTTTGGACCGTGTATGGTATCCGCAGAAGGAGCATGCGGTATTTGGTACAGGAATAAATCTCGATAACTTTTTTATAAAGAATTTGTTGCGAATAAAATAGGAGCGTGGATATATGTATAAAAGAAATGTCCCACTGATAATTATTATTTCTATATTGATTTTGATGCTGGCTTTGGTATCGTGGCAGCTTCTTAAAATAAATAATACTCTTACATCCCTTCAGCAGCAGATCGCGAAGGCGGCGCTGGTAAGTAGCAGCACGGCATCATCTGCAGAGACCAGTCAGAGCAGTTCAAAACTGCTTTCAACATATACTGTGACAACCAGCCAGAAGATCAAAGCCAACGGTGGGCACGATGTGACTGTATCTGTTATACCTTCTGAATATTCAAAAAGTACGAGAGTTTCGATTAAAATCAACAACAAATCATTTGATCTGAAACAGATCAATGAAAACACATTTGAACGAACATGTGATACCGACAGCTTCGCACAGCAGGATATTACTGTATTCATAACAGACGGTACAAGCACAAAGTCAGAAGTACTCATAGGTGTGGTGGATCCGATATATGGACCTCTGGACTCTGAAAAATCCGAAGCCAGAGTAACTGTGGAAAACAAGGGGGATCAAAATATATATGCGGGTGATATCAATCTTGCCGCAAGTTTGAAGAGCGGCGTATCGTCTATAAAAAATATGGAATTTGTAGTAAGACAGGGCAGACATGATCTTTATACTAAAAATATAAAAACTACAGGCACTACGGTATCAATAGATAAGAGAGTTGATATAAAGACAAGAAATACAAAAGTGAACAGAAAGGTTGAGATGCTTATCAGAGTTTACGGTGAAGACGGATATACGTATGAGTATGCAGTTACTGCATCAGGTGATACGAGTACGGGAAATTACGATTACAATACCACACCGGTGCTTGATACAGTAATAGATGCAAAAGGCAATGTTATTTGGAACAGTTCCGATACGGAACTGCCTTAAAAATAAGTATACTTTACAATTTAAAATACAGGAGAATGCATAATTGCGTATATGCATTATGCGTATAGAAAAAAAGATAGAGAAGAAGTAGAATGAAAATAACAATGGCACATGGAAGCGGAGGAAGATCATCACAGGAATTGATGGCTGATATCTTTGCAAAACACTTTAAAAATGAAATATTGAATAAAATGGAGGATGCGGCAGTCGTTGAAGCCGGCGAAAGGATTGCTGTGAGTACAGACTCGTTTGTGATAACCCCCCTTGAATTCAAAGGCGGAAACATTGGGAAACTCTGCGTTTGCGGTACCGTAAATGATTTGCTTATGATGGGTGCGGTCCCTGAGTATCTTACATGCGGATTCATTCTCGAGGAAGGTCTTGATACCGAGATACTTGAAAGATGCGTTAAATCCATGGCGAAACAAGCCAGGGATGCCGGAGTGTGTATAGTGGCAGGAGACACCAAGGTCGTAGAAGGGACCGGAGGTATGTATATAAATACGACCGGCATAGGAAGGGTTCCTGAAGGAAGAACGATAACGGCGTCAGGGAGCAGGCCCGGCGATGTTATTGTAGTTTCAGGTACTCTTGGAGATCATCATGCGTGCATATTGAGCGCGAGGATGGGGATTGAAAATGATATTAAAAGCGATTGCGGGTGCCTTGCCGATATAACCGATGCGCTCTTTGAAAACGGGATAGAAGTACATACGATGAGGGATGTTACTAGAGGCGGTCTCGGTACCATATTAAATGAGATTGCGAATACTTCAGGCTGCAGAATAGATATAAAAGAAGATGCTGTGCCGCTTGATGAAGAGGTCAAGGGGTTTGCGGATATTCTTGGGCTGGACCCCATGTACATGGGAAACGAAGGAAAGATGATAGTTGTTGTACCCGAAAAATATGCTGAAAAGACAGTAAAGATTATGCATACTGCGGAACACGGGAAAAATGCTGCTGTAATCGGAAAGATCAGTGAAGGAAACGGAACATATGTCATTACACACCTGGGGGCCAGCAGAGTTCTTGATGTGCTTTATGGCGAAGGACTTCCAAGGATATGTTAGTGTTATCTGTCGCCGAGCGCAAATCCGAAACAGAAATGCTTTCAGGGAAAAACAGCCTTTACAAGGTCGTTTAAAACAATTTTAGTGTATAATATACTGATTGAAGCAGATTTATTTAAGGGGAGTTGTGCTTATGGATATTTTGCTGAAAGGCGGTAACGTTTTTAAAGAAGGAATTTTTGAAAATGAGGATATTGCCATAATAAATGGTGAAGTTTTTAAATTTGGTTCAATACCTTCCGATGCAGTGTTCGATCGTGAGATCGATTGCAAAGGAATGATGGTTATTCCGGGTTTTGTAGATGTGCACGTACATTTACGTGAACCCGGTTTTTTTCATAAAGAAACCATAAGAACCGGAACAATGGCAGCTGCAAGCTCCGGCTACAGCGCGGTTTGTTCTATGCCGAATCTCGATCCGCCGCCGGTGGATATCGACAGTTTAAAGGTACAGCTTGATATTATAAAAAAAGATGCATGTATCAAAGTTTATCCTTTTGGAGCTATAACTTCCAACCAGTCGGGAGCAGGCGAACTTTCAGATATGGAAACAATGGCCCCGTATGTATGCGGCTTTTCGGATGACGGCAAGGGTGTGCAGACGGGAGAGCTTATGGAAGAAGCCATGATAAAGGCAGCAAAACTGGGCAAGGTGATATCTGCACATTGCGAGGATGAGAGCCTTCTTGATGACGGATATATAAATAAAGGGAAATACGCGCGGGAAAACGGTCACAGGGGTATAAATTCCGAAAGTGAGTGGAAGCAGGTCGAAAGAGATATAGCGCTTTGCAAAAAAACAGGATGTTCATATCATGTGTGTCACGTGTCGACTAAGGAGTCCGTGGAGATAATACGGCAAGCAAAAAAAGCCGGAATAGATGTTACATGTGAGACGGCGCCGCACTATTTGGTGTTTTCGGACAATGAACTTAAGGAGACCGGGCGATTCAAGATGAACCCGCCTATCAGGGGGATTGATGATCGTGAAGCTCTTATAAAAGGACTTATTGACGGTACAGTGGATATGATAGCGACAGATCACGCACCGCACGCAGTATATGAAAAAAATAAGGGTCTTGAGAACAGCGCTTTCGGGGTGGTGGGTCTTGAAACGGCATTTCCGATATTGAATGCGAAGCTTGTGCTGAAGGGTGTGTTAAGCATTGAAAAGCTGATAGAACTCATGGCGGTAGCTCCGAGAAAGCGTTTTAATCTAAAGGACTGTGATATCAGAGAATGTGAAACGGCTGACATTGCAGTGATAGATCCGGAATTTGAATACGTGATCGATCCGGGGCTTTTTCATACTAAGGGAAGAAGTACTCCGTTTGAAGGTATGAATGCAGTTGGAAGGTGCATAATGAACATCGTTAACGGTAAAATCGTATGGGATATCACAGACAATATCAAACACAGTAATCGGGCATATAAGGAAGCAACATGAAAAAAGTAACATTGAAGATAGAAAAAAACATAAGGATCGCACGAAGGACATTTGAGATGGTGCTTTCAGGTGATGTGAGCGATGTAAAAATGCCGGGACAGTTCATAAACATAAAAATCGATGGATTTTATCTGCGAAGGCCAATGTCTATAAGCGAGTGTGAAAATGAAAAGCTGACCATAATATATAAACTGCGCGGTGCGGGCACAGAGAAGATGACAGAGCTTTCAGCTGGCGCGAAGCTGGATGTGCTTTGTGCCGCGGGGAACGGTTTTGATGTGAGAAAGGCAAAAGGCAGAGTTGCTGTAATAGGGGGAGGTTCAGGAGCAGCACCAATGTATGGTGTAGCAAAAGCATTGATAGCTGAAAATGGGATCGTACCTGCAGCATTACTGGGATTCGGTTCAGAGGATGAGGTGATATTGAGGGATAGATTTGAAGCTCTCGGCTGTAATACTGCAATTGCAACAAGTGATGGTTCAGCAGGTATTAAGGGAAATGTGACAGATATGATTGAACCTAAAGAATTTGATTATGCTTTCGGCTGCGGTCCTGAGGCAATGCTTAAGACGGTGAGTCAGTTTACAGATGACGGCCAATACAGTTTTGAGGCGCGCATGGCATGTGGATATGGGGTTTGCTTCGGCTGCAGCAGGCAGATGAAAAGCGGAGTCGTGAGGATATGCAAAGATGGCCCCGTATTTGAAAAAGAGGAAATAATATGGTAGATACAAGAGTGAATTTAAGCGGAATTACACTTGATAATCCTGTTATACCGGCAAGCGGTACATTTGGATTCGGTCGGGAGTTTTCGGAGCTTTATGACATAAATCTGTTGGGATCGGCGGTGCTCAAAGGAACTACTCTTAAACCGAGGTTCGGCAATCCGCTTCCGAGGATAGCCGAATGCAGGGGGGGTATGCTTAATTCAGTCGGACTTCAAAACCCCGGACTTTATGAGGTAATAAACAAAGAAATTCCTGAATTGGCCAAGGTGTTTAAGAAACCCGTGATTGCAAATATCAGCGGATTTTCGTTAGATGAATACGTAAAGTGTGCCGAAGCTATGGATAGCGTCGAAGAGGTAGGCATAATTGAGGTCAACGTCAGCTGTCCTAATGTACATGACGGAGGCATGGCTTTCGGCACATCAGCTGAAACGGCGGCATCTGTTAGTGCAGCTGTGAAGAAAGCTGTTGATAAACCGGTTTATATCAAACTGAGTCCCAATGTGACAGATATAGCATCGATAGCGTTGGCATGTGAGGAAGCCGGTGCGGATGGCCTCAGCCTCATTAATACTCTGCTTGGAATGCGAATAGATATAAACAGCAGAAAGCCTGTCCTGGCAAACACGATGGGAGGATTTTCAGGACCTGCTGTATTCCCTGTTGCAGTTAGAATGGTATATCAAGTTGCACAAGCAGTTAATATACCGATAATCGGCATCGGCGGAATTGAAAATGCAGAAGATGTGCTGGAAATGATAATGGCGGGTGCAACCGCTGTGCAGATCGGCGCCGCAAATCTCATTGACCCGTTCGTATGCAGAGACATAATTGCTGAACTCCCGAAACTGCTGGAAAAAAACGGAATAAATACATTGGAGGAAATACGCGGATGTGTAAAGTAAATCAGATGTGCAGAAATGAAAACAAACGGACAGATAAACAGAAGGGCGGGTTGAATTTATGGAAAAAGACGTTATAATAGCTCTGGATTTTCCGGACAAAAAAACTGTGTTTGATTTTCTGGATATATTCGAATATGAAAAACCTTATGTTAAGATCGGCATGGAACTTTTTTACGGAGAAGGGCCTGATATAGTCAGGGAAATAAAAAAACGCGGGCACAAAATATTTTTAGATCTTAAGGCCCATGACATACCGGCCACTGTTGAAAAGGCTATGAAAAATCTTGCGGAACTTGATATCGATATGACAAATATCCATGCTGCCGGTACTATAAGGATGATGGAAGCGGCTGTCAAGGGCATTGCGACAAAGGGTGACAAAAGACCGCTTTTGCTTGCGGTGACGCAACTTACATCTACCGACCAGCAGAGAATGGAAGATGAAATACTTATCAAAGACAATATTGGAGATGTAGTCGTAAGATATGCGGCAAATGCCAAGAAAGCAGGTCTTGATGGAGTTGTATGTTCGCCGCTTGAGGCTGCCGATATTCATGCTGTATGCGGAAATAATTTTATCACTGTAACACCGGGCGTAAGGTTTGCTGAAGATGACCGTGGTGATCAGTCGCGGGTTACTACACCGGCTGAAGCCAGACAGATCGGAGCTGATTATATTGTTGTAGGAAGGTCAATTATTCATGCGGCTGAGCCTGTTGCAGCATATAAACGCTGTGTGAAAGATTTTCTGCGGAAATAAATTGTATGACCAGACAGGATGTTAAATGAAAAAGACGATTGCAAAGGAATTGCTGAAAATAAAAGCGGTATTTTTAAAACCTAACGAGCCGTTTACATGGACAAGCGGGATAAAAAGTCCGATATACTGTGACAACAGACTGATACTTACGTCACCTGCTACAAGAACGATAGTTGAAAATGCGATTGCAGATAAAATAAGAGAGAATTATCCTGCGTGTGAAGTCCTCATGGGAACCAGCACGGCGGGCATAGCTCATGCTGCAATAGCAGGGCATATACTGGGGCTTCCAATGGGTTATGTAAGAGGTTCTGCCAAGAGTCACGGAAGGACAAAACGGATAGAAGGCAGGCTTGAACCGGGTCAGAAAGTGGTCGTAGTGGAAGATCTCATATCAACGGGCGGATCGGTTCTTGATACTGTACAGGCTCTGAGGGATGCAGGAGCTGACGTACTCGGCATAATCAGCATATTTACGTACGGAATGAAAAAGGGAACCGACAGGATGGCTGAAGCGCATATAGAAAGTATCGAGCTGAGCGATTTTGATACCCTGGTGGATGTGGCTGCATGCGAAGGCTATATAGAGCCTGAAGAGAAAGAAAAGCTATTGAAATTCAGGGATAATCCATCCGATGAAAGCTGGATGAAGTAATTTGAAAATATACGGCAGCAATAGCCGTATAAACAAGATATAAAGAAAGGAGCAGGAACATTGGGAAAAGATATCAAAAATGTTATAAATATAACAGATATGACGGTAGAAGAATTAGATGACCTTATGGATCTTGCCGATGATATAATAGATAACCCTGCAAAATATGCAAATGCATGCAAAGGGAAAAAGCTAGCTACGCTTTTCTTTGAACCAAGCACTAGGACACGGCTGTCTTTCGAGGCGGCTATGATGGAACTCGGTGGAAATGTACTCGGATTTTCCAGTGCTGATTCATCTTCTGCAGCTAAGGGAGAAAGTTTAACTGATACAATAAGCACGGTCGGGTGCTATGCGGATATAATTGCCATGAGACATCCTAAAGAAGGGGCTCCGACAGTCGCGGCGGCAAGGACTGTGGTGCTTATAATAAATGCGGGTGATGGTGGACATTACCACCCGACACAGACACTTACAGATCTTTTGACGATCAGAAGAGAAAGACATGGCATAAAAAATTTCACTATAGGTCTCTGCGGTGATTTACAGTTTGGAAGGACTGTACATTCGCTGATATCAGCCCTTTTAAGATATGAGAATATAAAATTCGTGCTTATATCGCCGGAGGAATTAAAAGTGCCGGAGTATATAAGGGATGATCTGAGAAATGCGGGCGTCGAATGGAAGGAAGTGGAGCGCATGGAGGAAGTAATGCCCGAATTGGATATCCTGTATATGACAAGAGTACAAAGGGAAAGATTCTTCAATGAAGAGGATTATATCAGATTGAAGGACAGTTACATCCTCGATGTGGAAAAATTGAAGACTGCTAAAGATGATCTTTCTATCCTTCACCCGCTTCCAAGAGTAAATGAAATCTCTATAGCTGTGGATGACGATCCGAGAGCCTGCTATTTCAGACAGGTGTTATGCGGGAAGTATATTAGGATGGCACTTATCCTTACACTTCTGGGCATGACGAAAGAAGGTGTGAATAAATGAATGTAGATGGTGTAAACAACGGAATTGTAATAGACCACATACAGGCCGGAAAGAGCATGGATATCTATCAATATCTGAGACTGGATAAGCTGACATGCAGCGTGGCTGTGATACAAAATGTTGCAAGTGAAAAATACGGTAAAAAGGATATAATAAAGATTGATGAAGACATCGATATAAATCTTGATGTTTTGGGATACATTGATCCAAATATAACGGTAAATCTTGTAAAAAACGGGGAGTTGTTTGAAAAAAAGCATCTTGCGCTTCCTCAGGAGGTTTCCGATATAATAAAGTGTAAAAATCCAAGATGTATTACTTCGATCGAACAGGAGATAGTGCACAGGTTCAGACTTGTTGATCCCGAAAAACGCATATACAGATGTGTTTACTGCGATGCCGAACACAAAGAAAGGGGATAAAAAATGTTGAGGGCAAAGAAAGTTACATGGTGATAAGATACAGAAAAACAAAAGGAAACGTAGTGCTTATTATAGTTGCTTTCATATGGGGATCTTCATTTGTTGCACAAAAACAGGGAATGGAATATATCGGCCCGTTTACATTCAACGGATTACGATCCATCATTGGAGCAATAGTACTGACCCCTGTTGTTACGGTATCTGTGAGGGCAGGGGAACGAATGGCAAAGCGAAGCAAATCGGATTCGGGAGCAGAGAAATATACAGGAGCAGAGGTTCATAGTAAAGACTTTAATGATGCAGGAAACAGCCTGCATGAGATCAAAAGCAAAAAAGGCAACAAAAGAATGCTTATAAAAGGAGGTCTGATCTGTGGGATTGTTTTGTTTTTTGCAAGCTCATTTCAGCAGATAGGACTTTTATATACAACCTCCGGAAAGTCGGGGTTTATAACTGCTTTTTATATTATCATCGTGCCGTTGCTCGGAAGGCTGATCGGAAGGACGGTAAGACCGGTATTGTGGTTTTGTGCAGGTATAGCTCTTATCGGGCTTTATTTGATATGCATAAAAGATGGCTTTTCAATAAATAAAGGAGATTTGTGGACACTGGCATGCGCCTTTTGCTATGCGATACACATACTTGTGATTGACAGGTTTTCTCCTGAAGTAAACGGCGTTGCTCTGTCTCAGATACAGTTTTTGGTGGCGGGGCTAATCTCGATTCCTATAATGTTTGCTACCGAAAGTGCAGATCCCGGGTTGCTGTTCGACTGCTGGCTCCCTCTTTGCTATTCTGGCATAATGTCAGGGGGAGTTGGGTATACGCTTCAGATAATTGCCCAAAAGCATACAGAACCGACGGTAGCATGTCTTATTATGTCGTTGGAAGCTGCATTCGCATTGTTGACAGGTTGGCTTGTACTGGGTGAAACCATGTCTGCAAAGGAATTTATTGGATGTGCTGTTATGTTTACCGCTATTGTTATTTCACAGCGTCCGTCCAGAGAAAGCAGCTTTAATTAGGCGGTTTATTACATTTTTATTACCATTTATACATTTTGCATCTGTTTTTTTAGTCTATGAATATATAATATATCTATAATGGAGTGAACAGCAGGTCACAGTGCGCATGCTTATGTGGCCGTTGCATGTTACATACCTAAACACAATTACTGAACAGAAGTGACTGGCAAGCGTTATTGCTTGACAGTCGCTTCTGTTTTTTGTATAATATGCGAGTGTCAAGGGAAGAAACTTGTCACGGAGGAACAGAGCATGCCGGAAAGCCGTATGGATAAGATGATAGAAATGAATATTCGTAATGACCTTTACGGCAGCATGCTGACGATACGGCAGAGGGAAATTATCAATCTTTATTATGAAGAAAATTTTTCGCTGTCGGAAATAGCGGAAGAATTTTCAATAAGCAGGCAGGCAGTGCATGATACGCTCAAGAAAGCAGAAAAAGCTCTGGCGGTATACGAAAGAAAGCTTGGTCTTGTTGAGAAGTTTAAAAAGAGTGAAAAAGCTGTCAGAAGTATAGATAAGATAATAGAAAAGCTTGTTAAAGAACACAGCGAGGATAAAAAACTTACAAGTCAGCTTGAAAAGATAAAGCAGGAAATATACAGGATAGATAAACAGTGAGAGGTAGATATGGCATTTGAGGGATTATCGGACAAGCTTCAGGGAATATTCGGAGGATTGAAAAACAGAGGGTCACTTAGTGAAGCAGATATAGATAATGCGATGCATCAAGTCAAATTGGCACTTCTGGAGGCGGATGTAAACTTCAAAGTAGTCAAAGAATTCGTTGCTTCTGTAAAAGAAAAGGCAATGGGTGAGGAGGTAATGAAGTCCTTGACGCCTGATCAGCAGGTAATCAAGATAGTAAACCGTGAGCTTACTGATTTAATGGGCGGGGCAGGGAGCAAACTTACGTATTCCTCAAGCGGATTTACGACGCTTATGTTGGTTGGACTTCAGGGTACAGGTAAAACGACAACCGCGGGAAAACTTGCAAGCTATTTAAAGCAGAACGGCAAAAAGCCGATGCTTTGCGCATGTGATATATACCGGCCGGCGGCTGTAGATCAGCTTGAAGTTGTTGGAAAAGGAGTAAATACCCCGGTGTATGTTATGCGCGGCTGCAGTGAGCCTGAAAAGATCGCATTTTATGCAAAAAAAGAAGCAGAGCTCAAGGGATACGATACACTTATCGTCGATACGGCCGGGAGACTTCAGATAGATGAGGAATTAATGGAAGAACTCGTCACAATAAAAAAAACAGTGAAGCCTCATGAGATACTTCTTGTAGTCGATGCTCTCACGGGTCAGGATGCAGTTAATGCGGCAGAAGGCTTCAATGAAAAGCTGGGTATTGACGGGATCATCATGACGAAGATGGACGGTGACTCAAGAGGCGGAGCTGCACTTTCGGCTAAAAAAGTAACAGGCAGGCCTATAAAGTTCATAGGTACCGGTGAAAAGTCGGATGCGCTAGAGCCGTTCCATCCTGAAAGGCTGGCAAACAGGATACTGGGCATGGGCGACATGATGTCACTTATAGAAAAGGCGGAAGCAGTGTACGATGATGAGCAGGCTGCCAGGATGGAAAAGAAACTTAAAAAGAACCAGTTTACACTGGAGGATTTTCTTGACCAGATCGGTCAGATCAGAAATATGGGAGGGCTCACATCATTGATTAAACTAATACCTGGAGTACAAGGTAAGATAAAAGATATGGATTTTGACCGCAGCGAAAAGGAATTTGCAGAGTTTGAAGCCATCATTCAATCCATGACTCCAAAAGAAAGAAAGGACCCGTTGATACTGAATGCAAGCAGGCGCAAGCGTATCGCTGCCGGATCCGGCCAGACGGTGAATAAGATAAACACACTCATAAAAAAATACAATGATGCAAAAAAAATGATGAAGCAGTTTAATAATCCGAAAAGCAAGTTTGCCAGGATGTTGGGAGAGCTTCAGTAAAATAGTTATTTGATCAGAACACACTGACAGATAATACATAAAAATTTTTAGGAGGAAATTATAAAATGGTAAAAATCAGACTTAAGAGGATCGGAGCTCACAAACAGCCAAGCTACAGGATTGTTGTAGCAGATTCACGCTGTGCAAGGGATGGAAAATTTATTGAGGAGATCGGTTTTTTCGATCCACTTTCGGATCCGGAAGAGATCAGAGTAGATGGCGATAAGGCTAAGGAATGGATTTCAAAAGGAGCGCAGCCTACGGAAAGAGTAAAGAGCCTTCTTAAAAAATCAGGAGTACTTTAATAGTCGGAAAGGGTGGCACAATGGTAGAATTAGTAAAAGCAATCGCAGTATCACTGGTTGACGAGCCGGAAGCAGTTGAGGTCAGTGAAACTATAGAAGACGGAACTAAAGTCATAAGGCTCAAAGTGGCACCGGATGACATGGGCAAGGTGATCGGAAAGCAGGGCAGAATAGCAAAGGCTCTGCGAACAGTAGTCAAAGCTGCAGCAGCCGGATCTGGTGAAAAAGTTGTAGTGGAGATAGTGGAATAACGTTAACGCAGCGGCATGCGATGCGCTTTATGTGTCTCGCGTGTCTGTTTTTAAATTGCCAGCGTTATAAGATATGGGAAACTGCAGTTTATTATGTGTATGATAAAGATAGGAAAAATCGTCAGTGTAACAGGCTTGCGAGGTGAAGTAAAGGCCTGCAGTTATGCGCAGAAAAAAGAAAGATTTGATAATATAATTTGTCTTAATGTGGACGATGAAGAATATGAGATTGAAAGTGTGAGGCATAAGAAAAATACGGTGATACTGAAACTTTCGGGTATCAATGACAGAAATGCAGCTGAATCGCTTAAAAATAAAGACATCTACATAAAGGAAGAAGATCTGGAGGAGCTGCCAAGTGATACCTACTATGTAAAGGATCTAATAGGGCTTGATGCAGTATGCGATGACGGCGCACGTATAGGAGCGATAACGAACATACTGCAGAACACACAGCAGGATGTCTATGAAATAAAAAAAGAAGACGGTAACACAGCACTGATACCGGCAGTGCCCGAATTTTTGAAGGATATTGATATTGAAAACGGTGTTGTTGTGTTTTCTGTAATTGAAGGGCTTCTGTCTATAAATGATAAATGAGATAAAAGTTCCTGCATGTGGCATGTAGGAAAAAGCCCAGAGGAATATGTATGAAAATAGATATATTGACACTGTTTCCTGAGATGTTCACAGCAGTTACTGAAAGCAGTATGCTGGGGCGTGCAACGTATAACGGTATTCTCGAAGTGAAACTTACGGATATAAGAAAATATACACTCGACAAGCATAACAGGACGGATGACACTCCGTATGGGGGCGGGACCGGCATGGTGCTGTCGCCTGAGCCTGTTTTCCGTGCAATCGAAGCTGTTGGCTTTGAAGGGAAGAAGATGATATATATGTCGCCGCGAGGAAAAGTTCTTGACCGGCATATGATTGAAGCGCTTTCCGTGGAAGAGGAGATCCTAATACTATGCGGGCATTACGAAGGTGTCGATCAACGTATAATTGAGCACTGGAATATGGAAGAGGTTTCTATAGGGGATTTCGTGCTAACTGGAGGGGAGCTGCCGGCAATGGTTTTGATTGACAGTGTAGCGCGCTTCATCCCTGGCATAATTGGAGATCAGGAGGCAGTAACAGACGAATCGGTATACAGCGGTCTTTTGGAATATGATCATTATACAAAACCGCGCGAATATGCAGGCATAAAGGTGCCCGAAGTGCTGTTCGGCGGTAATCATAAAGAAATAGCTTTGTGGAAATTTGAAAATTCATTGATGCGTACAAAAAAAAGACGTCCCGATCTTTTTGAGAGATTTGTGGAAAGCGTTACAAAGCTTACGAAAGAAGAACAAAAGATACTGGATAAATACACAAAATAATGTAGCGCCATGTTGAAATAGGGCATTATATGGTGTAAAATAAACTATCGGAGAATGGGATGAAAGGCAGAAAAAGATACGTATATTTATTAGCGTTAGCGCTGGTAGCATTGTATTTGATTATTTATATTATTCCATCACTGACGGGACTGTTTCAAACGACGGAAACGGTCGAAAACGGACAGGTAGAAGTAAGCGAAGAAATTCAATGTTATTTTGCCAGAAATGAAAAAGTATATACGGCACCTTCTGACGGTAAGGTTGTTTTTATAAAAAAGGAAGGCGACAAGATAAGAACCGGTACTAAAATCGCCAGAATTACCAAGGTAAAGGACGAACAGGCAGCAATTGCAGATACCGAAACAGTGATTTTAAAAGAGCCGGAACCGGCATTTAAAGATTTGGTCAAGATGAGCGGCAAAGCTGCGAAGATTACTAAAAATTTCAAAGCTGAAAGCAGCGGAGTATTGTGTTTTTACATTGATGGATATGAAGAAAAACTTGCATTGTCAAAGATCAGGAATATAACATATAGTGAGGCATCCGACATTGACGCTGATATGGAGAATATAAAGCAGACGGGAGTGATCAAGGGTACTCCGGTATATAAAATATCCAGTGACAGCGAATGGTATATGTTTTTCTGGACTGACACAAATAACACAACCAGGTATCAGAAAGGTGAAAAAGTGACTGTCGATCTAAATGGAATCGAAGTTTCATGTGACATAGAAGATGTTTCTGATAATTCAGACAGATTAAAAGTAATATTAAGATGCAGAGATTACTATAAAAATTTTGCAAAGATCAGAAAAATGGATGTTAAAGTCATGTCCAGTCGCAGCGCGGGCCTGGTAATAAGTAATGAATGCATATTTACGAAGAAGGGCAGACCCGGCGTATATGTAAAAACCAAGACAGGTGATTTCGTATTTAAGCCGGTGTATGTAGAGGCTACAGACGGAAAAAGATCCATAGTTACAGGTACATATTTTTATGATGACGATGGAAACACGGTTAATACCGTAAATATATACGATGAGGTAAAAAAACATCCCGGTGAGGGGAACTGATGTAAAGAGGTGAGGCAGATGTCATCTGTTCAAGATAATTTCCAAAAGATAAACAAAGAAACAGGAGATGATGTGCTTCTTGTGGCTGTTACAAAGACACATCCTGCAGATATTATAAACGAGGCGATTGATGCAGGTGCTACAGATATAGGCGAGAACAAGGCCCAGGAAATAATGGACAAATACGATCAAGTAAAGCCGGTACGTTGGCATATGATCGGACATTTACAGACCAATAAAGTCAAATATATTATCGATAAAGTAGATATGATTCACTCTGTAGATTCACTTAAGCTTGCAAAAGAAATAAATAAAAGAGCCGCAAATCATGACAAGATCATGGATGTGCTGGTACAGGTCAATTCAGCACAGGAAGAGAGTAAGTTTGGTGTCACAAGTGAGGAAACAGGGGAACTTATAGATGCAATACTTGCAAACTGCCCTAATGTCAAGATATGCGGACTGATGTGTATCGCTCCTTTTGATGAAAATCCTGACAATGTCAGGAAATACTTTGCGGAGTTAAAAAAACTTTATGATGACTATAAAAAAATCGAACATGATAATCTTGATTTTAAATATCTCTCGATGGGCATGTCGCATGACTACAAAGTTGCAATTGAAGAAGGGTCTAATCTCGTCAGAGTCGGCACAGCTATATTCGGCGAGCGTGATTATAGTAAGCAGTAGCGTAAACACAGGAGGTAAAAATGGGAATTATCGATAAATTTAAGAATCTTGTGGGGATCGAAGACATTGAAGACGATGAATACGAACAGGAAGTGAAGGCGGCAAAAGAATCTAAGCCTGTTGATAGAGGACATGATAGAAAAGCGCTTGACATAAACAAGGCTAAATCATTTGCGAGTTCCCAAAGAGCACAGACAAGTGCGGAAGGCAAGGTGCTGAATATGCAGAACAGAACAGGTGGACGTCATACGAACGCATTCAAACTCGTAGTGATCGAACCAGACGGATTTGATGAGTGTCCTAAACTGGTTGACAGTTTAAAGGCAAGAAAGCCTGTCATTATTAATCTGGAAAAGGTAGAATCGGATACAGCAAGAAAAATATTTGATTTCCTGAGTGGTGCGACCTATGCACTTAATGGGAATGTACAGAAGGTGGCAAACAATATCTTTGTATTTGCACCTGAAAATGTAGATATAGCTGAGGGCATGGAAAAGACCAATTTTGATTTCAACAATCTCCCGAAAAACAGTAGCAGTAATAACAGTCCATGGAGGTAATACATGCTGACTCCATTTGATATTCAGGAAAAAGAATTTTCCAGAAGTGTAAGAGGATATAGAGAAGAAGAAGTAGATGAGTTTCTCGATCAGATCATTGTTCAGATGGAAAATCTTATAAGAGAAAATGAGGCGCTCAGGGAAAAGTTAAGCAGAAATGACAACTCTGCCGCAATGCAGGCAGATACTGAATCTTCTGTTGCAGGAACATTGCAGTCTGCAAGAGCGCTGGTACAGGAAATCTCAGACGGTGCAGAAAAGAAAGCGAGCATGATACTGGAAAATGCTGAACTCGATGCAGAATTGATCAAACGTCAGGCAAAAGAAGATGCTGTAAAAATTGAACAGGAAAGCACAATGCTTAAGAACAATTTCGAGTCATTTAAGGCAAGATATAAAAATCTGCTGACCTCTGAGCTAGAACGTTTTGAATCCCTGACTAACGAGATCTATCCTGAGCTGACTATAAGAGATCTTGAAGACCTTGATCTTGACAGCACTTTGCATAGGGGAACTGCAAAACCACAGTGGGGCAGCAACATTCAGAGCGAGCAGAAATGCGGGATTGCAAAGGCTGATACAGTTGTTTTTAAGAATGAAGAATAATGGATATAGGTTTCTGGGGAGGCGGGGCATTTTCTGCCCCATAGTTTTTAATGTATTACATTGTGATAGCGGCGTTAATAGCTGTTGACCAAGTGATAAAAAAAGCAGTAACTGGCAGCTTTGGCGTACACGAATCGATATCTTTGACAGGAGATTTTTTTAATATAACATATATAAAAAACAGCGGAGTCGCTTTCAGCATGTTTGAGGGGGCGGGCACGATTCTTGTCATGATTCCGCTTGCTGCGTCTTTGGCTGCGATAGTCTTTATTATTCGACGGAACGGTAAAACCTCGAAGGTTTTGATGTGGGGACTTTCTCTTATTGCAGGCGGCGGGATTGGAAATATAATCGACCGTATTGCCTACGGATATGTTATTGACTATGTGAGTATTGGCAAGTTTGCCGTATTCAATTTTGCAGATGTGTGTGTGTGCATTGGATGTGCTCTTCTAGCTTCATATGTGTTGTTTGTTTATGAAAGAGTAGGAAGTATAAAATCTGTTAAAAAGAGAAAAAGGAAATGAAAGAGACAGAAAAGATCATAAAGCTTAAGGTTACAGAAGATACAAAAGACCTGAGGCTCGATAAGGCTCTTTCTATTTTAATGCCGGAACATTCACGAAGTAAGATACAAAAACATATTCAAGAAGGACGCGTACGGATAAACGGCAATGTATGTGTTTCTAAGAAATACAAGACTTCCGGAGGCGAAAATATCCAGATCAATATACCCGGAGCTAAGATGCTTGAAGTGAAGGCGGAGAATATCAAACTTGATATCATATATGAGGATGAGGATCTTATAGTCATTAATAAACCGAAAGGAATGGTCGTTCACCCTGCGGCGGGGAACTATGAAGGGACGCTGGTTAATGCGTTGATGTATCATTGTGGCGATAGCCTTTCTTCTATAAACGGAGTCATAAGGCCCGGCATAGTGCACAGGATAGATAAAGAAACGAGCGGACTTCTAGTTGTGGCTAAAAAAGACTCTTCTCATATGTCGCTGGCTTCACAGCTTGCCGAGCACAGTATCATAAGGAAGTACGTTGCGATAGTGTACAACAATTTTACTGAAGATGAAGGAAGCATCAATGCGCCTATAGGACGGGATCTTAGAAACCGTAAACGTCAAGCGGTGATATTAGATAATGCAAAAGGTGCTAAAAAAGCTGTAACACACTATAGAGTTCTTGAACGTTTCGGACTGTTTACTTATATAGAAGTTACGCTTGAGACAGGCAGAACACATCAGATCCGGGTTCATATGTCGTACATAAAGCATCCTATTTTGGGAGATGATGTTTATGCCCCGTCAAAGAACAGGTACGGTGCTCGCAGCCAGATGCTGCATGCCGGCATTATAGGTTTTAAGCATCCGTCAAGCAGACAATACATGGAGTTTTCTGTTGAACCGCCTGAAGAATTTAACAATGTACTGATGCGATTAAGAAAAGAAAATTTGATAAATGATCCGGTTTTATGATATGATGGGCATGCCGTCAATCTGTGGTGAAAGTCCACGTGGGGCATAGCTGCCGACGAACCCCAAACCGACTTGCAAGTTTCACATCGCAAGATGTGGGAAAGGTGTGAGAGGGGCTACAAGTTAGCCCCTCTCGATCTACGTTATTCATTTAAAATCTTTTTTGATAGCCTTGAATACGTTTATACATTTTTTACATATATGCCCACCTTTGAATGCTATGTTGTCGTACCGACTGCCGCACAAAGTGCAGTGTTGAATAGTAATATGCTTACTTGCCATAATTTTTCCTCCCAAATCTTAAAATAATATCCCCTGCTGCATTATTATAGTGTTTATTATGCTTCATCCCCTGCTGCATGATATAATCGGAGTCGTTTTTCTTTGCTCCTTGCTGCATGATATAATCGGAGTCGTTTTGCTTTGCCCCTACTGTACGATATATCAAAGCCGTTTTCTTTTGCAATGATCGTTCGATATGTGGGAATTAAATCATATAACATGCAAATGTATATAGCAAGAAATTTTTGAAAAATAAAACAATAAAACCATAAAATATAATGTATATGAAAATTATAGAACAAAAAGTGTGCATGCAATGTAAGTCGAACTAAGATCCGTTATACGTTGCTGAGTGTGTTTATATCAGCTCATCAAATTACGGCATTTTTAAAGTCTGTAATCACAATTTATAAACATTTATTTTTGTAAAAATATTACGTAGGGTCGATGTGATATACTTTAGACGGAGACAGAACATTATTGGAATAGTGAATAAAGGAGTAATCATTGTGCATGATCCGTTAGGAAGGGAATTATGTTTGAGAGGTTTGAATTAAAAAAGAACGAAAATGAGAATCTTCGAATTGAAGGCTATCTATGGCCGGTGAAAGATGCAAAATATGTATTTTGCATAGTACATGGGACAGGTGAATATTCAGAAAGATATGACCGTATGGCAAAATACTTGAATGGAAGAGAAATCGCTGTGATATCAATGGATCTCAGAGGACATGGAAGATCGACCGGAAAGCGTGGAGACTGTGCGCCGCGTGAAGCGGTACTAAGTGATATAGATACTATGCTCATGTATGCAAAAAAGAAATATCAGGGAATATCGCTCGTGCTTTACGGACACAGCATGGGTGGTAATATAGGTCTTGATTATATGAAGCTCGGACATAGAAATGACATCCCTGCAGCATATATAATCTCAGCACCGTGGATAAGGCTCGTGAAGACTGTTGTGCCCCGGCCGCTCTATGCGTTTGTGAGGGTTTTTGCAAAGATTTGGCCTCAGATGACTATATCAACGGGCATTAATTCAAGCACGCTTGGAAACAAAAAAGTAGTAGGAAACTATGATGGAAACCCGTTGATACATAAGAATATTTCTTTGCGAAGTGCACTGGATGGAGTTGATATAGGAAGAGCGCTTGAGGCAGGTACTTGGGAAAGCAATGGCGGCGCGGACAACAAGCCGCTCATTTTGATGCACGGTACGGAAGACCGATTGTGTGATATCAAAGGCACCATAGGTGTTGCGGTAAATGAACGCAAACGCTGTGAATTTATACCGTGGGTCGGCCTTTATCATGAGATTCACAATGGCGGCGCTAACAGCTGTGGCGACGAGGTTTTGGAGAAAATAGGAGATTTAATAACCACTTTGTAACGGTTTGTGCTTTGGAAAAGATGTGGCAGAAAAATTGCATGTGTACAGCGGCATAACATTACAGGTGTCGGGAAATTGACATAAACATAAAAACCATTGTATAATTAATCATTATTTTATAAAAATTTATGATGTATTACAATAAAGCAGTTTGGAAAGGGCAAAAATGTTTAAGAAAATACCGGCTGTAAAGACAGCGGTTATAACCATTGCAGTTTTTGTAGCTGTTTCGAGTTTTTTTATTATTGATTTGACTGTGGTAAATTCTTATGCTGATACTACTGTAAAGACGGCAGTGGTAAAAAAAGGTCCGCTCAGAATCAGACGCGGCCCCGGTACTGACTATAAAATCTGCGGATTGCTTGCAAAGGGCAACGCAATAGGCATTACGGATATCTCAGGCAGTTGGTACAAGATCATATATAGTTCCAAAACAGGGTATGTTTCAAAGAAGTACATTGTTTTAAAAGGGACTGAGGCCATCACTTATTCGTCGCAGAGAAAGGGCTGTATTATAAAGAAAACATCTCTGAAGAAATCTGCAAGTAAAAAATCAGTATCATACAAATCCTGCAGTACAGGTGCGATACTGATACTGAAGGGTGAATATATTCAAAAAAATAAAACCAGATGGTATAAAACAGCATACAGAGGCAAGGCGGCATATGTGCTTAAAAGTACAGTGAAGCAGGTGAGATATACGGCCTATTCAAAGGTAAAAAAAGGCACTACAAAAGAAAGACTTAACATACGAAAGGGACCTTCAACATCATTTGTAAAAGTCGGTACTACAGAAAAAGGAAATTGTATAGATATTTATGGCAAGCTGAAGTGGGGAAAAACTTATTGGTACAGGATAAAGTACAGATCCTCTTATTGTTATATTGCATCTGAATATGTAAAAATAAATTCAGAAACGACTGCTAACAAAGTCTGCTCAAGCGATTTTGAAAAATACATGAAAACAGAGGGCTTTCCTGAAAGCTACAAGTCATATTTGAGGAAGCTTCACAAGGCTCATCCAAAGTGGGTGTTCAAGGCACAGAAAACGGGAATAACATGGAGTACTATGCTGAACGCTGAAAACAAACTTGGGAATAATCTGGTTGAACCGACTGAATCAGCAGCATGGAAAACATTCAGGAAGGGTGCATATGATTTCACCAGAAACAGATATGTCAGGTTTGACGGCAGATGGAATCAAGCATCAAAAGCTGTAATTGCATATTATCTCGATCCCAGAAACGGGCTAAATGAAAGCAACATCTATGAATTTATGGAACATAGATTCAGTTCGACTTCACAGAACAAAAATACAATAAAGAGCATCGTATCGTCTGTAAACGGATGTTTTATGAACAACAAAAAATATATAACGTCACTTTACAAAGCCGGGAAAAAATCTAAGGTTAATCCTAATGTTATAACTGCTATGGTAGTCCTTGAACAGGGCTGGAAAGGCGGTAGCGGATTGATTTCCGGGAATTACAGCGGTTATAAAGGTATATACAATCACTTCAATATAGGCGCATACACTACTGTTAAAATGAGCGCGACGCAGCGGGGTCTTTGGTGGGCAAAGGGCGCAGGCAAAGGCGCGACTACGTACAGTAGACCATGGAATACGATTACTAAATCTCTGTACGGAGGGGCAATATTTTATAGGTCAAACTATATATCAAAGAAGCAAAACACCTATTATCTTAAAAAGTTCAATGCTATGAACGGATCATACAGCCTTCCTAAGCATGAATATTCTACAGCGGTATTTGCAGCGGTTTCAGAGGGAAAGATCGCAAAGAGAGCTTACAATCGAAATAATAATTACGCGATAAAGTTTTACGTACCGGTATATACGGGAATGCCTGCAAAAGCGTGTTCAAAACCGGGCACTGCAGGCAATAATGACTATTATCTCAAGAGTTTGAGCGTATCCGGTAAAAAGATATCACCAAAGTTTAACAGATACATAAGGGGCTATAAACTGACAGTAGGTGCGGGGGTCTCGGCTGTTAAGATAAATGCCAAAGCGCACGGAAGCGGGGCAAAGATAAGCGGTACCGGAACCGTAGCGCTGAAGACAGGAATAAATACAAAGTACGTGACAGTAAAAGCTACCAGCGGTGCAAAACTGAAGTATAAGCTGCTGATAATACGAAGTTAAAAGAAGTAAAAAAATGATTAGATGTTCCAAATGCCTGAATATGAAAAGAAAATGTATGTGTACGTTTAAAAAGAATGCGGGATCCACAGTTTTATTGGCTGTAGCCTTTTTCGTCACGGCTGTAATTACAATGCTCCCTGCAAATATATATGCCGCAGGTGGCGTAAGCATTTCAAATGCCCCGTCTGTGCAGATGGGGGAGACGTTTACGGTGACGGTGACTTATTCAAAAGATAACCTGGCGCGAGTAAGCGGAATGCTTACATATGATCCGGATATCATTACATATATTTCCGGCGGTTCAAGCAGTGGGAACGGTGGAGCCGTACAGCTTAAAAGAAGCGCTGATGAAGGAAAGGTATTGTTCACTTTACAGTTTAAAGCTGTAAAAAAGGGGGAAAGCTCTCTTAAAGTAAAGACGGGTGAGATGTATAACCTTGATGAACAACTTATCTCAGACTGTCCGTCTGCATCAGCGATTGTAACAGTCACATCATCGACTGACGGCAATCAGAAGAAGTATGATGCCGGTGTCAGAGATAAAAATAATCACAAAAACAGCAATGAAAAAACTGACAATAAACGTGAATATAAAGTAAATAGCGCCAAAGAAAACAAAAAAGAAGGCCCTTTGGAGAAGGGTATATCAGACAGAGTAAAGATCTTCTCAATAATAGCATCATCAGGACTTGCGATACTGGCGGTTAATCTTATAATCATTAAAGCCAAGAGAAAAAAACAAAAATAAAAAGCATGCTTATTTTACATCAGCGGCATCAAGCGAGCAATAAGCAATAGCAGGCTAATCGCAGGTGTTAAGGAAAATACAATGCGTGGCTACTCAGAAAACGTAACATTTATTTTAACGACTTCGGCAGTAGTTCCGATGCGGAGAGCCGCACCGAAGACTCCTACACCGCTGGTTACGATTGATGTCATGTTATCGACTTTTTTTTCTCCATATGGATTACTCCATATATATTTGGCTGTAATATTCATGGGGAAGAACTGACCTTTGTGAGTATGACCTGAAAGCATAAGATCAACGCCTGCCTCTGCTGAAAGATCAAACTGCACCGGTTCGTGGTCTATTGATATTATAGGATGGGATTTGTCGAGACTGGCTGTCAACGCTTTGACAGCTTTTCTTCTGCCTATATTGTTGCCGGGTTTTTCAGCATCGCGTCTGCCTATAATATATATATCATTTCCTACAGTTGCGACATCATCCCGGAGAAGCGTTACGTTACTGTCTTCAAGCAGCCGGTCCATTCGCAGATCACTGGAAAGATTGTCATCGCTGTCTGTGAACGTAAATCCGGCAAGTATCTTTTCGTTTACATCGTGATTGCCGTATGCGGCATAGCATCCATATCTGCTTTTTATTTTCTTAAGGGCAGCGGCAACTCTGCCGGGGTCCTCTATTATATTATAGTCGTTGCTGTAGATATCGCCGGAAAAACATACGATATCAGCATTCATACCATTTATTATCTCTACCATTTTTTCGATTTGTTTAGCCTCGACCGAGTAACTGAGATGCAGGTCTGCAACAAGTGCGATTGTAAGCGTTTTCTGTGTATTGCACTGCTTGTTGATTGCAACATCATATGTAGTAATACCGAGCGTCTTGCTGTGCATATATCCATATATGCATGTAACGGATACGATCACGATGATAAGTGTACCGCATATTGCATGCGCTATGTCTGTCTTGATTTTTGTAATATGCTTTGATCTGCGGATTATGAGTGCGAAAAGTTTTGCAAGCAATGTCAAAATTATGCTGAATATGAATGCGGCAAGCCATAGATATCCGGTTATGTAAATATATTTTTTTATAGGTGATGACGGCAGGAGGGATGCCAGCACAGGTGAGGCGACAAGGAACAAAAAAATGATTGTTGTCAGACTTTTAAGAAAAATGCAGCGTTTTTCTCCAAAGAAGCTCTGTATCCAGCGCAGCAGTTCAATTAGTAGAAATATGCATCCGGCCAGATAAAACGGTGCGAGTATATATACAAACATGGAACCTCCACTTGCCATAAAGCAGGGACTATATGCAGTAATCGGGTACCGGTTAAATTTAAAGTAAGCATCGCATATATCAGCAGCTTATATTTTGGCATAAAATAAGGGCATTCCTGAAGGAATGCCCTTCTAACGGTAATTATTTAATATTTGAAGCATTCAGTACATCTTTTATTTTGTGCTGTACCATCTTCTGAATAGCTTCTCTTCCAGGACCAAGATATTTCCGAGGGTCGAATTCAGAAGGATTTTCAACGAATATCTTCCTGATCTCCGCAGTCATTGCAAGCCTGAGGTCGGTATCAATGTTTACTTTACAGACACCGAGTTTTGCAGCTTCCCTGATCATATCTTCGGGAACACCTTTTGCACCCGGAATATTTCCGCCGTACTTGTTGCATTTCTGAACGAATTCAGGAAGTACTGTGCTTGCACCATGCAGCACAAGAGGTGTATTCGGAATCAGTTCATGTATCTTTTTAAGTCTTTCGAAATCAAGATACGGTTCACCCTTGAATTTATAAGCGCCGTGGCTTGTGCCGATGGCAACAGCCAGTGAATCAACTCCCGTTTTTTCAACGAATTCAGCAGCTTCCTCAGGAATTGTAAATGTAGCTTCCCGTGCATCAACGTTTACAGCATCTTCAATGCCGGCAAGTTTACCTAGTTCAGCTTCAACTGTTACACCCTTTGCATGCGCATATTCTACGACCTGCTTGGTGAGTTCGATGTTTTTTTCAAACGGGTGCTTGGATCCATCGACCATTACTGATGTAAATCCGTCATCCACACAGCTTTTGCAGATATCAAAATCTTCACCATGGTCAAGATGCAAACATATGTCGAGACCTGTATCAGCAATAGCGGCTTCAACGAGTTTCACCAGATAAACAGGCTTTGCGTATTTTCTTGCGCCAGCGGACACTTGAAGAATGAGTTCTGTTTTTTCAGCCTGAGCGGCCTGAACGATGCCCTGAATGATTTCCATGTTATTGACATTGAATGCACCAATAGCGTAGTCGTTTTTCAGTGCTTTTGCAAACATTTCTTTTGAAGTAACTAAAGCCATGATAACCTCCGAATCTTTATTTTTTGATAGTTTTACCCGTAATAATTTTTATTATAGACGCATTGCTTGTGTTTTTAGGGATCGAATGATCACCTGTTACCAGGAACCCTTGAAGTTTGTTTTTCTCCATAAGTTTTTCAAAGGCTTTGGCATCATCGATAAGGCCTTCGTCTGCAAGTTTTTTTGCAACAGAACTTGTGGAATCTCCATCAGTTATATTTATGGTGACAGAATCTGCAGATGATCCGGAATCAGCTGCATTATCCTCGTCATGATCGGTTACTCCCTGTTCTACTGTGACTACAGCAGTTTTTGGATAATTCATGATCGCAGTGACACGGGAGCCTATAATCAATGCTGCAATTAGAAGAATTATAAAGGCTATGATTAAATCACTCTTATCATATAAAAAATCTTCTCTGGAATGTCTGCTTTTTGACAAAGAATAATCACTCCTTAATATTATGGTATCCAATCTATAGACAATGTAACATATTTATCACGGTTTAACAAATAAATGGAGGTGATTTTTTATGAAGATTTCTTCACAATGGCAGTGCATATGATGTATAATCTTCACTATGGAAACGATAGTGATTGCAGAAAATGACGGTGGGCAAAGGCTCGACCGTTTCCTTAAAAAGTATCTAAAAAATGCATCGCTTTCGAATATCTACAGGATGATAAGAAAAGATGTTAAGCTGAACGGCAAGCGTGGGCACGTGAATACTATATTAAATGCCGGAGATGCGCTGACCATTTATGTGGGAAGATCTGAACTTGACAGGTTCCGTGCTGTACAACCGGCATTGACAGCCAAAAAACAGTTTAAAATAATCTTTGAAGATGATAATATACTGGTTGTAGATAAGCCTTTTGGTCTTCTTGTACACGGCGATGGACAGGAAAAGCAGCGCACGCTTGTAAACCAGGTTAGAGGATATCTTGAAAGTACAGGAGAACATGATCAGAAAAAAGAAAAAGTGCTCAGACTTGCCCCTGCAAACAGGCTGGACAGGAATACTACCGGAATTGTGGTGTTTGGAAAAAATGCCGCAGCGGCAAGGGCGCTTGCAAAAGGATTTAGAGAGAAGGGAAAACTGCAAAAATATTATCTCAGCATTGTAAAGGGTGAAATTAAGCAGAAACTTTTGCTTAAGGGAATAATAACAAAAGATGAATCAAAAAATATTGTGCGCATTTCAGATGCCGGCAGCAATTATATAAGAAATGCAAATGATAAAGCTGCTCTATCGCGAGGAGGATTTTCGAAAAAACAAAAGAAAATAGAAACAGTTGTTGTACCGCGCAAATGCAAAAAAGGCTTTACATTTGTAGAAATACAGATAATGACCGGTCGTACACATCAGATAAGAGCGCATCTTGCACATGCAGGGTATCCACTAATTGGAGATGCGAAGTACGGAGATAGAGATTTTAATTTGCAGATTAAAGAATGTTACGGACTTACCACACAGTTGCTGCATGCAAACAGACTTGCCTTTGTAAATATGTCACCGCCGCTGGGGTATCTTGACGGGATGGAGATAAAAGCAAACCCATCCAGATCGTTTCAGAACATAAAGAAAGATATTTTCGGATAAGAATGTGTATATATTTTAGGTAAAGACAGTGATGATATTAAAAATATTATCTGAACTCGGCATTTTAAGATAAATACGATTAATTGAGAGAAAGTACGATAAGGAGGTAACACCTGTCAATGAAGACTTTGTTAAAAGATGTAGTTGTAGCTATTGTTATAGTAATGGCAGTGGCGGTTATAATCAAACCGACTATAGTTAAGGAGAGCTCAATGGAGCCGACGCTTTATGAAAACGACTACCTTCTGGTAAACAAAAAGGCATATCTTCTTAGTGGTCCGGAGAGGGGGGACATCATAGTCTTTCACTCCAAAATAGAGGCAGAAGAGGGAATGGGAGATGGTAACGGTAAGAAACTGTTGATAAAGAGGATAATAGCTCTGCCGGGAGACAAGGTCACGATAGATGACGGAGAAGTCTATGTAAACGGGAAAAAGCAGAATGAGGATTATATAGCAGATGGAGGGACTTCAGGTTCTGTCAGCGATGTTGAAATACCAGATGGAAAGCTGTTTGTTATGGGTGATCACAGGGAGGTCAGCCTTGACAGCAGAGTAGATTCCGTTGGGTATGTGGATGAAGATGACGTAGTTGGCAAGGCATTTGTGAGGTTGTATCCATTTAATAAAATCAGGACGTTGTGATGAAACAGAAAAGACTTATTGCAAACAATAAAAAAGCAAGACACGATTATTTTATAGATGAAACATATGAAGCGGGGATAGTGCTTACCGGTACGGAGATCAAATCGATACGAAAAAGTAAAGTTAGCATAAAAGAAAGCTATGCCAGGATATCTGATGGAGAAGTCTTTATATATGGGATGAGGGTAAGCCCTTATGAGCATGGCAATAGATTTAATGTGGATCCGTTAAGACCTCGTAAGCTGCTGCTTAACAAGCGTGAGATCAGAAAAATTACGGGACTTATAAGTGAGAAGGGCCTGACACTGGTGCCTTTAAAACTTTACATAAATCAGGACGGCAGAGCAAAGCTCGAGCTTGCAATAGCTCGCGGAAAGAAATTATATGATAAGAGGCATGATATTGCAAAACGTGATGCAGAGAGAAGAATGCAGCAGGCAAGGAGGAAATTAAATGGTTGATTTTTTAGACAAAGCAAAGAAGTTCGGTGAATACGCAGCTGATAAGGCAGGTGACGTGGCAGAGATAGGAAAGTTAAAAGCCAGGATATCATCAAGGAAGTCGGATATAGTTGCACTCGAAAAAAAAATAGGCAAATATTACTATGATAATTTAAGAAATACCGGTGTCACTATAGATGAGCTCGAAGCATACTGCACAGAGATTGATGAGCTTTCGGCGCAGATACTTGACTGTGAAGCGGAGATTGAACGAATAAAGGAGGAAGACTAGCATTTAATATAACAGTTTTTGTGGGAAAAATATATTGCAAAAGCTGTAAAGAAAATTTATAATTTATTTAAGAGAAAGGATTGGTAATTTGTATTAAGTTATCCGTCCTGTTCAGAAAGAAGGACGGATAACTGTAAACATAGAAGATCAAAAACTTTAATTATAACAATTGACAAAATAAATATGGGGATGTTTATGGTTTCGACGGGATCATAGAATCAGGATAAGCGAGCCGCAGCTGCCCGGTCTGCGTTATAAAGGGCACGTTTAAAATAAACGCTAAAAAGACAAACAATAATTTCGCACTTGCTGCCTAAGCAGCGCGCGCGTCGACTTGGATCCACCTGCAGGTTCAAGACCCGGCGTCAATTATGCAGGAAAACCTTGTGTGAAATCCCGGCAGCATAAGGGAATCACGGGATAGCTGACTTGTAAGCCTGCCTGCGGGCGTACTCGAAGGCGAATCCATAAATCACAGGCTGTGCTCGGAGAAATTCCTGTGGAAATGTTTTCGGACGCGAGTTCGACTCTCGCCATCTCCACCAAAAAAACGGGTCTGAAGGAGAAATCCTTCAGGCTCTTTAATTGCAAGGAAAGCAAGGCTTCAAGGGCTAAAAAAGATTTTCTGATTTTCTTTTATGTAGCCTCAGAGCACGTTCATGACTACCTGTGACTACGGATAAGGGGAGGAATAAGGGGATTTCTTTCGTATCCTATGTGTGTGGGGGGATACGAAAGGTTCGCACAGTTGCAAAAGATGTTTCATCTGCTCTCAAGTAAAGGCAATTTGATTGTATGCTATAATGGAAAAACGATGCAGGGCTAGAAAGATAGGAGGCTTGGTGACATGTATCACTATTTTAAAATCATACTAAACATTGTTGTTTTTATATGGTGCATATGCACACTGAAGAAATCATGGGAACAATATAAAGAAAAGAAAGAAACCTCGGATTTGATAGAGGTAATTGCAAAAGTATTATTGATTCCAAGTTCCATCATTTTGTTGATTGCTGAGTTTATCGGATAAATAGTAATGCTAGAGCATAAATCACATAATTGCGAGGCAGTGCTCTTTTTTGTATTCTGAAGGCGAAAGGAAGGTGGCCGCTATGAAATATAAGTTTACCTACGACGAAATAAGAATCATTGTCATGAGCCTCATTGAGCTAAAGAACCAGTTGATTAAAGAAGGAAGATACACCGACGCCATCGACGAGCTTCTTCTTAAGTTCGTTGACTAACTGCGTGAAAAAATCATACATCCAATTACGATACATGCCTTGCTCCCTTTCGGGCAAGGCTATTTCTATCTCTAAAGACCGGGAACTCCGGCAGAAAGGATGTATGTATGAACAAAAGAGAAAAGACATTAAAAGTTATTGCCGAAGGCCTCGGCAGACGGGAAGAGGGCTGCCCCGTAGTGGGAATGCTGGCAGAAGAAGTGGTAAGCTGCTTTAATGTAGCAACGGATGCCAGCTGGGATGTGACCCGTGCCCTTCACGTTCTTGTAACCATCGAGGACCTTCATCTACGCGACAAAACAGAAGAAGCTGTTGAAGTAATCCGTAGCGCCTTTGAGCAGATGGATGAGCTGGAGGCTATTTCCTATCTAGATATGCTGGATGCTTGCGGAAAGGTAAACAGGAAAGCGAAAGTAATCTTTGTTGCCAAATTCCTTGAGATGGCAAGATACCTTTGCCTGTTTTCTCCTTACGGATACAGCCTCAGCAAAGTGAGGGGAGAGATGCAAGATGACGAAATGTAAGACCATCACTATCTGCAACCAAAAAGGCGGCGTGGGAAAGACAACCACAACGCTAAATCTTGGAGTGGGCCTTGCCCGTCAAGGAAAAAGGGTACTGCTAATCGATGCGGATCCCCAAAGTGATTTAACCCATTGCCTGGGATGGAACGGGGACAAGCTGGAGGACTCATTAGGCGTGCTCATGCATCGCAGCATTATGGAAGGAACGGCGGGTGTAAAGGGAACCATCTTAAAGCATACGGAAGGGGTGGATCTCATTCCATCAAATCTAGAGCTTTCCTCTATGGAAACAAGACTGGTAAATGCCATGAGTAGGGAAAAGGTTTTAGATACCCTAATTAAGGATGTAAAGAAGGACTATGATTATGTACTGATTGACTGTATGCCATCTCTTGGGATGCTAACGGTAGATGCTCTGACTGCGGCAGATGAAATCATTATCCCTGTGCAGGCCCAGTACCTTCCTACCAAAGGTATGACCCAGCTTTTTCGCAGCATCCATTTGGTGCAAAGCCATACCAATGAAAATCTAAAGGTAGGGGGCATCGTTATGACCCTGGTGGATGTCAGGACCAATCTGGCCAAAGATGTTATCAGTGCCATCCGCACACATTACGGAATGAAGATAAGGATTTTCGATGCCCAGATACCGGTGGCAGTAAAGGCAGCAGAAGCGGCAAAGGCAGAAAAAAGCATTTATGCCTACGATCCGGAAGGAAAACCGGCCAAGGCCTATGAGGAACTGACAAGGGAGATGATGAAGGATGCCGAAAGACAAAGAAAACGACATGAAGCTTCCATCACTCGATGAGCTTTTTTCCTCTCAAAAAGAAAGAAACGAAGAGAAGCTAAAGAAGATTTATGAGATTCTTTTAGAGGAAATCGATCCCTTCCCAGATCATCCCTTTAAGGTAAAGGATGATGAGGATATGTAAAACCTGGTGGAGAGCATTAGAAACCAAGGGATCATCACTCCTGCTACGGTAAGAAAGAAAAACGACGGAAGGTATGAGCTGGTATCAGGTCACCGGAGAATGCGCGCCTGTGAAATCCTTGGAATCCCCACGCTAAAATGTGAAGTGATGAATCTATCTAAGGAGGAAGCAACCATCTTTATGGTGGAATCCAACTTTCAGCGCTCTACCATTCTTCCCAGTGAGAAGGCCTTTGCTTATAAGATGAGGCTGGAGGCGATGAAGATGTATATCTCCAGGATGAAGGAAAATCAGCAGAAAGGTAGAAACTTTGGCGGCAAGCCGGTTGATGAACAGCTGAGGAAGGCATATGATCATCTATCCCATTCTTACGGAATGTCAGAGGCGGAAGTGAGGAAGATAGGGACACCAGAATCAAGGCGTGCCGATGACGTGCGCCCAGTGGGCGCACAGGGGCGTGACTATCGATCAGATGAACAATTGGCAAAGGTTGTAGGCGATAGTGCACGACAAATCCAGCGCTATATCCGCCAACTGAGCTCATTCCAGAGCTTCTGGACATGGTGGACGAGGGAAAAATCGCTATGCGTCCTGCTGTAGAGCTTTCTTACCTTGAGCACAGGCAGCGTGATGTGTACAACCTGATCTTGCAGGAGCAATGTACGCCTACCTATGCCCAGACCATCCGTATGCGGCAGATGTATAACGAGGGGAAGCTCACGGCAGAAACCTTAGAGGCCATCATGCTGGAGGAAAAACCAAACCAAAAGGAGTGGATAGTCCTTCGAGGCGATCGCTTCAGACCTTGGAGCAGTTGAAAGCTTTTATTGAGGAGATGCCGGAGGATACCGTGGTCAGCATTGAAATTGAGGTGGTGGTAGATAATGGCTAGCTGAGAGAGGTAAGTCCAGTAGGCCTTGCAATATGCAGGGCCTGGTACATCACTCAAAAGTGAGAAAAAAGCCAACTCACTGTTTAGAGGAAGATATTGAAAAGGAAAGAAGGATGGATCGGCTGATACCTTTGGGGTGCGAGACTCAATAGTGCTGTTCTTAATATAAAAATGGAAAACGGCTTTACTTTTGTCCCATTTACAGTATACTATAATCAGAAAATCAGAATTTCAGAAAATGGAGGTATGGAGATGATTGCGACAATTAGAAAAAGATCACAGATAACCTTGCCAAAGAAGATTGTTACAAAGCTGGGGCTTTCCGAAGGCGATCAGCTTGATGTCATGGAGAAGGACGGGACAATCATGCTATTTCCTATGGCCGTCTATCCTATCAAGTATATAAACGATCTAAGAAAAGAGGTAAGCGACATCAAGGTGAAGATTTCTTCCGGTGAGCAGCCTGTATTTGATACGGTCGATGCTCTCTTCGAGTCGCTGGAAAAGTAATATGGCATATAAGATAACCTACTCTAAGCGATTCCAAAAGCATTATAAGAAGTTGACACAGACCGAGAAGAAGCAGATTAAAGTGAAGGTCGAGATGCTTTCGGAGAATCCGCTTCATCCGTCGCTACGAACAAAGAGAATCAAAGGAACAGAAGATCTCTTTGAATGCAGTGTCAACATGTATATCAGAATTATTTGGTACTATGAAGATGAGCAGCTCATCTTGCTTTTGGATGTCGGACATCATGATATTTTAGACAAACCATAGACGGAGCTGATATTATGAACGCGTATGATTTTATTGCAGCGGATAAAAAGCTGGAACCGCTTGAAATAGGTGTGGAACACAAGGGATACACAATCATTATTGAAGATGAAGGACGCATCCTTGGTACATTTGAAGATGGGGTCAAGCTCTTACACAGAACAATTTACTGACTTGCCTGTGATAATGAGCATCCAAATCGGTAATAATTATTCTTCAATTGAAACGGATTTGTTTAACTATCTTAAGAATGCAATGGCCGTGAATGACAATCTTGAAATCTGGACTACTTGGATGGAAGAAGCAGAAGGTGCTGAAAGAATCACCAGACGCATAGACGAGCTAAGTATTGATGATCTCCACTGTGTATTTGGAGATGTTAGCCGGAAGCATTCAAGAGGTCTTAAAATATTCAAGTGGACGCGTGGATAGAATTAGAGAAATCACAGTATAAGAGATTATTATGAGCCTGTGGAAACGCACGGCTTTAATTTTTATCAAATTATTTATCAACCCTTTGAACCTTTTTTGTATCACAGTTGTATTATTAGTGAAAGGCCTTTTAACAATAATAAGAGTAATCGGCGAAAGGAATGTTAAAACTGAATGCGACTTCTTTTAGAACAAATACTTACAAAATATCAAAGTAGCGTTTTTAAAGCAGCGTTCTATATATGCGGTAATTCGGAAGATGTGGAGGATATTGTACAGGAAACATTTTTGGCTTATCACAGAAACAATAGGGAGTTTGAGAGCGAAGAACATATTCGAGCATGGCTTCTGAGGGTAGCTGTAAATAAGGCTAAAAACATGAGAAAATCGTTTTGGTATCGAAAGCGCATTTACCTTCCGGATTTCACTGAATGGATGGAGGAACAAACTAAGGACTACGATGAAATATTTGATCATGAATCAGAAGAGATACTACAAGCAGTGTTCTCTCTTCCAGAGAAATGTCGAATCATTATCCATCTGTTCTATTATGAGGAGTATTCAGTCAATGAGATTGCAAATATATTGGACATAAAAGCGAACACGGTGAAGAGCCAGCTTTATAGAGGGCGAACATTACTTCGTGACATGTTAAAGGAGAAATGGGAAAATGAATAATCGTGAAAAATATGTAAAAGCTTCTTCTATCATAGAACCTTCTGCTGATTTTGCATCAAAAGTGCTAAAGGAAGCGGAAAAAATGAATCAAAAGAATAGAAAAATCACGCACGTAGGTGCTCGCAAGAGAAGGCCGCTTGTGGCCGTTGCAGCAGCGTTGGTACTGCTGTTTGCTTTCACGGCAGTATCCTACGCAACGGATTTAGGAGGCTTTAAGAAAACAGTAGATAGCTGGCTATATGGGGAGACTACTAAGGTACAAGTAGAGCAGGTGGGTGAGTATGAATATATACTTACATATCCTGATGGAACAACCAGAGGTACCGGCGGAGTAGTTATGGATGGAGATAAAGAGAGACCAGCGACACCTGAGGAAATCATCGAGAAAATAAACAATGAGATCGAGGTGGAGAAAAACAAAGAAGGTCGTGTTATCCTCTATTACCATGACCATGCTTCCGACATTACTGACAAAATTGACGATCATGGAATTGCAAAAGTGAAGTTTGATGATGGTGTATTATCCACATATATCACCATCAAGTGGAATGGAGACGGCAGCTACGTAACAGATATAGGTCACTTCGGATATGATGAAATAGAGTAATTGTTATCGATTTGTACGTGAAGGTCGGGGCTTAAATAGTCCCGACCTCATAATGTCTTGGAGGCAATTTAGTCATATTGAATTTACAAATAGCAACGAAGGCGCTACTAGTTTAATAGAAAATTACATGGCGGAGATTAACTTCTCCGCTATTTATATTGCAAAGAAAGCCTACTAATAAAAAGTCAAGCACTTTTTGAGAAGAAAACAAAAAAGATTGTTTAAGAAAGATAGGCACAACAAAAGAGCCGCCTTTAATCGCCGGCTTAAAACAGACGAGGAGGAAACAAGATGCCATATTTCAACAAGGAAGATATTGCAAAGGCAAGGAAAATGGACCTGTTAACATTTCTGAAAGTGCGAGATCCGGAGAACTACTTCATGTGTATGGGAATACCTATTGCACTCGCCAGCATGATAGTCTCAAGATTTCAAACGGGAAATGGATGAGCAAAACACAGACATCTTCACAAAGGAAGATGGTGGTTTTCTACAAAATATTGGCACCGAAAAGGAAATAGAAACTGGGTTTTCTGTACAGAAGATAAGGAACTGATACGAGTAGACCACACAACGGTTGTGCGACACATTAAGGTTCGAGAAAATGCAAACCCATTCTTTGATATAGAATATTTTAATGAAATAAAGTTCAAGCAGGGAATGAAAAAGCTAACAGGCAAATTTAGAAGAATGTGGGAGAAGCAAAATGGATGTTGTTGTCCTCGCTCTTTGTAACAGAAGGAGAAAGAATAACGAAGCAATGCCTATACTTTTGTACCAAAACAATATGTTATATTAGTACGAAAGTTGGTGATGCTCTGATGGCATTGACGCAAATGCAGGTTAAAGGGGCATAAAACATAAAAATCAAAAAAACAGTACCCTGAATAGCCAAATAAAGATTATTGCTAGTCGGATTTGCTGTATCCATTCACTAAAACTACTTAATTACATGCGTTATGCGACGATTTGCATCGATACCCAAATGCGTTTTTTTGTATATTCAGCATAATTTAGATTGCGCTTTTTCTTTGCACCTTGTATTATATATTGTGAAAGGAACTAGAGGATATGATTTTTAGACGTAAAATATATGATCAATTGATCGATTGGAAATGCAAACAAAATGGAAAAACTGCTCTATTGATAGAAGGGGCACGACGAATCGGAAAGACGACTGCGGTGATGCAATTTGCCGAAAAAGAGTATCGGAGTAATCTTGTTATTGATTTTTCAAAAGCATCGGATGAGGTGAAGGGATACTTCTCAAAGCATATTAATGATTTGGATACTCTATTTATGTTGCTGAGTACACAGTATGGCGTTGCGCTACATGAACGTGAGTCCTTAATTGTGTTTGATGAAGTTCAGCTTTGTCCAAAAGCAAGAGAAGCTATTAAGCATCTTGTTGCTGACGGCAGATATGACTATGTTGAAACTGGCTCATTGATTTCAATCAGAGATAACGTAAAGGACATTTTGATTCCTTCCGAAGAACACGCTGTTAAGATGTATCCAATGGATTTTGAAGAATTTTGCGAAGCTTTGGGAGAAGAGCTGCTGGTCGATTATATACGCCAGTGCTATATAAAAATTCAACACTTGGAGAGAGAGCTACACGACAAAGCTATGCTCATGTTTAAGCAGTATATGTTAATCGGGGGTATGCCACAAAGCGTAGCGGCCTTTATCGAATACAAGAAAAAGTTTGAGCCGGTAGATGAAAAGAAAAGAGATATCCTAGCGCTTTACAGAAATGATATGGGGAAGATTGAATCCGGTTACAGGAGCAAGGTGATAAAGGTATTCGATCAGATTCCTGGATTACTCTCCAAACACGAAAAGCGTGTGAGAATGAGTAACATTTCAACAGACTCTTCGACTGAGCAAATGGAGAATGCTTTCTTCTGGCTTGCAGATTCGATGATTGTAAATGAATGTGTAAAGTCTAGTGACCCAAATGTTGTTTTATCGCTAACAGAAGATAGGACATACATTAAATGTTATCTTGGTGATACTGGGCTACTTGTTAGTCATGCCTTTGACGAAAATCAGTTGCTTGAAGATGAAGTATACAAGCAAATCCTTAATGATAAGTTGGAAATCAATAAGGGGATGCTTTACGAGAATTTAATTGCACAGATGCTAATTGCAAATGGGCACAGACTATTCTATTACACAGAATATAATCCGGATAAGCACAGAAATGACATAGAGATCGATTTTATGCTTTCCAGCGGCGGAAAGACAAAAGCCAAGATTATTCCAATCGAAGTGAAGTCTGGCAAGCGCTACCAGACAAAATCGCTTGAGAAGTTCATTAAGAAATATGGAAAACGAATTGATACTGCATATATTATTCATCCCAAAAATTTAGCCGTAAAGAACGATGTTGTTTGCATTCCTGCATATATGACATTCTGCTTGTAGGTATGCAAAAAAATAAGGGGGTAATAATGGGATTTTTGAAGGATCATTTCTAGAGCCCAGTGATTGCAATGTCGGACGTAGGTTCGTATTCCGCCATCTCCACCATTTAAGGCGTCCAGCTGTTTACAGTTTGTAGACAACTGGGCGCTCTTTTGCTAAAATAATTCCGGAGGATCAACAAAGATGAAGGCTAAGACGTCAATCAGATTTTTTAATAAGAATAAAGTCCGGGCAAGATGGGACGATGACGCGTCACAGTGGTGGTATGTCGCAGCGGATCTGATAGGGGCACTTATATCAAGCAGGAATGTCAGAGTGTATTGGAATGCTTTCAAACGCCGAAATCCCGAGATCGTTACATTTTGTAGACAACTGAAATTCACAGCCACAGATGGCAAGCAATACGTCATGGACTGTCTGAATGAAGATGGCATACGGAATTTGGTGATCCTTCTTCCGGGTAAAGCAAGACGTGGTTTTGGTGACTGCCTCAAGGGCATGTCGGATCCTATTGATGAGCAGAGCAGGAGAAAAGCGTATGAGCTCTATGAAAATTCCATTCTTGATTCTATAGAAGTCGGAACGATCAAGGGACTGCAGCAGATACATGGCTTTCTGTTTGATGGGCTCTATGATTTCGCCGGAAAGATCCGTATGAATAGTATATCCAAAGGCTGTTTCAGCTTTGCAAACTGCATGTTCTTTGATGAGATCCTGCCAAAGATCGACAATATGCCGGAAACCTCTGTGCGGGAGATCATTGATAAATATATTGAAATGAATATCGTGCATCCTTTCATGGAAGGCAATGGGCGTGCGACAAGGATATGGCTGGATATGATGCTGAAGGAAAGGTTGGGTCTTTGTGTGGACTGACAGCAGATTGATAAAAAAGACTATCTAAAGGCGATGGAGGCAAGCCCGACAGATCCGGTGCCGATCAGACGGATGATCGAGGGTGCCTTGTCGGACAAAACAAATGACATGGAAGTGTTCCTGAAAGGAATCGATTATTTTTATTACTATGAGGAAATAGAAGACTGATACAGACGCATGCGGACTTGCGCTTGATCAGACAAACGGTCAGACAATTAGCCCCTGAATCGCTGCAATCCAGTCATTCCAGGGCTTGGACAAAGAGAGTATCGTCATCTCTACCATAAAAGGCAGCATATTTTGATAGAAAAATATGCTGCCTTTTTTATTGCTTAAAAGCCTTGATTTCAAGGGGTTTAGGAATTTCAAATAAAAAACGAACCTGTCTCGGAACACTCCCGGGACGGGTTTTTGTCAAACATTCTGTTTCGCATTTTTGATATTTGTTTAATTTTGCGAAATAGAAATAGTATTCTATGAACAACGGAGGGAAATGCCATGAAATTGATTGAAAAAGCCATCAACAGTTTCCATGCCGGAGACCGGAGCGAAGTATGATATTTATATCACCATCACCGGCTCCAACGCATTTCTGCTCAGCTTCGACCTTGCAACATTGTTTACCGGCAGAACCTTTGAATTTGAAGTCTATCCGTTTTCATTCGCCGAATTCATTCAATATTAGGAGCTTTCGGATCAGTATGCAGCTTTCAACCGTTATCTGACCGAAGACGGTATGTCCGGATCGTTCCTCTGCAATACACCGGAGGCAAAATATGACTATATGACTATATCATCTGTCTATCATTGGATGAAGATGTCAATGCCAGGTAAAGTAATCCGATGGAGTTGGACTTACATAAGGGGGCAGATTCAGGTGGATTTCGTAGCCAAAGACGATAGACAGACATATTACATTCAATCAGCACTGATTGAATGAAGAAGGAAGATATGAAAGGGATAAAAAATATTGGATTGAAAAAAGTTGTTTGGGTGAAAGCCTACCATGGAAAGATAAACAGAGGCTATGAATTTTAGAGCCGGTACATTTATAGATAATTTATTTGTTACTGATAGGCCGGAATGGAACGTTTTTTGAGTAAAGGTATAATACTATCTGATATTATTGAGTATAATAATTGTGACAATTGTTGTTTGCTAAGATTTTTTTCGTTTTCAAACCAGTATGTAATCGTATTTATCATGGCGGACATGGTGAATTCCACTATGTAGCCGCATTCGATAATAGAACTGTCAATAGAGAAAGCTGAAAAGATAGTGGGCTTTATACTATCTTTTATTTTTTTATAAAATGCAGGGTTTCCGTTTCTACCAAGTAAAGTTAAAAAGGCTTCAGCATTTTTACTATAAAAGTCTAAAAAGTAATTCAAATAATTTTCACTAAGCATTTTATTTAAATAGGTTTTCAATAATGCATTTAAATTATTTAACAGGCTGTTTTCAATGAAGTTTCTGAGTTCATAAATATCAGAAAAATATTGATAGAAAGTTGAACGATTATAATTTGCTAATTTACAAATGTTATTAATAGTGATCTTTTGTATTTCTTGTTCTTTATTCAATGATAAAAAGGCATCAATAAGATTTTTTTGCGTTTTCTCCGTAATTTTCGGTTGTTTTTTCATGATAGACCTCACAATGCAACATTTATGACAAATTTGTCGGTTGATGAATATAGCATTCTAATATGATCTATTATACAACAACATGTTGGATGGTTACAATCCGAGGAGGTCGTTTATGGAAAAATATTCTGTTGAATTCAAAAATGTTAATAAAAAAATGGGTGGTGTAAATCGAATTGATAATTTAACACTAAATTTGTCAAAAGGAAAAATATACGCAATTATCGGCCCGAACGGTTCAGGTAAAACTACATTGATGAATTTAATAACAGGACTGTATAGACCTGATGAAGGGAAAATATCAGTATTTGAATATAATCCCATATCGGATTATAAAGAAGTTCGCAGATTGATAGGCTATGTTCCTCAAGAAACATCTCTTTACCCTGAGTTTTCTGCAAGAGATAATTTGAGATTGTATGCTGCACTGTATTTAAGTGACCTGAATGATATTGAAGGGAAAATTAATGAGCTGCTTAAATTAGTTGAGTTGACAGAACGTGCAGATGAACCGGTGAAGACTTATTCCGGCGGAATGAAAAGACGACTTTCAATCGGAAGAGCATTGTTGACGGATCCTAAAATTTTATTGCTGGACGAACCACCATTAGGTGTTGATGTTCAAGGCACACATAGAATTTGGGAATATATTAAAGAACTTAGAAACCAAAATAAGACAATTCTGGTAACAACAAATGTGATGTCAGAAGCAGAATTTTTAGGTGATGAGGTGATAATTATTGATAAGGGAGTCAAACTTTGTCAAGGAAGTTTGGATGATCTGAAAAATGAGCACGGCAAAGAAATCATAGTAATAAAAACTGAAGAAGTGATAAAAAATGAAAAATTGCAAGAAATTTTTAATGAGTATTCAACAGGAGAATGTGACGAGATATTAATCGATGCGAAAAAAGAATCCAAAGATATTTTGGAGATAATTGAGTTGATAAAACCATATTCGAAAATTGAGGGAATAGAACATAGAAAACCCACATTGGATGACATATTCCTTGCAAAAACAGGTAGAAGTTTAAGAAATTAAATGTTTGAAAAGGAAGTGAACGAAATGAGAATAGCATATATGATAAAAAAAGAGATAGTATGTAGTAAAGAAAATATTTCATTTCATCTTGTATCTGTCATCTCCCCTTTGCTCTTTGTTTTTGCTTTTACATTGATGCTATCTGAAGGCATAACTTTCCCATTAAAAGTTTATTCTCCAAATTCCGGAATTGACTTTCAAAAACAGTTGGAAAATTATAAGTCTCCATTTGGAGAAAATTATTTTGAGGTAAATGGAATAAATAATGAAAAAGAAATTCGAAATGCAAATGACAATATCCTGGAAATAGCAAGAGAATTGAAAACGGAAAGAAGTAAAGTTTCCGGAAAGCTGTTTTTTTTTATTAATGATGCAAATGCGAATATGACAAAAAACTATAGGAATCGACTTCATGGGGCGGTATTAGAATATATAAATAAAAGCCAAAATTATAAAATTAGCGCAGAAGAGATACCTAGATATCAAAAAGACATTCCTTGGGATAGTGCCTTTGGCGTCAGTGTATTTGCCTTTGGAATAGCTTTGTCAGGATTGTTATTTGGAATGCTTTCTATGACTTATGAATGGGAAGACAGAACAAATATATTTATCAAGTTATCCCCAAAATCAAAAAGCAATATTATTGTTGCAAAATGTATTGTATCTATAATTAAAAGCTTCCTTTCAAGCGGGATATTTGCAATTATTTATTATTTGATTTACAAATGCATTCCAAACAAAGTTGGAATACTGTTGTTAACGGTAGTAATTTCATCAATAATATTTATTTTTATCGGAATGCTGATTGGACATTATGTTAGATCTACTATTACATCTTTTCTAATGTCGATGATACTGGCATTAACCTTGTGGATTGGCGGAGGCGGTTTTGGTTCTCTTTTATATTTTGGTGATATAACGCAGTATTTAGGAAAAATCAATCCGGTCACATATATTCTTGAATTATTACGATGGATATATTTTAAAGGTAATGTAGAATTAATGAATTATATTCTAATTTTATGCAGCTTTGCTGCAGTAAGCTTCTTATTGCTAAGCATTTTATTTAATAAGTGGTGTAGAAAGGAGATTCTGTTCTGATGAAAATCTTTAGATTAGAATTAAAAAAATTATTAATTTTATTAAAGAGTGAGCCTAAATCGTTAATGGCCGGTATAATTGCACCGACGATAATACTATTAGTATTTTTTCTAACATTGGGGAATTTTACATCTTTGAAAATCGCTTGTGTGAATAATGACAGTGGGAGGTATAGTGAAAAAATTGAAACTTGTATCTTCAGTCAAATATCTCCATTGGGTAACAATCCATATTTTCAAAAGGAAAAAGTTAGCTATGATAAAGCGTTTGAGCTATATAAAAAGGATAAAGTAGCCGGAATAATTGTTATCAATAAGGATTTTTCTAAGGATATTGATAAAAATAGTGAGGGAAAAATGCAATACTATTTTAATAATTATAATAGCGACATGGCAAAAAAACTGAGACTATATTTGAATGAAGGACTTTTAGATTTTCAAATGAAATATAATGCGGGGGTAAAGGATTTAGAATTAATCGAAAAACAAAATGTAAAAAGACAGATAGATTGGTTTGATATTATATCAGTAGGCGTATTTTTGTTGGCGTTTTTCATGGGAGCAATGTTTAACTTTTTGTATTTATTTCTATAGGAAACTCTAATATGATTTTTAACTAACTTTTCAAAAGTTCTTATATGCCGGTATAGCCTGTTGTTTCAGGCATTTCCGGCA
>DAISVU010000011.1:0-47233 GCA_036839975.1 Bacillota bacterium | reverse complement strand
TATAATAATTTATATAACAGATGTCAATAGTTATTTCTGATTTTTATCAGAATTTCTCTTTATTTTTAGTATACGATTTGATATAATAAGATATAATAAATATAGGAGATTATAATATGAATAATAAAACTGTATCGGAACGATTGAAATATCTTCGTTCTATAAATAAAAAAACACAAAAGGAGTTTGCAGAATTTTTAGGAATCCCTCAACCGTCCATGTCTGCATACGAAAATGGAAAAAATAATCCTACAATAGATGTTCTGATAGATATTGCCGATAAATGCAATGTATCTTTAGACTGGATTGCCGGAAGAAGTGACTATACTTTCGGTCTTTCAAGCATGAGAGATTTTGTATTATTTATGTATGAACTGGCAATGAAAAAAGAAATCGGATTTGAAATAATTGTGGAAGATAAATTCCCAAATAATGACATTGAAACCGATGAAAATAAATGGAATGTTAAGCTTGTGTTCTATGGTAATGATAAAGAACACGCTTTTAATGCTGACGTATGCAATATCCTAAAAGAGTTGTCCGATAATCTGTTTGACTTGGAATCCTACTCTATTACAAAAGAACAGTTTGATTCTATGAAAAATAAATCCGCAGAGTATTATTCTCTACCACTAACACAGAAAGAATTTGAAGAACTGAGCCGTGATGAGATTTTAAAGAAGAGAATCGAGTATTTAAAAGAAAATAATTTGCTATAAAAAGAAATGCTATGGGAACTCCCTGTAGCATTTTTAAATACAAAAAAATCACCCAAAGAATTACTCTTTAGGTGACGTATTTCTAAAATCTGCAAGCATTTTGCAAGCACAACGCTCATAAAATGTCTATTTATAAGGCTTTAGAGCCTGTTTTTAATCACTCCCACTCAATAATTACCATAGCATATTTGTTTCTTTTATATACCATCAGTATCTATTAAGTTTCTAAAATTGGTTATTTTTATATCTATTTTTTATAGTTTTTGAGATTTTTAGTATCAAAACAGTATCAATGATGATACTACAGTACGAATGTCTTTTTATTATTAGCACACATTATTCATCCCACATCAATTTGCCTTTTTTAGCTTTATCCTTTAGACGCTTCATCTGCTCTTTTTCTATCTGTTGAATACTTTTCTCCGGAACAGGCAAATCTTCCGGCATAGTACCTCCAATTTTTTCAATAGCACTTCTAACTTCTTTTCCTACTGAGTAATGAACCTTTGTTGCAGCTTCTGCACCTTCAATTTTGTCCTTCCTTAGCTTTTCTTCTGTCTGTGATATTCTAAATAAATTAGCAATCAGTTCGGTACTCCCCATATAATCCAGAATTTTTTGTCTTGCGGTTAAGCCTTTTCTATCATGTATGTCTTCAACATCTAATCCGCCATACAATCCCATATATCCTGCATTCTGAAATATAGCAAATTCTTCGTTTGTGATAACTCCCGCATCGTGTGCTGTTTCTACCAAAAGCTGATTCCATTGTTTAATATCTCCACGAACAACAAGCCTTCTTCTATCTTCATCAAGCTGATTAAAATGATTTGCTATTTCTTGACGATATGTTTGTATGGCAAAATAGGTTTGTCCAAGTGCAATAACCTCTTTTCTCGGATCGCCATTTTGCACAATCAAATAGCAAGCATATCTCGTAAGTTCATAATCTTTTATAGACTTCCTTGTAGCTCCAGCCTCCACGATTTTGCTGACCTCAGCAAAATCGTATGTGACCTCATGGCCGCTGTTCTCACAGGCAATCATCGCTCTATCAATGACCCTTTCAAAGTTTCTCCACTGAGAATAATCAAGTACATCAGCAAGTTCTCTTGCACTCCAATATTCGCTTCCGTCTTTTCTAATATACTTAATATCTTCAAATCGCCTATATTCTTTTGCTTTTAAATTTGGCATATAACATACAACTCCTTATCTTTACACTTGTTATAAACATAAACCTATGGTAGTTGTTCAAGACCAAGCTCTTTCAAGAATACATTATGAGCATCTTTTGCCTTTTTGATGTCGTACTCTATTGTCCTCAATTCTTTTGCCACTTCTTCAATATCAATTATTTTTTCTTCAGGAGCCGTGCTTACATATTGAGAAATATTTAAGTTGTATCCATTCTTCTCAATTTCTTCCATAGATACACGACGTGAATACCTCTTGTCATCTTCCCTACGGAATTGATATGTGTCAACAATTTTATCTATGTGCTCCGGTAAAAGAACATTTTGTCGTTTACCTTTTTCATAATACTCACTTGCATTGATAAATAATACATCATCAGGTTTCTTGCATTTTTTCAATACAAGAATGCAAACCGGTATTCCTGTTGAAAAGAATAAATTAGCCGGCAATCCGATTACCGCATCAATATTTCCATCTTTCAAAAGTTTAGTTCTAATTTTCTCTTCTGCACCCCCTCGGAACAATACTCCATGAGGTAAGATAATTGCCATGGTTCCATTCTTGCTCAAAAAATGAAACCCATGTAACAAGAATGCAAAATCAGCTGCCGACTTTGGTGCAAGTCCATAACTTTTAAAACGAAAATCTTCGACTAATGTATCATCCGGTTCCCATCTATAACTAAAAGGAGGATTTGCTACTACAGCATCACACTCCAACTTTTTAGCCGGATTCATTTCATTCAGCAACGACCAATCATTTAACAAAGAATCTCCATGAAAAATTTGAAACTCCGAATCCTTAAACCCATGCAATAGCATATTCATTCGTGCAAGGTTATATGTCGTTATATTCTTCTCTTGTCCATATATTTGGCTAATACTATTCGGTTCAAGATGTTTTTTTACATTTATAAGTAAAGACCCCGAACCACATGCGAAATCCAAAAGATTATTTATAAAATCCCTTTTTCCTAACTCCGGTTTCTGGCTATCCAATATAACAATTCTGGAAAGAATATTAGAAATCTGCTGTGGGGTATAAAATTCTCCGGCTTTTTTACCGGAACCTGCTGCAAACTGCCCTATTAGATACTCATAAGCATTACCTAACAAATCCACTTCATTTGTGAACTCAGCAAGTCTTTCGACAATTTCTGTTATTATTGAGCATAGCATTTCATTACGTGATTGATAATTTTTACCTAATTTATCCGAATCAAGATTCACCTCTGAAAATAGTCCATGAAATGTACTATCAAACGATTCATTTTCAATAAATTTAAAACCAGCTTGCAAAGTCTTCAAAAGTTGATTATTTTGTGTTCGAGATAACTCATAAATATTACTCCATAAGTACTGTGGCCTAATGACAAAATGAACCTTTTTGCGCATCTGCTTTTCAAAAAAGGATACTTGATCCAAATTATTGATATACCATAAACTCAAAGGAGTTAGCTTCTGATTTTCAAGTAAACTGGCATATTCATCGACAAGAGTTTGTCTTGCTCTTTTGATGACCTCATTATTTGTCTCATTCTCCTTTACGGGAAGCTTACTTACAGGCAATGTATTAAAATAATCCGTTATCTTTAATTTTAACTCGGCTATAACCTTATCTATGTTTCCATTATTTTTTATGTTTTCAATTTCTTTCTCACAATCTGTATAGTCTTTGCTAAGCTCCTTATTTGCCGCAGTTTCATAATTGTCTGAAAGATATCTTAAAAAAAGAAAGGATAACATATAGTCGCGAAAATCATCCGCATTCATAGTGCCCCTAAGTTTATCGGCAATTCCCCAAAGAGCTGATCCTAATTGTTTTTGTTGTACATTATTCATTATTAACACCTCACGCATGTAGTATAAAATTATATTTATTTTGCAATTTATTGAATATATCTAAGAACATTTCCTCATTATCCGGAACCAATTCCTTAGCTTCGTAACGAAAAACGGTCTTATGAGATAATGTATTAACTATTCTTGCTATATCATCAACATCTTCTAATCCAATTTGCTCAAGCACATAGGATATCCTACCAACACCAAGAAAAGAAGAAATATTTTCTAAAACCTGCCTCAATATTGCGAAATGATAAGCAAACAACTTTTTATCATCTATTGCATGTTTCAAAATTTGCAATAATTCAAGATGATATAAAAATACATCTTTTTTACAATCAATAAAATTCAATTCATCATTTGATTTTTTTAAGATTAGCATCTTTGTCTTATTTTTGTATGAAGATGCCTTTTCACCTTTTGTCAACCAATCTGCTAAAATCGAAAAAAAGCCCACATGATGAGTAGTAATTATTATCTTCCTTTCATCACAATGATCTTCAATTAAATCCATTATTGTTGATGCCGTTACAAAAATATTATGATCATCTAAACTTGAAACAGGATCATCAATAAAAAAATGACTATTTTGCTGACCTGTCCAACCTTGAATATCAAACATAGTAAGGAATAAACACCAAATAAAAATCTGCTGCTCCCCACGAGAAATTTTTATTGGATCCGGCTCATTTTCTTCTTCTGTCAAAGGATAAAAACTAATTGATTCAATTCCAAGAGCAATATCGCTATTAAAGTTAAATTTAAAGTCAAATTTTGGTTTATAGGCTGAAAGCTTTTCTCTAAGTTTTTCTTCATCAATTGATGAATGATATTGATTAAGATTAGAATATATAATATTTAACTTAATAGATTCCCCCATATTTTCTGCATCATTATTCCAAACAAATAAGTCTTCACTATAAGCATTGTAGTACACACCCGAATGACTTCCATTGTTCCCTTCTTTAGTAACATTTTTATATTCTACTGAAAGTCTTGTTTTACCCGTGCCATTAAATGCAAAAATCAATATGATGTTTCTATTGATATCAATAAGGCCCCGTGCCAGATTTTTGACATTTTCATCTGGAATATAGTCCATTACAACACCTCCTCAACGGCGGGAAATAATCCTTGCATTAATGCTTTTTTATGTTGTTTTAATTCAGTTATCTTATTTTTTTCTTTTTTTATTAAAATATCTATACTGAATAAAAATCTTGATATTTTCTCTTGCTCCCCACTATCTAAATCGGGAAATAAAATGGTTTTTTCTTTTAATTCAGAAAAATGCCTTTTATAGCTATTGGATATAATAGGACTATTGCAAAGATATTGGAATAAAAAATCCACACTAATTTTTTTCTTAGTACTAATTATTTTTATTCCATCTGCACCTTGTGCAAATGGTCTATCCACAAGTTTTACAACACAGGTATGATCTCCAAAGATTAATACTTTATTATCAAAATCAACTAAAGAACTTCTTTCATCCGTCCATCCACAAAACTCATCTTGTCCTTGATCCACAATAGGATATCTTCCTATCATTTTATATTCAAAAGTGCTTAACTTTTTAGGTGGTCTTATAGTAGAAATTACATTAGCAATTAAATCAGATGTCCACTCCCCTCTGTCTTTAAATTCTGGAAATCTCCATTCAGGAACTGTCTTCCCTTCGGCTGGGAATAGTTTTTGCATCCAGCCTTTTTTATAATCATTCAGCAATGACAATTTCTTTTCTTCAGCAGAAATAAGTTCATCGATAGAAGATAAACAATCCACAATTTTTTGTTGTTCTGAAAAAGTAGGATAAGGTGGAATGTATACTGGATAAATAAGCATCGATTCTTTATCCCCACGTGGCATTTTCAAACCTTTTACATTTTTCATAACATAATTTATAAATAATTCATTTTTTAATATAAATTCCAAAAAGTTACTATCAACATCTGAATTAGAACGGAACACAATTACATCATTTGAAGCTCCTCCCGTTTTATTAGACCTCCAAACTTTTTTTAAATATGGACGAATATTTGAGACAAGAATATCACCAGCTTTAAACTTAGTAAAATTACCAGTTTGTGGAAGTTGAGATGCTGTAGAGACTCCTGCAAAATTAGGTAACATATTTTCAGTACTTATATATGTTTCAGCACTTAACTTCTCTATTGCAATTTTATCATTTACTATAAACGCCATTTCCCCCAGTTTCTTTCGTTCCCAATCACCATTCCCTTTAAATTCTAGAAATCTCCATTTAGGAAATACACCTTTAATATTTTTATTCATACGCTTTTAACCCCACAATCTCTCGTCCATTCGCCATTTTCTTTAACAATGGGACTAATTCTTCCATAAGTTGCAATTCTTTTTGCGTTCGTTCTCTCCAGCTAAGATTCAGAGGTTCCAGTAAATCAATCAATTTTTCTCCATCAAAAATCATTCTTTCCATAATTGCAGCAACAAAAGTTTTTAGAGCCTCGGATTCAAGTCCGTACTTTTCAGACAGAGAAATAAGTTCCTTCGAGTTTTTTTCAGCTTTAAATTTCCGGTATCCTTCCATTACTTCATTCTCACTCAGCCCTTTATTCTCTTCTGAAGACTTAATAAATCGATCAAGCTCTTCTATATACTCTTCAATATCTTTTCTTTCATCCATAAGGTTAGAAGTGGAAGCAATTAAGTTAATCAGTTCTTTTTTCGTCATTTTTTCTTTCTTCGGCACATTTGATTGAGTATACCTTGAAATAAGTGCCATAATATAATCATAATCAATAACGGCAGATGAAAATAACACAAATTCGAAGTCCAATTGCTCTACTTCCGGAGGTACATTATGAATATCTTTTTCCTGTTCATCTTTTAACCTTCCGGCAATATCTAAATATGCCCCTCTAAATGCTCGAACTGTATCTTCTGGTAATAAAGTCTCAATAGTAGCTACTTGCTCCTCTTTTATATCTGTGTATTGATCAAGTTGGGTTTTGAGCCTCTGTATTTGTTTAAATTTATCAATAAACATGGCACGAGCCGTATCACCTTTAAGATTACTTACTGCTTCAGGATTACACTCAAGTCCTTGTGCCTTCATAAACTGCTCAAGTTCATCTACTGCTTTTCCCAACTTTTTAATCATAGTAGGAGCCGGATCTACGAGCCAAATTTCTTTAACTTTCTCGCTGTTTTCTTTTCCTGAAAACAATCTAATCGCTGCATCAACTTCATCTTCATGTCCTCTAAAATCAATAATATTGCCATAAGGTTTAGTGGTATTAAGCACACGATTAGTTCTTGAAAAGGCTTGAATCAATCCATGTTGCTTCAAGTTTTTATCTACATATAAAGTATTTAAATATTTAGAATCAAAGCCTGTCAAAAGCATATCTACAACAATAACAATATCTATTTTGTTTTCATGTGGATAATCTGCATTTGGATATTGTTGGTCTTTTATCCGTTTTTGTACATCTTGATAATACAAATCAAAGTCGTTGATAGTATGATTTGTTTTGTATTTTGAATTATAGTCGTCAATAATTCTCCTTAAGGCTTCTTTTTTCTTGTCTGGCTCTTGTTTATTATCTTCTTTTTCTTGTGCAAGATCCTCTTGCAGTTGTTTTACATCTTTATTGCCTTCAGCCGGAGGCGAAAAAACGCAAGAAATATTCAATGGAATAAAACCTTCATCTAAATCTAAGTATTCTTTCTGTACCCCATTAAATAAATCATAGTACTCTATTGCTTCATTGATACTTGCTGTTGCAAAAATAGCGTTATACCGTCTACTATATGTTGCTCCATCATGCTTGGAGAAAATAGCTTCTACAATTTTCCTTTTGCTTATCTTTGTATCTGCTTTTGCTGCAATATGAGTATCATCAGGCTTAAAATAATCAATGTGAAAACGTAAAACATTGCCATCATCAATTGCATTCGTGATTGTGTAAGAATGAAGTTCTTTTTCAAAGACGTCTTTTGTTGTTTTATAAGAACCAATTGTCCCATCAACTTGTTTATAATTTGAATTTTCTTCAAAAATTGGTGTGCCGGTAAAACCAAACAATTGTGCTTTGGGGAAGAAAGTCTTTATTGCTTCATGATTATCTCCAAATTGTGAACGATGGCATTCATCAAAAATAATCGCCATACGCTTATCTTGAAGCTTTAGTAGCCTTTCTTTAAAAGTTAATTCGCCTCTTTTTCTTTTTTCTTGATTACGCTTACTATCGTCATCAAGTGCAAGTCCAAGTTTTTGAATGGTAGTAACTATCACTTTATCCTTATAATCATCAGATGTGAGACGCTTAACTAAACTTTCTGTATTTGTATTTTCTTCCACACATCCTTCTTGAAACTTATTAAATTCTATACGAGTCTGTCTATCCAAATCTTTTCTATCCACAACAAACAAGCACTTTTCAATATCTGGATTATCTTTCAAAAGTGTTGATGTCTTAAATGATGTAAGAGTTTTGCCGCTACCGGTAGTATGCCAAATATATCCATTACCTCGATTTTGCTCAATACAATCCACAATGGCTTTCACAGCATAAATCTGATATGGTCGCATAATCAATAATTTTTGCTCACTTGCTACAAGAACCATATATCTACTGATAAGTTCTCCAATAGTACACTTAGGCAAAAAACAATTTGCAAACTCATATAGGTTGGTTATTTTGTTGTTATCCTTATCTGCAAATTCATAAATAGGCAAGAATCTCTCATCTGCATTAAATGAAAAATGCTCCTTGCGATTATTGGCAAAATAATAGGTATTTGTTTCATTACTAACAATAAAAAGTTGAATAAAACAAAGTAGAGAATTTGTATATCCATTTCCCGGATCATTTTTATAATTCACTATTTGTTCCATCGCTTTTTTAGGTGTGATTTGTAAAGTCTTTAATTCAATCTGAACTACCGGGATACCATTAATAAGCAAAATTACATCATAACGATGGTTACTATTTTCTGTGTTAATACGCAGCTGGTTGACTACTTCAAATTCATTTTTGCACCAGTTTTTGAGATTCACAAGAGTATATTGCAAAGGCGTATCATCATCTCTTTTAAAAGTATTTATTTCTCTGAGCTTTTTTGCATTCTCAAAAACATCTGGATTTATTATACTATCACGTAATCTTATAAATTCAGAATCACTTAATTTTACACGGTTCAATCTTTCAAAATGCTTTCTGAAATTTTCTTCTAATGAAAATTTATCTCTAATATCTTCACGATAAACATATTTTAAATCTATCAATTTTTTGATAAATTCATTCTCTATTTGCTGTTCGTTCTTCATACTCATCATCCTTATCTAACTTAATTCATCGCTTCTAATAACGAAATCAAATCCTGCCCCAAATCTTTCTTTTTACAAAGCTCTATCAAGGCATATCTTGCTATCTGATTAGGTTTTGATTTATTATTCTCCCACCGATTCACTGAACTGAAGCCGACATGTAATTCTCTGGCTAATCCTTCTTGCGATAAATTTAATTCTGAACGAATGGTCTTAATTATTTCAGAAAGTTCCATATCAATCTTCTCCTTAAAAATTTTTATACTACATTTATATGTCATATATTATATCATAAGCTATAGTGTTTGAAAATATAATTAAATATGAGTCTGCTTTATAAATCAATTTCTTTTGGATTTTTTTTATTATTTCTTGCAGTCTCTTTTGTTGTATCCTTAGAACTAACCTTTTCTCTATTTAGGGTTTTAATAATTGATTCTTTTTCCTTTTCAATTTTATCTCTAGCCAATACATACTCATATTTTCCGTCTAAAATTTTATCGCAAAGTTCAATTCCCACTTGATGCGCTTCTTCAAAACTGACTTCTTCCGGAACAAAGGATTGAATTAGATGATGAGCCAAAGTCTTTGTTTTTGAGTTAAACTGTTTCTTTGTAAGTTCAAATTCTTTATGAGCGTTTTCTCTACTGCAAAGGTGCGTTGTAACATAAATCTCATCATCGGTTTTATCTCCATTACAAATATAATCTATTGCCTTTTTCAGTGTGGTTTTGATTGGATGTATCTTTGTAACTGCCATTATCCGATCACCTCATTGATGATATAGTCAGAAACTTTTTCTCTAAATTCTGATAGAAAAATTAGTTCTCCCTGCAACGCTTTTTTGATACTTTCAATATCATCTTTATAGATAATTCCTGTGCTGTTTACTACCTTTGCAATCTGATTCAGATTTGCCGAATTACGACTTACAAGAGAAGATAATTCCCTAAGTTCTTTTCTAAATTCTCCAGATATATCTATGCTGATAATTCTGTTTTTGAAAATACTGTCTCTATAAAATTCTCTTTTGCTCTTAAAATTGGTCAATTTAAATCTTTGATTGAGTTCCTTCATATCTTCTTCGTTCACCATAAAGTGAACAGTACAATTATTTTTACGATTAACTGTCTTTACCATTTTTTATCACTCCTTTCTTCCTCGGGGTCTTAGGGTTCTCCCTAAAATTGATTAAGCTGAATTGCCAGCTTACAAGCCTACTTTTTCGACTGTGGTCAAAAAGTATATGCTTGCTATCTCACTGAAAATAATACTTTTACTAATACTCTCTTATAACTATCACAGAAAAACAGTGGGTTTCTGTCTTTAGAAATGCTTCTCAATATTTCCTCTGCTTTTTATGAAAGTTTGAAAGTTGTCGCTACCACTACCTCACTACCTTGTCATACGGGTAGCAAAGTAGCGGTAGTGAATTTTTTTGAAACTCTTAGAATGGTATGTCCGTAGAATCAACTTCAATAAAATCAGTATTTTCATTTCTCTTATAAAACTTCTTGCTAACACGAACCACTCCGTCAATTCTTACCTTCTTACTTTTTACAGATGGTTCAAGTTTCCATTCATCTGCCATTTCGTTTGCCATCAATTCCGAAAAAACTTTTTCATTTGTTTCAGGATACCTGCTCGTAAACTCGGCAGAACATAACAAATTCGGCATATCTGATTTTGTAATTTTCCATTCCATGAAGTCAAAGAAGTTTTGGACATGCCTGTTATCGCTCTTGTGTGTTTGAATGACAAAATCCAAATCCGAACGCAACTCTTTCGGCAAATAGAAATCATGAAGTTTATTTTCATAAAGATAGACAGCTTCTGCAATAGCCCCTTCAAAATCCTGTTTTATGATTTCCTCATGTTCTATTCTTGTGATAGTTTCCAATACCGGATATTTTTCAGGATCATACATTAACGGAATTCGTATATTTTCAGCATTAACCTTTACAGGTAAATATCTTCTTTCCCCGGAAAAATCTCCTAAAAATGTTGCATCATTTGTAGTTGCAATCAGTATGCAGGTTCGTTTTACATCTGTTGAAAACCGTTCATATGGAAGTCTTACTGTGCTTGTCCTTGCCGATATAAACAGCTTCGCTTCATCGGCACTTTTTGCATTTCTAAGAGCGACAAATTCTTCAAGCTCAACAACAATCTTTCCTACCAAATTGCTGACGGCATCTTTCCCTTTTATATTGTTTAGCGAGCAATACCATTCGGGAAACAGTGCCAGTTTTTCAATAAATGAAGTTTTTCCAACACCCTGCACCCCCGTAAGAACCATCAGTTCATCAAACTTACATCCAGGATTAAACGCTCTTTTTACCATGCCGACCAAGATATGTTTCATAATCCAGGAATTTAATTTTGTGTCCTCTGCTCCAAGATATTTCGGTAGCAGTTTTGAAATATATTCTTGCCCGTCGTAATGTAACGATTCCATATACATCGCCGGCAAATTGATTGTCCTCTTGTGAGCAACAAAGAGAACCGCATCTTCCATACGATTTTTAGAGTACTTAATTCCGAATTCTCTTTCGATTTCAACTCCAATGATATTTGTCATATGATCATTCCATTTTCGAATTTCTAAATCTGTGCTTTTTTCGCCTTTTAACTTTCCGTAAAAACGAATAGTTCGGCTGCAAGTGTCAAAGAAAATATATCCTGATAAAATATCTTGTTCTTTACAAAAACAGGGATTAACTAACACAGTTATGAGATTGGTTGCTGTACTTTTGACTTGTCCTTTTTCTGTGATTTCAAGCTCTCGTTCTACATAATCGCTTAGCTCCACATCATCAAATTTAAGCCAATTATTCAAGCGAATACCCTCCTTTACTTCTGTGATAGTTATAATCCCAATACCTCTTATTTCCTCCCTGTATCGCTTTTGAAATACTGTCTTCCAAGTATTTCAGATATCTTTTTTCCGTTCTTCTTTTGCTTCGATCATCAATTCTGTTAAGAGCCGATTGTAAAAAAATTTCTCTCATCATTTCCGCATTCCCATGTGTAAAACTGTTCAAGAAAAGAAGTAGTCCGAAATCGTCTTTGCTCGCATCACCGCTTATATAGGAGCCTTCAAATAACGCCTTTGCTTTTGCGTTATACCTGCACATTGTTTCTATAACCTTATCCGTTTCCGGAACACTGTTTGACCTCTGATAAGTCAAAATCTTTTTCCTAATACTGTCTTTTGGTGCAAATAACCTATAATATTTATCAAGTTCGCCTTGCTTTGAAATAACTTTCCCTGCACCTGAGTTCTCAAATTTATGAATATCGCCTGTCATGGCAATACATCTGTTTTCTTGATACATCTCCACTTTTTCAATTTGGTTGTTAAAGTTCTTTTCAATTTGCCCTTTAACAAAAATGTGTACACCATTTCCCGACTGTGATATTTCTTTATAGGTATCATTAAAGTCAGTCTGAAACATCTTGAGTATGTTCTCCTCAACATTGTCCAAGTCGATACACACAAACGGATCATCCCTGCTTAACACAAAAGACAATCCGTCACAGCCACTACTTTTCAAATTATTAACTGCCGTTTCAAAATCTGCCCATTGGTCTTTATTATTCCAGTCATCAGATTTTAAAGTAATCGGACTCACAGGAAGCTTCAGCATTTTTTCTTTCCCTTTCAAATCCTGTTTTCTGATTTTCTTAAACCATAACCACTGCTTGTATTCTCTTAATTCCATTGGAATATTTCGCAAGTAATTTTCCTTGTTAATCATCGTAACCTCCAATCTTTATATTGCTGATGGAAGTACAACCTGATAAAATAATCTTGTCAGGGATGAAATACCAAGTTGTACTTTCATCTTGCCTTTAGTCATTTGGCTAAAGGCTTTTTTCTTGTATTGCCGCCTCTATTATTTCAGTAATCATTTTCAATTCATGCCTATAACTCGCATCCAATTCTCCATATTGCTCCACTCGTTTCAGTTCCGATAGAATTTCCTGTAACTCATTTTTACAACTGTCTATGACATTTCTTGTAGCAAATATCTTTACCGGAGCATCAAGGATTGCATTGGTCATATAATCCTGTCTGCTGAGTCCGGACATAGCAATCTTTTTGAAAATTAGCTCTCTATCTTTTTGATTTGTTCTGAATGCTATGGTTACATCCTTTTTCCTGTGATTAGCAAATCGCTTGCCTTTATCTCGTTCCTTTTGTTTCCTCTCATCCTCCAATGCTTGCCATTCTTCTTTACTCAGCAAATTTTTGGTCTTTTTCTTTTTACGATTTACAGCTTCATCATAGCTTGGAAATTTCGGTGCTTTCACTATACTCTCCCTCCTTATCCAACTTATCCGCCATGTCCAACTGTTTATTCGGGAACATATGGCTGTAATCCATCAACACCTTTATGCTTTCATGCCCTGTTCGTGCTGCAATATCAACAGGTGTAAACCCCATTTCTATAAGCAGCGATATATGGCTGTGCCTCAGTGCATGAAGCTTGATTTTCTTAATTTTCGACTTTTTAATTCCTCTCTCCATTTCCTTGTTGAAATAGGTTTTGCATTTTGGAAAGATTTGTTCATCTTCCGAAAAATATTCAATCTTCAAGAAATAGTCTTTAAGTTCTCTTACTAAAAAATCCGGAAGCATAATTGTTCTTTTGCTTTTCGGTGTTTTCGGATCGGTAATAACTTCTTCTCCGTTAATTCTCTGTGCTGATTTACTTATCCTCATTGTCTTTTTATCAAAGTCAAAATCAGCTTTTGTTAATGCTCTAAGTTCACCTAATCGAATACCTGTCCAATATAGAATTTCAAAAGCATAAAATGAAATATCCTTGTCCTTAACAGCTTCTATAAACTGTAGATATTCCTCTTTTGTCCAAAATTCCACTTCCTCATCGCTTCTTTGCTTTCCTATTCGCCCTGTTACTTTGCACGGATTTTGCCTTAACCCGTAATATTTAACTGCATGATTGAACATACAGCTAAGCTGGGCGTGAATGGATTTAAGATAGGTCGGCTTATAGGCTTCTCCTTCCACATTTTCAATGTTTAAGAGTACGTTATGCCATTTTTTTACTACAACAGGCTTAATTTCACTCATTTTCATACCGCTGAAAAACGGTAAAATCTTTGTTCTTATCATATGTTCTTTAGTCATCCAAGTATTTAACCTTATTGTGCCTATGACATCAGCCTTATAGAGTTCAAAATAATCTTCAAAGAGCATATTGAGTGAACCGGACATCTTTACCGTAAAATTCCTCTCATAAGTAATTGCTTCTTTCTTTGTTTCAAACCCTCTTTTCAACTTCTTTCTGCTCTGTCCGTCCCAATCCTTGTAATAGAATGAAGCGAACCATTTCCCGCTTTTTTCATCCTTATATGCAGGCATTAGTCTCCCTCCTTCGCTTTGTAGATTTGTTCCATAAAATAATTCTTATTGATTCTTCCCCTAAGGACAAGAAAGCCGTGTTCAGCAAGCTGCTTATTCATACTCGGATGATTTTATAAGCTCGTTGCTGCGATACATTTAATAAATCGGCAACTTCATTTGAAGTAAGAAATAATTTTTCCATCGTACTTTCCTCCTTTCTTTTTAGAAACATATTTGTCTCTGTTTCTGTTTTAGATTGTAAGTAGCTTTTTTGTTTCTGTCAATACTTTTTCTAAATTTTATTTTTCTATTGTGTTTTTTCTTATTTTCGATTATATTATTAAGAGAGAAACAAATTTGCTCCTAAGGAGGTGTTTAAATTGAGTTTGGGTAAATTGATAAAGAAATTCCGTGAACTAAGGAGAATTACTCAAAAAGCATTAGGAGACAGAATCCATTTAGATGATGTAAGAATAAGACAATACGAACTTGATATTCGTACTCCTAAAGACAATGTCTTGGAAAATGTTTCCACTGCACTGCATGTAAACAAAGAGTATTTGAAAGAACCTGATTATCCATATACGGAACATGATTTAATGCGATTTTTATTTAAGCTGGATGACAGTATTGAAGTAAATATACGACCTGTTATCCTAAATGATGAAGATCCTGAATACACTACCACAGGTATATATTTCGGCAGTGAAGCCATTCTTAGAATTAGAGGCATGCTTGAACAATGGCAAAAAATGAAGGAAAAATATGAGAATAATGAGATTACAAAAGAAGCCTTGCAGGATTGGAAGGCTAACTATCCTGACAGCCTGAAAAAAGATTATGTTCCTTTTGAAGAAAGCAATGTGAAATTTTATAGAAAAGGTATATCCGCTAAGATTCCGCCGGATATAAAATAAGCACAGAAAAAGCACATAGCTGGAAGATTTTATAATCTTAAAGTCATGTGCTTTGTACTTATCAGTATTTTTCTAATCTCGATTTAAATTTCAGTGAAACCAAAACAATGATTAATTCGTTAACTCTATTTCTTTTTTAAGAAATTCTACCAATTCTTCAATTTCATGATTATCAGACGAAAAGATATAATTAATTATAATTTCAACCAAATCTTTCGTGTTTTTACGGATTTGGAATAATTCGTGTTCTAAGACAGAATATAATATCTTCCCATTTTTATCTTTTTCCTTTTTTTGTTCTTGTTCTTTTTTATATCCTTTAATGATATCATCTAATGACTTCCCCTGAAATACGTAATCATTTAATTCTCTAAAAATAATCTGATCAACATTTATAACCAGTTTTTCCAACAAATATTTTTCCAAACTTTTAATAGGTAAAAAATTAGGCTTATTAGAAAAACCTATGTTTTCTTTTTTCATAAAGCCATTCACACTATCTTTAATATCTCTATCTAGAATAATTAATATTTTAGTAGTGCTCAAAGCTAAATTGGATCTGATGGAATCATAAGCAAAACGAATCACTTGAGTCCAACCGCCCACAGATATAACAAGAATTCGTTTATTTGCAAGTAGTCTTTCTTTTCTAAGAATCTTTTCAACAATTTCTTTAGCTAAATCATCCTCTACCATAATAATAAAATCATGACCATAATTTGACGATTCAAGATTTCTAGTTGCATAAACGGGATAACAAGGATTAATAATTTCAAGTGTTCCATCTACGTAATTTTGTAAATAAAATATATGTTGAGGAACTATACTCCTAATCAATTCTATTGAATGTGTAGAAAATAAAACTACAGTATTATTTTTTTCCGCTATTTCACTTAGAAAAAAACCAAACGTCTCAATGCTGAAGAATGTAATGCCAGTTCAATCTCATCCAAAAACATAAATGCTGGATTTTGACCATAATTACCTTTTTTGATACGTCTCTCTATAGAATCTAAAATAGTTAACAACAAGTTTTCACCTGTCGACATATTCAATTGACTTATGGTTGTTCCTTTATTCTCATAATAATATGTTTTTCTTTTTAACCTCATTTTTTTTGCTTCATCATCCGCTAAAACATAAAGTCTGCTATAATATTCTTTGTCATCATGTAATATGATACCTAAATTTTCTTTAACAAACGAGGACGCAGCAATTAATCCCTCTTTACTTACTGTAGATAGTTTAGATAACAAATTGTACTCTATGTCTTTAAATCTATTTCCAAAAACGATACTTCCTTCGTAAAAGCCCGTTATTCCAAGAAATTCACTTGGTTTCTTCCATCTTCCATTTTTCTCACATACTGTTCGTTTTTTCGTCAAATTCAAATTCAATATACGCCCCCTCTTTAGGGGTTCCAAAATAATCATCAAAAGATGGTACATAAAAAGCAGAGGCAGCACATGAAATAATTGTACTTTTTCCTGATGCATTTTCACCAGTAAGTGCATATAATCCTTTTTCAGTTGGTATCTCAAACTGAAAATCGCTTATATTTTTTATATTATGAATTTTCATTTTTATTCCCATAATTTCCATCCAATCATTCATCAATAATTTGAAAATTTAAGTTTTTACTCTAATAATCCTATATTATTAGAAGTCATCAATTCAACAACTCCCTTTTGAACCTGCTTTTTCTCATTTTTAGTATCAAAACAGTATCACTCAAAAGTTTTTTGTTTCCACAAACTGCAAAAACGCACTGTTTTCAATGCTTTCTTAACAGCAGCATATTTGTTACTGTTATTCCCACTCTATCGTCCCGGGCGGTTTTCCCGTGCAATCATAAACAACGCGGTTCACGTGATCCAGCTCATTTACGATCCTGCCGGTAACGGATGTCAACAGGTCCCATGGAATCGGCGCAGCCTCTGCAGTCATGAAGTCTGATGTTTCTACCGCCCTTAAAGCTACCGCATAATCATATGTTCTGAAATCTCCCATGACTCCGACTGAGCGCATATTGGTAAGCACCGCAAAATACTGCCCGAGGCTTCTTGCATAATTACCGCCATCATATTTTTCTATTTCTTCTCTGAAGATAGCATCGGCATCCTGAACGATCCTTATCTTTTCTTCCGTCACATCGCCGATGATCCTTATTGCAAGACCCGGTCCCGGGAACGGCTGACGGTATACGAGGTGCTCAGGGATTCCAAGCTCGAGACCGGACTTTCTGACCTCGTCTTTGAACAGCATCCTGAGAGGCTCGATTATCTCTTTGAAATCAACATGATCCGGAAGTCCTCCAACATTGTGATGCGACTTTATAGTTGCGCTGTCACCGAGACCGCTTTCTATAACATCCGGATAGATCGTGCCCTGAACAAAGAAATCGACTGCGCCGATCTTTTTTGCTTCATCTTCAAACACACGAATAAATTCTTCTCCTATTATCTTTCTCTTTTTCTCGGGGTCAAATATGCCGGCAAGCTTATCGTAAAATCTCTGCCGTGCATTTACTTTTATGAAGTTGAGATCATAAGGTCCGTCCGGTCCGAAGACCTCCTCAACCTCATCGACTTCATTTTTTCTTAAAAGTCCATGATCAACAAAGACACAGGTCAGCTGTTTTCCTACCGCCTTTGACAGCATTACCGCTGCAACAGATGAATCAACGCCGCCGCTCAGCGCACACAGCACCTTTCCTTCTCCGACTTTATCACGTATATTCCGGACCGATGTCTCCACAAATGAGCCCATTCCCCAGTCACCACTGCATCCGCACACATCGAGAACAAAGGTCCTTAGTATCTTTATTCCTTCAGGCGTATGTACCACCTCCGGATGAAACTGCACTGCGTAAAATCCGTGTGCCGCATCTTCCATCGCCGCAATCGGGCAAGCAGGAGTACTCGCCGTCACCTTAAACCCTGCGGGGGTCTTTGCAATATAATCGGTATGGCTCATCCATGCGATCGTCTTTTTTGAAATATCGCCGAACAATTTCCCACTTTGATCTATATCGACTTCCGTTCTGCCATATTCACTGGCTCCTGCACTTTTAACTTCACCGCCGAGAGCCTGCGCCATCAGCTGTGCGCCGTAACATATACCGAGGATCGGAGTCCCCATTTCAAAAAGTCTTTTATCATATTTAAGCGCCTCTTCACCGTAGACACTTTTAGGTCCTCCGGTAAAAATAATGCCGCTCGGGGCCATTTCTTTTATTTTATCTATGCTCAGTGTGTATGGGTGGACTTCAGCGTAGACATTACATTCCCTGACGCGCCTTGCGATCAGTTGATTATACTGCCCGCCGAAATCCAGAACAAGTATTTTTTCATGTTCCATTTTTTCGCCTTCCTTTAAAATTTATGCATTGTTTTTTTTAACTTACAGTCTAAGGTCTGTTGCCGGTATTGCTGCTGGTTTCTTTAAGCACTACATCATGTGCGCCGCCTTCTACAATGCTTGTTGCCGAGACGAGTGTCAGCTTTGCATTTTCTTTCAGTGACTGCAGATCTGTGACGCCGCAGTTGCACATTGTAGATTTTACCTTGTTCAGTGACTGCTGCACGTTATCGCTTAAATGACCCGCATATGGAACATATGAGTCGACGCCCTCTTCAAATGACAGTTTGGAATCGCCGCCCATATCGTAGCGCTGCCAATTTCTCGCTCTGTTTGAACCTTCGCCCCAGTACTCTTTTACATAATTACCGTTTATATTCAGCTTTACACTCGGGCTTTCATCAAATCTTGCGAAATACCTGCCGAGCATCAGAAAGTCGGCGCCCATAGCAAGTGCCAGCGTCATATGGTAGTCATACACTATACCTCCGTCAGAACAGATAGGTATATACATCCCGGTCTTCTCAAAGTATTCATTACGAGCTTTGGCAACATCCATCACCGCGCTTGCCTGCCCGCGTCCGATGCCCTTCTGTTCACGGGTTATGCAGATACTTCCGCCGCCTATGCCTACCTTTATGAAATCCGCGCCTGCTTCTGCCAGGAACTCAAATCCTTCTCTGTCAACTACATTTCCCGCTCCTATCTTAACAGTATCTCCGTAATTATTTCTCACATAATCCAGCGTGTCTTTTTGCCACTCGGAAAAGCCTTCACTTGAATCTATGCACAGCACATCAGCGCCTGCTTCGATAAGCGCAGGTATCCTCTCTTCAAAATCACGCGTATTTACCCCTGCGCCTACCAAATATCTCTTATCCGCATCCAATATCTCATTCGGATTAGTCTTATGCGAATCGTAGTCCTTTCTGAATACGAATGATATAAGTCTACGGTTTTTATCTATAACCGGAAGAGCATTGAGCTTATTATCCCAGAGCAGATCGTTGCATTCGGAAAGTGATGCGCCGTCCTCTGCATATACAAGCTTATCAAACGGTGTCATAAATTCAGAAACCTTAAGATCCATAGGCATCCTGCTGACACGGTAGTCGCGGCTTGTCACAAGACCGAGCATCCTGCCTTTTGCAGTTCCGTCTTCTGTTACAGCCGTGGTTGAATGTCCCGTCCTGGCCTTTAGTTCAAGCACATCCGCAAGCGTCTGATCCGGTCTTATATTTGTGTTACTTGTTACAAATCCTGCCTTGTAGCTTTTTACCCTGCGTATCATCCTGACTTGATTTTCTATAGTCTGAGATCCGTATATGAATGATACACCGCCTTCCTTTGCAAGTGCGATAGCCATGGTATCATCAGATACTGCCTGCATTATTGCAGATACGAGCGGGATGTTCATATTGATCGCTGAAGTTTCACCTTTTTTGAATTTCACTACCGGACATGAAAGATCCACATTATCGATTCTGCATTCTTTTGAAGAATAGCCCGGGACCAGAAGATACTCATTGAATGTTCTTGAAGGTTCTTTGAAATACTCTGACATTTGCTCCTCCTGTTTCCTTTAGAATAGTTGTTCATAATATACACACTTATCTCAATTTCTTTAGTAATTCATTTTATACTAAAAAAACTCATATGACAACGCTTATAAATGGAACTTTCAAGGAACGATGAAGTTGAAAACAGGAAAAGAACGGCATGATGCCGTTCTTTTCCTGTTTTCCGATCATGAATGCGAAAACTTTTAATCTCGTACATTTCTCACATTGTTTTTATTACATCATGCCCGGCATTCCACCCGGCATTCCGCCGCCCATCGGAGGCGTTGGCGCTTCAGGTTCAGGTGCGTCTACGACACCTGCCTCGGTAGTGAGCAGCATAGCCGATGCCGACGCTGCGTTTTGAAGTGCCGATCTTGTTACCATTGCAGGGTCTACGATACCTGCATCCATCATATTCATGTATTGCTCTGTTGATGCATTGAAGCCTTCACCCTTATCGCTGTTTTTGATCTTGGCAACTACCACACTGCCTTCGAATCCGGCATTTTCTGCAATCTGTCTTACCGGTTCTTCGAGTGCTCTCATGATAATTGACGCGCCCGTCTTCTCATCACCTGCAAGTGATTTTACGTATTTTGCTACTGCCGGGATCGTATTTGCAAGTGACACTCCGCCGCCCGCAACGATTCCTTCTTCAACTGCCGCCTGTGTTGCATTGAGAGCATCTTCGATTCTCAGTTTTCTTTCCTTAAGCTCTGTCTCTGTTGCCACGCCTACTCTGATTACTGCTACGCCGCCTGCGAGTTTGGCAAGTCTTTCCTGCATTTTTTCTTTATCGAATTCCGAATCAGTTTCCTCAAGCTGATTTTTGATCTGATTCACCCTTGCTTCAATCTCAGCCTTGGCTCCTGCTCCGTCAACAATTACAGTATTGTCCTTATCTACCTTTACTGTTGCCGCCTGACCGAGCATTTCTGTAGTCGCCTCTTTGAGATCATATCCGGCTTCTTCTGAAATGACTACACCATCTGTGAGAATAGCTATATCCTGCATCATAGCTTTTCTTCTCTCACCGTATCCCGGAGCTTTTACCGCAACGCAGTCAAATGTTCCTCTGATCTTATTCACCACGAGTGTTGCCAAAGCTTCACCCTCTATATCTTCCGCAATTATGAGAAGTTTTCTGTTCTTCTGTACGACCTGTTCAAGCAGCGGAAGGATATCCTGAATATTTGAGATTTTCTTATCTGTAAGGAGAATGTAAGGGTTTTCGAGCACCGCTTCCATCTTGTCAGTATCACTTACCATATATGATGAAAGGTATCCCTTATCAAACTGCATACCCTCTACTACTTCAAGTGTCGTTCCCATGGATTTTGATTCTTCTACAGTGATGACTCCGTCGCTTCCCACCTTATCCATAGCTTCTGCGATAAGACCGCCTATCTCTTCATCTGCAGCCGATACTGAAGCCACCTGCGCGATGCTTTCCTTGTTGTCAACCTTCTGCGCGTTCTCTGCGATATCTTCAACTGCTACTCCTACTGCTCCCTGTATGCCCTTTTTCAGGATCATCGGATTTGCGCCTGCTGCTACATTTTTAAATCCTTCTTTAATGATTATCTGAGCTAGCAGAGTTGCTGTAGTTGTTCCGTCGCCTGCCACATCGTTGGTCTTTGTGGCAACTTCCTTTACAAGCTGAGCGCCCATATTTTCAACTGCATCTTCCAGTTCGATTTCCCTTGCAATAGTCACTCCGTCATTTGTGATTACCGGTGATCCGAACTTCTTTTCCAAAAGCACATTTCTTCCTTTAGGTCCAAGTGTGATCTTTACTGTATCGGCAAGCTTGTCCACACCCGTCATCAGTTTTTTTCTGGCCTCTTCGCCATAGTGTAATTCTTTAGCCATTTAAGCTACCTTCCTTCCATTTGTCCGTCATCTTTTCGTTTGCTGACGTTATATTGATCGATATGTTGCCGTATATTTATGCTGAGCCGGCAAAAATCAAACGATCTCTGTTTTCATTAATCTATAGTTGCAAATATATCACGCTGTGTAAGAATTATATACTGCTCACCCTGATACTTTATCTCGAGTCCGCCGTACTGAGAAAATATTACTCTGTCTCCCGGCTTTACGGTTACAGGATGATCTTCTTCTCCCGGTCCTACTGCTATGACCTCTGCGATCTGAGGTTTTTCCTTTGACTGGGATGTAAGGATTATGCCGCTCTCAGTCTTTTCTTCTGCTTCTTCCCTCTTGATAACGACTCTGTCGCCAAGTGGCTTGATTCCAAAACTCATGTTTATTCTCCTTTGCTTTATTTTATTTGTTTTGACAAGGGAAATATCCATGCCGATATTTCCTTTTACTAAAAAGCCTGCAACTGCCATTCGACAAAACCGACTTTTTTCCATTATAAAATTTCTACCGCCCTTTCCGGCCGTTTCCCCAAGCCGCAGAGGTATTGTAGAAATTATTTTGCTTGTTAGCACTCATTAGGTCTGAGTGCTAACTATAATGTACAACTATTGTTATAACTTGTCAAGACTTTTTCTTATTTTATTTTATCTGTTCCTCATGTAATAGAATATGTACTGCTGTACAATGCCGCGCACCTCTCCGTATTCCTCTTCAGCAATCTTCTGCATCGCGGTATCATCAGTTTCATCTATATCATAGAGTTCAGCCATTGCTCTCCGCATCCACACATCGATCGGAAATCTGTCGTATTGCCCCATTGAAAAAAGAAGTATGCAGTTTGCAACTTTAGGACCTACCCCGGAAAGGCTCATTATATAATCTGCGAGTTCATCTCTTGCACCGTTAGAGCCTGCCTCTTCTGATGCAGCTCCGCCGGGCGCCAAACCTGCCTCACCGGAATTTGTGTCTTCGATGCGTGCATGTGCACTGCTTTCAATGCTCTTTCCCGCCATCGAGTATAGATGTTGTATTCCGTCAAAAGTGATTTTCTTTGCTGTCTCTATGAGGTATTTCGCCCTGTATCCCATCCTGCAAACTGAAAGATCTTCTATGCTTAGCTTCGCAAGTTCTTCAGGCGCAGGCAGTGAATTGAATTTTTGCCCGTTATACTCACCGGCGAACTTTCCGAAATTATCCGCAATCGATTCAATGCATTTTTTTATTCTCGGTATATTGTTGTTCTGAGAGATTATGAATGAAATGATAGTTTCCCACGGATCTTGCTTCAGAATCCTTATGCCGCACCCGAATTCAACTGCCCCTGCCAGATTCTCATCATTTTTGATTAAATCGTTCTTAATTTTTCCATAATCTCTTCCCAGATCAAAAAAGGGGATCCATATTTTTTCCACATCCCTGCAGCTGCTGTTTCTGATTATGAGCTTTCCTCCTGTACATCCATCCCGTCTGCCTGTGCATATTCTTCTCCTGTTATTTAACCGGTCACAGGAGCAGGTCTTTTCAAACTCAACATTTATAACCCGTCCGAATGCAGTTCCCGTATATGACCCGTCATTCTCTTCCTTATTGAATCTGAAACATTGACCGCATTCAAAGATGTGCATAAGGTTAAAATCCCTTATGCCGCCTATTATTATTTCTCCATCTATACCTTCCGATATCATAAATTCTTTTTTGCCCGTCATATCCGCTCCACCGTATGCATAAAAAAAGAGAGCCTTTGTTTTCCAGTCTTACAGAAGCGTCGTCCGCGGCAGTTTACGCGCATTTACGCTTTTCTGTTATTACTTGAACTTTCATCTTGAATTATATATATCCCGATGTTATAATTGCTCTAGACGTTTACGGATGTTTCCGTATATTTACTAGAAGGAGGTTTTACTATGGCATATGTAATCGACGCTAATGCGTGCATCAGCTGCGGAGCTTGCATGGCGGACTGCCCTGTAGATGCTATTTCCGAAGGTGATGGCACATACGTTATTGATGCAGCTACTTGTATTGATTGTGGCGCTTGTACTGGCAATTGTCCAGTTGACGCTCCAAAGCAAGGCTAAGACAACTTTTTATAACCGTTTCGTAAGAAACGGTTATTTATTTTGCGCTTTTTTCAGCTTTTCGGCTTCCGCCTTCTTTCGCATATTCATATGATATGCCAGCGAATGGAGGCTGTCGCTTATATGAACATTTTCAAGCGCAACATAATCGGGAACCTCTATATCTACAGGCGCAAAATTCCATATACCCCTGACGCCCGCAAAACAAAGTCTGTCCGCTACTTCCTGCGCCACTTCCTTACCTGTGCATATTATACCGATGTCAGTATTGTTTTCCTCAACAAAATTGACTACATTTTCATAATCCTGAACTGTTACCCCGTTTATCTGTGTTCCGATAAGCGATGGCGACACTTCAAATACGCCGTCTATAACAAAACCTGTTTTATAATATGATGTATGATTTGCTATTGCAGTCCCAAGGTTGCCGACTCCTACTACAACCATTTTATAACTCTGATCCAGTCCCAGTATCACGCTTATTTCATTATAAAGTCATTCTATATTATATCCGTATCCCTGCTGTCCAAATCCACCGAAACTGTTGAGATCCTGTCGTATCTGTGAAGCCGTATATCCTATAAGACATGAAAATTCATTGGACGAAATCTTGTCAACACCTTTTTTCTTAAGTTCCTTAAGATATCTTCTGTATCTCGGCAGGCGCTTGATAACAGCATTGGATATCTTTGTGTCTTTTTTCATAACTGCACCTTTCCATTGTCTGCAGCCTCTGTTCTAAGGCTGCAGCTTCTACGTATAAATCATGTATTGTAAATATCAGCAGCACAATAATTAAAAGCCGCCTGTGAAGACGGCGTCGTTTAATTTCCGATTTTTATATGTTGGCTTCAACATATTTGACTATGTCCTCCACCGTCTGGAATCTTTCCGCTTCTTCATCAGGTATTTCTATATCATACTCCTCTTCAAGAGCCATGATTATCTCCACCGCATCAAGTGAATCAGCTTCAAGATCTTTCATCAGGTTTGTATCCGGGTTAATAGAAGCACCTTCGATGTTCAGCTGTTCCGCAATAATTTCCTTCAGTTTATCAAAAACCATAAATAGTACCTCCCAAATCAATTCGTGACACATCCACATTATAATCAAGAAATGTTGGTATTGCAACGATTTATTGAAAATTTTACACCTCGTCCTGAAGTTCGACCCACTCATCATATTTTATTTCGAGAAGGTCTTTATTGCCGTTCAGGCGCTCCGACAGCTCCGAGAGTTTTTCATGGTCGGTCATAATACCGGTCTTCATCATTTCCGCTTCTATTACTCGGTTTTCATTCTCAAGAAATTCGATCTCTTTTTCAAGTTTTTCCTTGGCGCGTCTTTTTCTTCTTGCCCTGGCTTCCTCCTCTTTTTTAAGTCTGCGCCTCTCCTGATTGGAAAACTTTCTGTTTTCCGCCGCTGCAATTTGTTCACTATCCTCCGGTGCGCCTGTTTCAGCACGCATCTTATCGAGGTATGCTCTGCCCGAGGAGAGCATCTGCTGCTTCTTCTCAACATAATAGTCATACTTGCCAATGTATTCTGTAAGCCCGCTGCGCCCGAGTTCGAGTATTCTGGTCGGTATCCTGTTCAGAAAATATCTGTCGTGCGATACAGTGATAATCGTCCCCGGAAATTCAAGCAACGCTTCTTCAAATACTTCCTTTGACTCTATATCAAGATGATTAGTCGGCTCATCCATTACTAAAACGTTTGCACCTGAAAGCATGAGCTTTACGAGTGCAAGTCTTGCCTTTTCGCCTCCGCTTAATGCATCCACCGGGAGGAATACCGTGTCTTCTGTAAACATAAATCTCCCCAGAATTGAACGCATCTCAGTCTCTGAATACAGTCGGTACGACTGCGTCAGCTCTTCCAGAAGCGTGTTGCTTCCCGTAAGACGTTCCTGCGTCTGATCATAGTAGCTGGCTTCAACATTATGTCCTTTTTTCAGTGTTCCGCTGTCAGGCCTTAATTCATCCGTTATTATCTTAAGCAGGGTTGTCTTTCCGATGCCGTTTGCACTGACAATGCATATGCGTTCACCCCGTTTTATATCGAAGTCTACATCCTTAAACAGCTCACGCCTGTTCCTGCCGAAGCCGAAACCTTTTGAAAGGCCTTCCGCAATATATACGTCCGTACCGCTTTTGTATTCTTCTTTGAAATGTATATTCATTCTACGGTCTGTGGCTGACGGCTTTTCAATCATTTCCATGGCATCTAGTTTTTTTTCACGTGAGAGGGCTCTCTTTGCAAGTTTTTCGGTACCGCGCTGTTTCATGCGGCGGACCATCTCTTCCTGCCGTTTTATCTCTGTCTGCTGTTTCCCATATCTCCTAAGCGCCTCCTCTCTGCGGCGCATCTTTTCCTGCGCGTAGTACATATAATTTCCTTTATATATATCCAATTTATGATTTTCAATATCAAAGATTTTTTTGACTATGCTGTTCAGAAAATATCTGTCATGCGATACTACTATGATCGTGCCCGGATATCCCTTAAGATACTGTTCAAGCCACCTGAGCGTCCCGATATCAAGATGATTGGTCGGCTCATCAAGAAAAAAAACATCCGGCTTTTTTAAAAGAAGACATGCCATCGAAAGTCTTGTTCGTTCACCTCCGCTAAGCGTGTCGATCGGTTTTTTATCATAATAGCTTTTATCAAACGCCATGCTCTTAAGGACGCCCTTCATCTCACTTTTATATGTATAACCGCCCTTTGCCTCAAACTCATCTCTCAGTACGGTGCATTTTTCTAGGATAGCGGAAGCCTCTACTGCATTCCCTGTTGAATAAAGCTCCGCCGCCCTGGCCGTCATATGATTAATTTTTTCTTCCAGCTTTTTAAGCGGCGCAAATATTTTTTCCACCTCTTCCGCCACAGTATTTTGTGATTTAAAGTCATCATTTTGCTTTAAATATCCGATTGTGGTATCTCTTGATATATATTTCTCTCCGCTGTCGGCTTCAAGCTCTCCTGCCAGTATCTTCAGAAGTGTCGTTTTCCCTGCTCCGTTTATTCCTACGATACCTATGCGGTCACCCTTTTCCACATGAAAAGAAACATCCTTCAGGATTATGTCCGTTCCATACTTTTTTGTTATATTCTTTACACTGATTATTACCATTGATACTTTTTATTATCACTGCTTATGCATTTTACAGACTCTGTCGTAATCTTGGTTAAAGCTAAGGAATTTTTTATGCGCTTTCGATGTCAAGCTGTGCATAAGCGTCCATATCAAGACCGTCAAAATACCCTTTTTGAGCTCTGTAATATGCCGCACATCCCATCATAGCTGCATTATCTGTACACAGTATAGGGGACGGACAATACAGGGCAATGTCTGCGGTCCGGCAAGCTTCATTGAGCATTTCTCTCAATCTGCTGTTCGCTGCAACACCTCCTGCAAGTACCAGTCTGCTTTCATTCATATTCAATGCCGCGTCAACAGCCTTTGTAACTATAACATCCAGAACTGCCTGCTGAAAGCTTGCCGCCGTATCTGCGATATTTATTTCACGCCTTTTTTGTTTTTCTGAATTAACATAGTTCAATACGCCCGTTTTTATACCGCTGAAGCTGAAATCCCAGCTTCCCTTATCAAGAAAAGGTCTTTTGAAATACACAGCTTCCGGATCCCCTTCCTTTGCGATCCTGTCTATAAACGGACCGCCGGGGTACCCGAGCCCCAATACGCGCGCCACTTTATCAAATGCTTCGCCTGCCGCATCATCTCTTGTACTTCCGACTACCCTGAATTCATCATAGTCCTTAACATCTATTATAGCGGTGTGTCCGCCTGATACCACAAGTGACATGAATGGAGGCTCCAGTTCTTTATGTTCTATATAATTGGCGCTGATATGTCCCTGTATGTGATGCACGCCTATCAGCGGTTTCCCGCATGCAAGCGAAAAAGCCTTTGCCGTGGCAATCCCTATCAGCAGCGCACCCACAAGTCCAGGACCTTTTGTAACTCCGATAAGATCGACTTCACCCATAGTAATTCCCGCCTTCGAAAAAGCACGGTCTACCACGTGATTTATGTTTATCAGATGATGACGTGAGGCTATCTCCGGCACAACTCCGCCATATTCACTGTGTACCGCTATCTGTGATGATATTATATTTGACAGCACCTCTCTGCCGTCTGCGAGAACCGCTGCAGCAGTCTCATCGCAGCTTGATTCAACTGCAAGAGTAATATGTTTTCCGTCTTTCATGTCATATCCTTAATATACAAGCTTACCGCGCCACATTATAATCGCATCCTCTTTGTTATCTTCATAATATTCAGCCCTTATCCCGGTCTCTCTAAATCCGAATTTTCTGTAAAGGCCCCGCGCTGCCTCGTTACTCTTTCGCACTTCAAGTGTAAATCTTTTAATCCCTGCAATCTCCATAAGTCTTATAAGTTCTCTCATCATAGCCGTAGCTGTCTGCCTGTTTCTGTACGCCGGATCAACTGCGACATTCATTATATGCCCTTCATCAATTATGCACCATATGCCTGCATAGCCAACGATTCTTCCATCCTTTTCCGCAACGATGTATTTAGCGATAGTGTTTTCCTCTATCTCCTTTCGCAGTGCAGTCTCACTCCACGGTGTCGAAAAACATATTTCTTCAAGCGCTGCCAATCGCGCGGCGTCTTTGCTCTCGGCAGTTCTTATGATTACATCTTCATTCATTATACGTTTCTTTCATTTGTTCTCCGGCATACGCCTAATCTCAAGCCTCTTTATGCTTATCTTCGGATGTATACCCTAATTTTTTTCAGCTGTTTTTTTATCTTCGTATTTCCGCGCTCTCTCGGCAGCCTTCTTTTCCTCAAATTTTCTCTCTGCTTCAGCTTTTCTCATATACACCGGCTCTAGCTCTTCATAATCCATCTCTGTGCGGCCTTTGAACTGATATTGATGCGCTTTCATATGCTGAGCAAATCTTGCAACACCTGCCGCATGCTGTGTCTTAGTGCTGAAGCTGATCTCCACATGATGTTCCTTAGCCCATATATCTATCTGCTCACCGTAGTGCACCACGCCGTCACCGATAAATCGCGCCCTGGATCCATCTGATAGCTTTCCCAGAAAGCTATCAATATCATAAGGCCCTGCTGCAATTATTTCTTCCGAATTTTCGTAGGCATCACCGACGGAAAGGTTCGTTCCGTTTATGTCGTCTACTGTGGGTTCTCCTGTTTTTTTCCTATAAGCACCTCCGTATATTCCCCCTCTCCGCGCGTCGAAAACCGGGCAGACAATCACATCTTCTGCAGAGACTGTTTCACTTAATTCTTCAAGTTCATATAGTCCGAACGCTTCCAGCGTCGGCACAGATATCAGTTTTTTATCCAGTATCTGAGACAGTGCTCTCGCCGTTGCGACACCAATCCGTATCCCCGTAAATGAGCCGGGACCCACAGATACCGCTATATCAGAAACTTCATCAAACATCGACACCCCGCCTGCTGATATGCTGTACGCATCATACGTGTGATTACCTGGCTCATCGACTCTGCCGACCGCATGTGACTCTCCTGCAATATTCTCGTTTAAGGTTGCATGCATCATAGGGGAAAGGTTCTGAAGATGTTTTAACGTACCTTCCGATATCTTTTCTTTTACGCTGCCATGCTCGTCTATAAGTGCCACTGAACATAAAGGCCCCGTCGTCTCTATCGCTAAAATGTACATTCGTATATCCTCTCTTCAGGTCCGCTGCCGTATTTAATATTTATCCAAACAGCATCTTCCGGAATCAGTTCTTCTATCGTATCCGCCCATTCGACCACGCAAACACCGTCACCGAAGAAGTATTCCTCATATCCCAGTTCGTACATTTCTTCTTCATCACAAAGCCTATAAACATCAAAATGATACATGGGCAGCCTTCCGCTTCGGTATTCGTGAATAATAGTAAATGTCGGACTCGTGATCACCTCACTTATGCCAAGACCTTCTGCTATATATTTTGTGAGAGTTGTCTTCCCCGTTCCCAGCTCCCCTTTAAGCGCAATTACACTCCCTGGCGCCAGATTCTTTGCAAGCTCAAGTGCAAATTCACACGTTTCATTTTCATTTTTTATCACTCTCTTATCCGTCATCTTTTCTTTGTACACGATACCTCTCTGCGGCTGATTATCATATAATATTTCTGTTCCTGATATTTTACCACAAAATAAAATATGCAAAAAGCATATAGCCGGAGAGCCGCAGCTTTTATTTTATAAAAGACTGCTGTGACCAATCTTGAGGTTTTCGGCAGAAGGTTATCCCGTCATTCAATATATAATGGCTGGCTGAATCTGTTCATTTGCCTGTCTTTCCGACCAGTTCATCCGCTTCTCGAGCCGTCTGTATTTTTTGAGCTGACTGTACGATGAGTCTTTTTTATATCCGGTAAAGTCAGTCATAAATTCTTCTGTGAGAAGTATCGGCGCTATAGCGTGAATATGCGGACAGTACCTGTCCGCTTCTATAAGATTGCTTGCCGTATCATCTATAAAAAGGGCTTCTTTAGATCTTACCCCGCAAGCATCCAGAATTCCTCTCAGACGTTCGCCTTTTGGCTCCCAGCTTATGTCGGGAAACACGAAATACTTCCATACATTATGTTCCTCAAGCTTTTTTCTGACCTTTGAATACGTATTTTTAGAGCAGATAGAATTGATAACTCCATGATCGACAAGTCTTTTTAAAAAGTCAACCCGCTTATGATATAAAAAGACATCACCATCTGAAATTATGCCTCTCCAAAAGATATAGTCCATATCCCATATCACAAGTTTTATGTCTTTGATCATACTATACTCCCGATGACTCTTATGTAACTTTTACACATTTAATTGCTCTTTGAAATGTCACTAAAACCAGTATAGCATATACAGCAATGATTTAGAACTGTACATATACCCTTCCCGAAATAATCAAAAAAAGAATTTCGAAGAAAATTACTGCTCTGATCATTCTTAAAAATTCTTTTTATTTCAAATATCCTTTATGTTTTTACCATCAAATACGCATTTTCTATTAATTCCTCAGGATATTTATATCATGCATTCCCGTTCCGAGAAGAATACTGCGGTTTTCTATTGAATTAAAACCTCCTGCCGTTGCCGCATCCGCAACCTGCCCTTTAATGACCCCCATTGGCACACCTTGCAGGTTAAATGTCATAAATCCCATAACCATATCCCACGGTCCCGAATAATCTGACTCAATCCCTTCATTCAAGCAGAGAACTACTCCCCCAGGGTTCAACCCCTCTTTTAGTTTTGCAAAGAAATCTTTGCCTTTGGGAATTGCAAAAAGCATAATGGCTGAACATATAATCAGATCATACGCTCCACCTATGTCATCCTTATTAAAATCCCCGGTTTTGATTGAGATCCTGTCCTGCATATCCGAAAGCTCTACAGTTTCTTCCATTATGCTGCGCATAGACGGCATATCGAAAATAACCCCTGTACGTCCCGGCACATCCTGAACCGCGGCGATTCCGAAACAGCCTGCACCGCATCCGAGGTCCAAAATCCTTTTAATAGATTTATTTTCAGGAAGACTGCGTATAATATCCAGCAGCTCCTGCTGACGTATCCCCGATTGTGCTTCACGCATTGACTCCCCGTATGCCGCATAATCCATAGACTTCTGTGTCTCTTCCATAGGCATCGGTCCTTCCTTAACCTGATGCGCCACATCTCCGGGGGTCATTCCCGGGTTATTGTAGAAGAAATGCAAAATACCTCCCATATATGAAGGCTTCCCCTTTACAAGATATTTTGATGCTTCAGGCATATTTTTGAATGCATCGCCTTTTCTTTCAAGATACCCGAGACTGTACAGCCCCTTCAAAATATTAAAAGTATTACCGTCATCCCAGTTCATTTTTTGTGACAGATCTTCTGCAGTGACATAATTTTCAAGCTGTGAAAACACTTCTAATTCAATAGCTCCCTGCATAAGCTGCATATAAGTCGGGAGATACGGCAGAGATGTAAGTTGTTCATAGATACTTGCATTGTTAATCATAATAATTATCCTTTCTACTGTAATATGTTTTACAGTCAGCATATCGAATTCAGTACGAAAATCGCATATTCTTATATCTTCCATGGATTTTCTAATTACTGAAAACGCGCAATACAATTTGCAAGAGCTTAGTTAGCATCCGCTAACTAATTATACCCTGAAATAAATCAAATTTCAAGGTTTGCATAAAACAAACCCAACCGCAATCCGTGCATAAGAAAAACCGTAACGGTATTGTTACAATCATGTCTAATCGCACTTTTTCAAACGGAAATTCACAGATTCAAAGATCCCATACTGTCTCAAGCCCATTTAAATTTCGATTTCAAAAGAAGGTTCCGACTAATCTCTCCATGCAAAAAGGCTCCCGACTTCATCTCTGAAAGTCAGGAGCCTACGCATTTTTCTGGCGGAGGACACGTGACTCGGAGTAAGTTCTGAAAGTACTCAAACAGCTGAATACATTGCAAAAAAGAGGCTTGAAGCGTTGCCACATTTCAGCTGTTCTCAAATATCACTGCTATTTAATTTCATTTAATCAATTTCATGTAACGCCTCATCAAAGTATTCTTGCGGTCCGCAAGTTTCTTGATAAACCATTCATTACTTTTTGCCTTTTAAAATCAGTTCTTTCTCTGCTACACAAAGAGTAGCCCTAGCCATTTAAAAGGTCATTGGGCCTTGAATACCATATATGATCGTGTATCTTATGAATCCGCATGTGAATTTTTTAAATTGAAATCCCTACTAAACTCTTTATGTGTTTTTCTTACCATGTAAATATCAAAAAAATAAGTTCTGAACAGACTTATCTTTATCATACTGCACAAGAATAATTACACTATTTAGAGTGAAATGCTCTCAATTTCTATAATTAATAATGAGCTATAAATAATAACACGACTCATCATAGCATTGGTCCTTAAATCAAAAAGTGTCAGAATCTAAGTATTCTATTTCTTTATCAATAAGAACTTTTAAAACACGGAGCTCTTCTTCATCCATTGTAATACCCTTACTCATTTTCTGATGATCATCACTCCAAGAACGAATATCATATTTAGGTTCCGCTCCATTCCAACTTATGCGAGTTAGTTCTTTCTTCCAGCCTTTTTTCCCTTCTGATATTGTTCCTATAATGTTAATAATTTCATGTTTAAAATCATCTTTTGCCATATTAGCCTTCCTCATCTATACTAGACTAGTCTAAAGAAATAATTCAAAATTATAACTTCACCATAATCCTAATAGCCGGTTTATTATCTGTTGCTATCGCACCACGATGCTCAAATTCATACTTATAACTTGTTTTAGATATAACTATCTCAGCATCATTTTTCGTATCAGAGGTGACTGGCACCCAAACTATATCTGATTCACTTCGTTTATCGATATAATTGATATTATTATCGCTAAGCAATTTGATAAGATCCTCACCCGCATTATCGCCCTTATTCTTTGACTTGGACCTATTTTTGCCAACTTCGGACTTACTAATCCTACTATCCGAAAAGGTGAGCTGATCTGTATGTTCTACTTTCTTTTTCTCTGTGGTTTTTCTCTCTTTAGGTGGTTTTATTCTATTATTGTCTTTTTTTAATACCGACCCATTTTCCGTTTTTTCCCCATGACGACCTGCGATATTCGACCACTCAATAAGATCTATTTTACTGTACTCTATCTTCTCTAATTTATTTTTAGCACCTTTCTTACCAGAAACAGATTTCTTATTGTTTTTATCCTTCTGTTTAATTATATCAGATTTAATATGACCTTTTGATTTTTTCAAATTATTTCTGGTTTCTATACGCTCATATGAATCGTCATCATTCCAAGCATCAAGGATCTCTCTCGCTCTTCGTTTGACTCGAATCAGGATTTCAGGTTCTTCAGTCGATGTCTTTTCTGAAAGCGCAGCTTCCGGATATATATCATATGCCTTTATTTCATTGATAACGCGCTTCATTGTGGCTTCAGAATCGCTGTAATACTCACTTCCTCGGATACGAATGAATCTCCATCCCGCACGTTCAAGAATGCTCTGTCTTTCTATATCTTCGCGAACCTTTTCCTCTCCGCTGTGATACCTTTCACCATCGCATTCAATCGCAACTTTTTTATCGTTACATTTAACCACCATATCTATTCTATATGATCCAACTGACCACTGTTGTATGACATTATATCCTTCTGAAATCAGTTTGCCAGCGACAGATTCTTCAAAAGGCGAATCAGCTTTTTTTGAAACTTCGGACATGATATTAGTAAACGAATGCGGATCTTCAGCATATTCCAATAAGCGCCTACGCATATCATCTGATTTTAAATCGTTTTGATAATCAAGTGAATGGACAACCCAAAGCTGATCTTTTGCTCGAGAAACCGCAACGTTATAGCTCTGTTGTGTGGATCTCCCCTGTCCTTCCGTTACCTTATTCAAAGGGCCATCGCTTAAATTGCTATCAACAAGTGATATGAAAATGATATCTCTCTCATCGCCTTGGAAGTTAGATGCATCACCGCAAAGTATTTCCCTTTCTTCAACATATTTCTGTTCAATCCTATTTTGTATCATTTCCTGTATGAGATATGCCTGTTCACTGCCCAACAATGATATGACACCAAAAGTTTTATCTTCATACTCAGGCTGCTCAATACATGCATATATTAAGGCCACAATACTTTTTGCTTCATTGACATTTATTTTATCTTTACCTCTGCGTTCACCGTCTTTAGCACGATAAGATACTATAGGAGGCACCGTTCTGCAATCACTGCCATCACGTAAAGGCTTAATCTTCCAATCATAAGACAACATATTACTGAACCCTATTATTTCAGATACACACCTAAAATGCTCTCGGAGCATCAGTGGATCGTAAGTCGTACCTTGCGAAGCGTGTCAATAATCTCGACTGCTCTCGCCTTCTCATCAACAGGGAGGGGCCCAAATAACAGGTTTATATGGATGCCCGTAACACGAGCTTTATTTATCAAATCTTCATATATGTTTTTATACCAATCAAGATATTTCTTTGATCCTGAAATAATGTTCAGAACTGTTTCCTCAGGGGTTTCTCCCAATTGATCGAACGGATTTTCACCATAGCCGATCATTATCCCATCCCATATTTTTGAAAGCGTTTTCCTCAAGGAATATAGTTTAAGATAGACAAGTGCTGTCTTATAGTCATGACTATCAATTACAGAAGTGCCATTAATAGCAATCTTTCTGAAAATCTCTTTCCAGCCTTTATGTCGCAGAAAATCAAACCTTGAAATAGTACCCTTCTGTTTGAGCCTCATTTCAATATCTCTCATATCAGAGTCAAATGATGAACCTATTAGTACTCCATTTATCTTAAAGTCATTTGAAATCAAAACTGAGGCATTCTTTGTCGCAAAGTCTTTTGTTTTTCGAGCCTGTTGGAACAAATCTTCCCATATCTTACGATATCCTGCTCCTCTTTTTCCATCAATAATCAAACGAACAACCCATTTATGATCAGGTATGTTTAAATCAAAATTGTATAGTGATTTGAAATCGCTCGAATCGCTATACGTGATCAACGATTGACTTCTTCCGACAATATTCACGGAACGTCCATTGAAAATCATATCAGGGTTGTCTGATAGCATCTCTGACAATTTTTGTGCTTTAGACTCTATTGATTCCTTAAGACTTAAATATTTATTAAAGTCTTCTACCGAAATAAGATTCGCTGAGTCAAGCAGCCCGTAATGTAATTCCGATTCTTCTTCTTTAGAGATTTCGGAATTAGTTTTATATAGTTCTTTGATTTCTTCCTTGCTCAAAGGCAATACAGCACTCTTCTTAACATTTCCAGGGATATAATCTAAAGATCCTTTACCGTCACGTACAAATCGACCTATTTCTGCCGGGGAGTATGCTTGCCCATTATAATCAAATGAATTAATCTCGCTACATTTAATCTTATAAAGCTTCTTCCTTACTTCAGCCAAATCAGCAAAAATTCTTTCTCTGTCTTGTGATTCTTTCCGAATTCTTCTAACAAGATCTATGTCAGAATGGCCAGGGCTTGATATATATTCTATGATACCATCTATCGACTTATTCATATCTTTCTTGGAATCGTCAAGAATAGATACACAAAGATTCTGTAATTCATCTCCAATGATCGTAAGCAATAATGCGATCATCCGAATCTTCAAATGCCTCATGTTCGATCTCATAGGCTTTACTATTGTACTTTTCTGTTTTTATTGTGATTCTTTCTTTGTGCGATACTGATATTTCATAATTACCCCAACCTATTTCAGGAGTTATCCAGTTTTCAATTTCTGCCGGAGGTTCAGGACATGAAGAGAAAGCAGGTTTCTTTATACTAAATAAAAGGGGATCCTCTTCTGTCCTGATAGTATCCAATGGATGCTTATTCAGTTTTACGTAATCTGATATAGGAATATCCTTAACGAAAAGATAACGATTCTGTTGCTTAATATCCTTAACTGCCTTGAATCGCATTTCATTAAGTTTGTATATGAAATTGTATAATGCAAGAAGTTTTCTTGTACTCTGATCTTCCATTTTGCTCTCCAAACTGTAAAGGTAACACTATCTCAATAATAAAGTGTATTTATCATAGTCCATCATATTCGGTCTACTCCACTTCATTAAATAAGATTTCATTAAGTATTTCTCTATCCATATCGGAGAAAAGATATCTGAACCAAATTTTACAGGTTCTCCGAAATCCCGGATATACTTGAATGCAAACCAATCTATCAATCCCGATGCAACCAGCGCTGTACCACCCTTCAAATCGAAACGTATCTGCCGAACAATATCAACTTCATCACTCATATTGATATCTTTGTATGAAGAGAGCCACATACCATTATCAAAGTATTCAATCCTGACATCAATTATAGTATGTCCAAGACAGTCTCCAAACATTGTATTCAAAGTATAACACCATCCATCAGAGTCGAGGTATTTACTGAAGTCGGCTGTATTATATCCCAGTATTATTGGTCTTTATCCACTAAAATATATCTCCATATCGTCCCTATCCTCTAAAACGATACAAACCATATCGTCTGTAGTGATTACACAGGGAGCGCTTTGATTCCATATGTCATCTGTATCTTTAAGATTTTGAATCCTGTAATCAAAATTGATAGGTCGTATTTTGCTATCAACCTACCCCTTATTTTATAGTCCTCAAAGCATGCTTTGACGTCTTTATATGATGCAACCAATTCGCATCTACTTTCTATAATATGTTTGATCGTCCCTCCCTATAGGTTTATGAATAAGTCATAATATTAGAAGAATGCCATTCATATGGCAGATTCCTGCATGTTGTTCCGAGAGTGATCCTCGCTCCAGTCATACTCTATTAGCTGATCTCTTCCATAAGTATCGAACAGTAGTTTATAAAGAATAGCTACAACTTATAATAATTATTTTTTTGATCGGCATACGGAAAATCAGAAGCTTAAACAGATCCAGAACGCCTTGAAAACTTATTAATATATTCTGACTCTGAAAAAATTTTTATTAAATCGTTATAATCATTCATTTCTTGAATTGTTTCTCAAAATAGTTCCCAAAACCCAGAAATAGTACTTAATAAAAATCCCCTAAAATAATGCAATGATTCCAAGGGATCATTGGCGGAGGACACGGGACTCGAACCCGCGGGGCTGTTACGCCTTACTCGCTTTCCAGGCGAGCTCCTTAGCCACTCGGTCAATCCTCCATATGTCTACGGTTTCAAAAAAACTTTCCTTGATCCCGTAAAGTTTCAATCTGTGTGCTGGACCAAATAATAATCTAACATAGCATCAATATTATTTCAAGCAAAAGTGCTTATTTATATCGTTCAATATCTTTGCGAAGTGTCCTGAAGATTTAACACGATATATTACTTTTCACTATATTTTGAAATTATATATAGACAAACACGCAAAAGTTTGATAATATTTTAACTAATTTGCGAATACTTGCGAAATAATACTAAAACATTCATATACTGACAAGACCCCGTTTACACGCTGCAGTAAACGGGGTCTTCCCCTATTTTATATAACTCTCTCAGTTATGCAGTTTAAGACACTCATATACTGCATCCTTCATCTGATCTATATCTAGTATTCCTCTGTGGAGTATCTCTTTTTTATCAAGATCCTTAAGTGCCGAAGGGATCCTGACGCCGGTCTCTTCATGCAACATTTCTATATATGCAAATCCATCGTCTGCATCACCAAGTCCTATGGAATGCGCGACGCTGTCCGCAAACTTATATGCGCTCGCGGTAGAAGCGACAAGCGTCGGCGTCTTATCCCCGGTATATGCTGCGTAATCTGCATATACCCTATATCCGACCGCAGTGTGAGTATCCATCAAATAACTGTTTCTCTCATACATAGTCCCTATGATCTGATTTGCTCTCGTCATGTCGGCATGACCGCCGTAAAAACGATCGAGTGCATAATTGATCTTCGGGCTTACAGTATACTTCTTTTTCTTTTCAAGTTCGTCCATTAGACCACTTATCTCCTCACCGTTCTCCCCGCTTAAATGGTACAGTAGTCTTTCGAGGTTGCTGGAGATCAGTATGTCCATAGACGGTGAATTCGTCAGGAAGAATTCTCGGTTTGTATTGTATGTGCCTGTGTTTATAAAATCAGTCAGAACCTTGTTTTCATTCGATGCGCATATGAATTTTTTGACAGGAATGCCCATCTGCCCCGCATAGTACGCTGCAAGAATGTTACCGAAATTCCCGGTCGGAACAGTTATGTTTATCTCATCTCCCGGTTCTATTACACCTTGTTCAACGAGTCTGATGTAACCGTATACATAATATGCGACCTGAGGAATCAGTCTCCCTATATTTATCGAATTTGCAGATGAGAGTCTGTATCCCTTGTCTGCAAGTTTTTCAGCGAACTTATCATCCCCGAATATCTTTTTCACCCCTGTCTGCGCATCATCGAAATTTCCGTTTACCGCAAAAACTCTTGTATTGTTTCCGGTCTGTGTTATCATCTGACGCTCCTGCATTTCACTGACGCCCTTATTGGGATAAAACACTATGATCTCCGTCCCGGCTACATCGGCAAAACCTTCAAGCGCCGCCTTGCCGGTGTCACCTGAAGTTGCGGTCAGTATGCATATTTTTTTATCTTCCTTTTCCTTTCGCATTGCTGTTGTCAAAAGATATGGCAGTATCGAAAGAGCCATATCCTTAAACGCCGCTGTTTTTCCATGATACAGCTCCAGGAAATATGCGCCGCCCGCTTTTACTACCGGTACTATTTCTTTCTTTTCGAATTTATCGTCATATGCTCCGTCAATGCACACGCGCATCTCCTCATCCGTGAAATCCTCAAAGAACGCTTTTATTATCTTAAATACCACTTCCTGATACGGCTTGCCTACCATATCCTCTATTGCAAACGGTAGCTCCGGTATCTTGCTTGGGACATAGAGACCCTTGTCCTCTGCAATCCCCTGTATTATAGCTTGTGCTGAAGTCTTGATATATTTACTTCCTCTCGTACTCTGATAATGTATCACGATTTTTCCTTTCTTCTTTTAATATATTCATTTACTTTAAATCTATGATGTAACGCCCGAAGGCTATGATTCAGTCTTCAGGTCTATTGAAAATTGTAAAGGCTGTAAGCGCTTACTCCGAGATTTCACAATTATTTTACCACTATACGGTAGATCCCGGCTACACCCTTTTAGGTCTTTTTTGATTATAAAAAAACATTTCCCTTATAACTACTTGACGGTTGCGATCAGTATGCGATCGTAACCGTTGAGATCCTTTATCACCATACATTGACTATAGGCGGCATTTTTTTCTACAAGGGCTTTTGTTTCATGTCCCTGATCATGACCTGTCTCCATTATAAGCACTCCGCGTCTTTTAAGATGCGCCGGCGCCTCTGATATTATGCATCGGTAAAAGTCGAGTCCGTCCTCACCTCCGTCCAAAGCTGATAACGGCTCAAATGTTTTGATCTCTTCCTGCAGCACCGGAATCATATATGATTTTATGTAAGGCGGATTTGAAATAATTATGTCATAGCTTTTTTTTCTGACCGGCTCAAAAACATCACCGCAGTAAAATTCAACCTTCGCTCTGAATTTTGCCGCATTCTTTTCTGCAGTCACAATGGCTTCTTTACTTATGTCCGTTGCCGTGACTCTGGCAGTCATACAGCGTTTTGCAACGGTCACACCGATTGCCCCGCATCCACAGCAAAGATCCAGCACCTTCCATATGCGTCTGGGCGATATCCTTCCGATAAAATCGCGTTCATCCCTTCTCTCGTCAATGCTCTTTTTTTTATTAAGTATTATCTTAAGCGCCCTTTCTACCACCTGCTCTGTCTCAGGTCTTGGAATCAGGACTTTTTCATTCACTATAAAGTCCATCCCCATGAAATTCTGCGTTCCCACTATATACTGAAGAGGCTCACGTTTTTTTCTTCTGTCTATAAGTTCAAAGTACTGCTTTCTTATCTCAATATCAACGGGCTTGTCCCTGTCCATAAATATTCTTGTTTTATCAACGCCCATAAGGTGCATATACAATTCTTCCGCATCCGCCTTGGGGTTCATCACCCCTGCCTGCATCAGCCGGTATTCACCCGTTCCCAGCATATCCTTAAGCACCAGGCTCATTTTATCATCGTCCTTTCAACTCAACTTTCTGTGAAATACAGTACGGCTCGCATCCCCGCATAAACTTTTTCACCAACTTTTTCCCGCGTCGTCTTTTGTATCGCCTGTTTTATACCGGTTTTTCTGCGCCGCCGTTTTTCACCTCATTTCTCACATATGGTTTTATGAGTTTTCCTTCTTTATCACATATGCCCTCTATGCACGGTTCGTCCCTGCCGCACATTGCAGCCTTCATAGCAGCTATAGCCACTTCCAGCTGCTCCACATCCGGTTCTCTGGTTGTAAGCTTCTGCAGGTAGAGTCCCGGGATACTGAGTATTTTTACAAAGCGGTTGTCACTCCTGCCGGCCCACTTCAAAAGCTCGTATGAAAGTCCTGCTATCAACGGAAGTAAAAGAAGCCTGGATATGATTCTAAGCCATATGTTCGGCCAGCCTAAAAATGAAAAAACTATGAGACTTATAACCATTACAAACATAAGAAAACTCGTGCCGCACCTCGGATGCAGCGTATAAAATTTCTGACAGTTTTCCGGTGTAAGCTCGAGTCCATTCTCAAAACAGTGTATGCATTTGTGTTCAGCACCATGGAATTGAAATGTCCTGTTTATATCTTCCATTTTTGAGATCATGATCACATATGCGACAAAAAGCACTATCCTGGATATGCCTTCTATCAGATTGAGCGCTATCGGACTTATCTTCCATGTTTTCAAAAATCCTACCAGCCATGTCGGAAGCATTACAAAGAAGAATATGCTGATCAGCACTGCAACAATCACTGATGTTACAAGCATGAAATCCCACGCGCCTTTTTCACCAAAATTACCTGCAAGCCACTTTTCAAGGCTACCGGGCTCCACGGGCTCACCCTCTTCAGGGTGATTCTCAATTTCATATTCGTTTAAAACATCTACCGAATACATAAGCACGCGCATATCCAATACAAGCGACGAAAAAAACGATATTGCCCCGCGTATTACCGGCACCTTCTTCCACTTCGCATCGTTTTTTATCTCCTGCGTTTTTATATGCATGCTGCCGTCGGGAAGCCTGACAACAACCGATGATCTGTCTTCACCGCGCATCATGATCCCGTCAAGAACTGCCTGCCCACCTGTCTTTACAGGGGTTGCATCTTTTATAAAAATTTTATTAAGATCCATCTTATCCCTCTAATCTGACTTTACGTATTACCTGCACAAAATCACGGTTGTTTCTTGTATGCGCGAGATTGTCTATAATTATTTCCGTTACTTCCTGGGTGTCCCTGTTTGAAAGAGCCCTGCGCATAGACCATATGGCCTCTAATTCTTCTTGGTCCATAAGCAGATCTTCTCTTCTTGTTCCCGACTTGTTCAGATCGATTGCAGGGAAGATCCTCTTTTCCGACAGTTTTCTGTCAAGATGTAGCTCCATATTCCCGGTGCCTTTGAATTCCTCGAATATAACATCATCCATACGGCTGCCCGTCTCAACAAGTGCGGTTGCAAGTATAGTTATACTTCCGCCTTCTTCAAGCTTTCTCGCAGCGCCGAAGAATTTCTTCGGCTTGTGAAGCGCGCCCGGGTCGAGACCTCCCGACAACGTCCTTCCTGACGGAGAGACTACCAGATTGTATGCTCTTGCAAGCCTTGTGATACTGTCAAGAAGTATAACAACATCTTTTCCGTGTTCAACGAGCCGCTGTGCCCTTGAAAGTACCATCTTGGCAACTTTCACGTGGTGCTGCGGCATTTCATCGAAGGTCGAATAAATCACATCGCCGCCGTGCAGAGATCTTTTCATATCAGTTACCTCTTCAGGACGTTCATCTACAAGCAGAACGATCATCTCGATCTCAGGATGACTTCTTTCTATAGAGTTTGCTATCTGCTTCAGGAGCGTAGTCTTACCTGCCTTTGGAGGAGCCACGATAAGACCTCTCTGTCCCTTACCGATAGGCGCCACCAGATCTATAAGTCTCATAGAAAGTTCTCTGCTTGCGCCTTCAAGCGTGATCCGTTCATTCGGAAACACCGGTGTGAGTTCTTCAAATTCAGGTCTTTTCATAGAAACACCGGGTTCATCTCCATTGACCGTATTAACATATAGAAGCGCTCCGAACTTTTCCCCTTCATTCGGTCTTCTTGATATACCATTTATTTTATCCCCTGTTTTCAGGTTGAATCTTCTTATCTGAGTTGGTGAAACATATATGTCCTCTGTACTTGTAAGAAAATTTGAAAACCTGAGAAATCCGAACCCTCCTTCCGCGAGCTCAAGTATGCCTTCGACTTCCGGCCTGTCTTCCTGTTGAATTTCGTTTTTTTTATCCTTTCCGTCTGACTCTTCGGCAACCGGTTCTTTACCGTCTTTCTCATTGCTTTCATTCCTGCCGCCGGTTTTTTTTCTGTCACCCCTGGTACCATTTTTACGACCAGTGTTTTTGCCTTCAGTCAAGGCTTTATCATCTTTTCCGTTGCCCAGGTCATCTTTATCCGTCTTTTTGTTTTCACCCGCCTTCTTTTCAGCGGCTTTTCGTGTCACAGTTTTTTCACCGATCTTTTCGTCATCAGCATCCAAAGGCCGATCCTCCTCATTCTCTTTCTTTGTCTCTGTCGGCTTTTTCTTTTTTACAACCGAATCTCCGTCGCATGCCGGTTCAGTCTCTGTTTTTTCTGCTCCTGTCCGGGCATATTCTGTATCCGTCAGCGCCTTTATTAGCTCCGCCTTTCTTAACTTCTGATATCCCGCGATATTAAAAGCTTTTGCAATTTCACGAAGTTCGGCAACTTTCTTTGCCGTAAGAATTTTTTCGTCCATGCTCTGTTCCTTTTTTCTTTCTGTTTTGCTGATGTTATCCCAATAAAAAACTTTTCCCAACAATATTCATGCTGCAGCAATATCCTTTTATGCTCCGAATCTATCTTATTATTTTCCTTTTTCTGAATACATATGGAACTTAGTAAGAATTACTAACACAATAGAGTATACAACTTTTTAACATGCAATGCCACAAAAATCTTAAGTTTTTAACACCCCCCCGGATCTCACGGGAGGTCCGAATATAATATATGAAATCCGTGCGGGATTTTATACAAATTCTCTGTATTTGTGTCTGCGCGCAAGATAAAGACTGTAAAACTTTTCATACTTCATATGCTCATCTGTTTCCGTCATGAACGCATATGGTATCGATTTGTCGTTTTTCGCGTTTTCCCAAAGCTCGTCAATTGTCATATTGGTCCCGGCTGCGATGGTCTTCTCCCGCCTTAAGATATTCAGATTATCATCATCGAAAATTATGCCGTCTCCGCACACCACCACAATGCCGCTCTTGTCACATAATTTCTCAAGCATCTCAAATTCCCTGTTTCTGTATTCATGTTCACCCATCACCATGCATATGCGCTTTATAGATCGGCCTTCTTCCTCTTCTATTTTTTTATCCAAAGATATAAGCTCATAGCTGTATTCATCCGCTATGCTCTTTCCCAGACCCATGCGGTCTGATCCCATAAATCCCACTATAAACACTCTATCCGGTTTTTCCATTTTTACTTGTATGATCAGTTTAGATATTGAATCATACTCTCCTTTCCATTTTTTACTGTTTGTGTCATAATGTATTCAGATACTTTGGACTTTTAATTCTTCCCTGTGCGGTCAGCCTTAAGACATTTCTACTTAAGCCAATATATCATACCCTGATTATTCATGCAATATTTTGGAAAAATGATGGTGGTAAGACTTATTTCCGGCTGTCCGGTTTGTCTATTAAATCATCATATGTTATTATTTCCTGTACACAGGAAAGGAGAAATGCCCGCAACGTTTAAAAAATCAAACACAAACAAACCTTAAGGAACGATACGGGTATTATTTATATAATGGAAGAGAAAAAAACAAAAGAGCCCATATTACTAATAATGGCGGCGGGGATGGGGAACCGTTTCGGCGGCCTGAAACAGATCGAGCCTGTCAGCAACCAAAATGAAATCATTTTGGATTTTTCACTCTATGATGCTATGATGGCAGGCTTCAAAAAAGTGGTGTTCGTTATAAAAGAAGAAATGGAAGAAGCTTTCCGCAGTCTAATCGATCGAAGAGCCGGAAAACATATGGAAATCGAATATGCCTTCCAGAAGACAGATGACATTCCTGAAGGCTTCACAGTGCCTGAAGGACGTGAAAAACCCTGGGGAACCGGGCATGCGGTAATGGCGGCGCGGAATTATATAGATGCACCGTTTGTAGTTATAAATGCCGATGATTACTACGGACATGAGGCCTTTCAGCTTGTATATGATTATCTCTCCAACTTGAAATATGACATGAAATATGATTGCTGTATGGTCGGTTTTACACTTGCAAAGACTGTAACTGAAAACGGATATGTGTCTCGCGGCGTATGCGGAGTCGATGAGCACGGTTATCTCGTAAAAATCACCGAACGTACTATGATCATGGAACGCGGCGATGATATATGCTGCAGTGAGGATGAAGGCAAAACCTGGCAGACACTGAACCGCGACGATGTTGTATCCATGAATTTTTGGGGATTTCCTGCAGATTTCATCAATGAAATCATATCGGGATTTCCTGCCTTCCTCGAAACCGCACTTAAGGAGAATCCCCTTAAGTGTGAATACTTCCTCCCTGATATTCCCGACCGTCTCATCCGGGACGGCCGTGCAGAGTGCAAAGTCCTGCGATCTGATGACAAATGGTACGGTGTAACATACAAAGAAGATAAACCGGACGTGATCGCGGCATTGCAGTCTATGAAGGATAAGGGAATATATCCTGAAATATTGTGGAAATAGGTATCGATATCTCACAGTTCCATATGCCCTATAGGCGCTTACTAAAGCTTTCCGCACATTTTCGACAATATGCGACTTAACGCAAAAAAGCATTGATTTTCCGAGGTTTTGGTATATAATAGTTAGGTACGTAAAAATCTCTGCGCTTCTAAACTCAGGAGCGCCATCAGTCCACAGGGAGGTGAAAATTATGACAAACTATGAGATTATGTTCATCACAGACCCTACAGTTGAAGACGAAAAGAAGGATGCAGCTATCGAGACCGTTAAAGGTATCATAGAAGCGGACGGAAAAGTCTCAGACGTAGACGTCTGGGGCATGAGAAAGCTTGCTTACCCGATACAGAAAAAGAACGAGGGTTACTATGCGGTAATTCAGTTCGAAGCAAGCCCTGCTCTGCCAAAAGAACTCGACAGAAGACTCAAGATCTCAGATGTTGTGATGAGACACATCATCATCAACAAAGATGAGAAATAGAAAAGAGGTATGAGAGATGAACAATGTTACATTGATAGGCAGATTGACAAGAGATCCTGACGTAAGATATACAAGCAGCACTCAGATGGCCGTGGCAAGATTTTCGATTGCCATCAACAGACCGACTCGTAAAGATGGTACAGAGCAAACCGATTTCCCAAACATCGTTGCTTTCGGAAAAACTGCCGAGTTATGTGAAAAATTTCTTGTTAAGGGAAGACTTGTTGGTATCCAAGGCAGGATACAAACCGGATCATATGAAAAAAACGGGCAAAGGATCTATACTACAGACGTTGTAGCCGACAGAGTTGAATTTTTAGAATGGGGAGACAGACAGCAGAAACAGCCGAATAAAGGCGAGAGCCGGCAGACGACGGCATCTGCCTCATATGAAGCTCCTGAAGAAAACTCGTCAACCGATATCCCGGAAGGATTCAATATGATCGACGATGATGACATACCGTTCTAAATGAAAGGAGATTATAGTCATGATGGACAACAGAAGACGCGGAGGCATGAGAAGAAGAAAAATCTGCCAGTTCTGCGCCGATAAAGCTGAGACTGTAGATTATAAAGATGTTGAAAAACTGAGGAAGTACATAACAGACCGCGGAAAGATCCTTCCCAAGAGGATCACAGGCACATGCGCTGTACACCAGAGAGACGTGACTACTGCGGTTAAACGCGCAAGAGTAGTTGCACTGCTTCCATATTCAGCAGACTGATCTGCATTCCGAAACAACAGGAACACGAATAACCGCCCTTCAAAAGGGTGGTTTTTTATCATCTCTGCATTTGTGCATCACTTGTCTGTGTAATGTGATAAGACATATGTTACAGAAATAGATAAAAAAGAGAGATACTTTGATACAATAAGTTTCGACTGAAAAACAAAGGTACCGAAAAGAGCATCTCTGATGAAAAGTATAACCGAAGAAATGCGATATCGCCGGCGTTTATG
>DAISVU010000010.1:0-52021 GCA_036839975.1 Bacillota bacterium | reverse complement strand
TTTCGATACCTTTGTTTTTTTGTCGAAACTTATTGTATCAAAGTATCTCTCTTTTTTTATCTATTTCTGTAACATATGTCTTATCACATTACATTTTGCCTCAGCCCCTGAAAAAACGTGGGATGGCGGCGTATCATTTTTTCACATTCTTCATTTATTACATCAAGAATATCGAAGTCATTCTTTTCACCTGCAAGCTGGCTGTGAAATACAGTCTGAAGCAATACATCACCAAGTTCTTCTTTGAGATTTTCGCTATCCTTATTGTCTATAGCCTCGACTGCCTCATATGCTTCCTCAAGCATGCACGCTCTCAAACTCTCATGCGTCTGTTTCTTGTCCCAAGGGCATTTGATTCTCAGCACCTTTACGATCTCAATAAGCCTTCTTATTGCTTCTTCTGCTGTACCGGCTTTTTTTATATAATTCTATGTATTGATCATTCTTGGGGTCTCCTCTTTTGATGATATCCGATTAAATTTCACTGCTTTATGAATCTCCCCGCAAAATTGTAAAGTTTTTCGCCCTTTGGAAGCTTCATAATGTCCTCTTTATCTACAGCCTGCGTAACTATTATAAGAATATAGTAAATTATAATGCCGACAAGTATAGAAAACATAGTAGCCATACTTATCTGAATGTGTTCTGATATAGCTGCAAGTCCTATAAGCTTTATTAAGAGCCTGTAACTACCAAATACTATGACACCCATGCTGACAGCAGATATACCCGGTTTCAAAAGAACGCGTTTCCATTCAAAGCTTACACCTGTATACTTAGTCACAGCCATCGTGTCAAGCACAGTCGCTATCGTATATGCAAGTATCGTGCCTATCGCAGCGCCTTTTATACCAAGTGACGGGACAGGCACTAAAAACCAAGTGCAGAGAATTTTTACTCCAACACCTATGAACATGTTCCTTACAGGTATCATCTGTTTTCCGACGCCTTGAAGTATACTTGTAAGTGTCTGTACAGAAGCCAGAAACATAACAGCTACAGCCATTATCATGAATGCTGCGCTTACCTCATCCATTACGACTTTCTGTGAATAAAACAACGTCTGAAGTATCGGCTTTGCAAGCACAAAAAAGCCAACGGCGCACGGCATTCCGATCAGCATCGCAGTACGTCCTGAAAGCTGTATATTGCTTTCCGCAAGTTCATTGTTTCCTTCCTTGTATGCTCCTGCGATAAGCGGCACCAAACTCGTTGCTATAGCCAGCGTTATTACATGAGGAAAGTTTATCATTGGATTTACCATGCCTGTAAGACCGCCGTAAAGGCTCTTCGCCAAGGTGTCGCTCACCCCCGATGATTTCAGTCTTGTGATAATCAGTCCCGCATCTATCATATTTATAAACGGCATGATAGATGCTCCTATCGTTATCGGTACCGATATTATAAGTATCTCTTTATATATGCTCTTATTAGGTTCGCTTCCCTCTTCCTTGCCGTTTGCGATCTGGGATTTAAAATTATCTCTGTTGACCATGTATATTAAAAAGATTATTCCCAGTCCGCCTATAGCGCCGGCAGTCCCGCCAAACGTCGCCCCTGTCGCACCTTTTATATATTTACTTGATATCCCAAACATATTTCCTGCCGAACTGAAAAGGATATATGCCAGAACAAGCCCGAACGTTCCTCTGAAAAGCTGTTCTACTATCTGCGATACAGCCGTCGGTCGCATATTCTGCATTCCTTGAAAAAGCCCTCTGAATGCCGCAAGTACAGGAATTATTATCAAGCAGGAAGAAATGGCTCTCATAGGCATTGCGGCTCCAGGGTTTTCCATCATCTCTGCAATTATGTCTGCCCCTCCGAAAACTATGATAAAAGATACCGCTCCTATACCAAGCATAAGACGCATCGAAAGCTTAAATACTCTGTTCGCATCTGCATATCGGTCCAGAGTAACACGCTCAGATACCATGCGCGATACTGCAATAGGTATTCCTGATGTTGCAAGTGTAACGAAAAAAATATAAATATAGTATGCCGGATTGTAAAACGCCATTGCTTGGGCCGAGATCATACTCACAAGCGGAATCCTGAATATGAATCCCAGTATTTTTGTGACTACACCCGCCGCGCCCAGAATAGCAGCGCCTTTTATAAAGGTCTTTGCCATCTCTTATCTCCTGATGATTTTTTACTGATAGTCATTTAATAACTATTTCATTTTTAGCAAGTTCTCTGCTTATACGCTTTGCCGATCTCTCAACACCTGCTATAGTCTTTTCTATGTCAATAGTCTTATACTCTCCATCTTCATACAGAACCTTACCGTCTGCCATAGTAAGCACCACATCACTACCTGACGCCGAATAAACTATATTTGTGATAAGGTCATGCACAGGATGCATATGAGGTCCTGATATATCAAGCACAATCAAATCCGCTTTACATCCTTCCTCTATTTTGCCACAGTCCCATCTGCCCTGACTTTTTGCACCGCCGAAGGTGGCGGCATATATCGTTTCTGCGGAGGTTACCGCTGTAGGATCCTTGAATTTTTCTTTAGATGAAACAGCGAACACCTTCATCTCCTCGATAAAATCAAGATTGTTGTTGCTGGCCACGCTATCCGTTCCTATAGCAACGTTTATTCCTTCTTCCAAAAGTTTAGGCACATTACAGACACCGCTGGAAAGCTTTAGATTACTAATAGGATTTACCGCAACCGTAACACCTTTTTCTTTTAATATCTCATAATCGTCCCCTTCAATCCACACGCAATGCGCAGCCGTTGCTTTAGTATCAAATATGCCCTGTCTGTCCAGATATTCAACCGGCGTCATGCCGTACTTCTTTTTGCATTCTTCGTGCTCAAATGCCGTTTCAGATACGTGTACATGCATATTAAGACCTGTTCTACGCGTATATTCGGCAAGCTGCGCCGCAATTTTAGGTGTTGAAGTATATTCAGCATGCAGGCTGGTATCTATCATTATTCTGTCGTTTGCAGATCCGTCAAATTTTCTATAAGCCTCGTCAGCTTCTGCAAATGCATCCAAATCAAAAAGATTGGCATCTGTTTGATTTGTAATGGCTCGAGAGATATTCGCCTTTGCACCGCATTCAGTTACAGCCTGAACCATTTCAGACGTAAAACAATACATATCACTTGTCGATATAATTCCTGTCCTGAAAGATTCTGCCATAGCCAGCATCGTGCCCCAGTAAACGTCTTCACCTGTAAGCCTTGCCTCAAACGGGAATACCTTTTTATTAAGCCAGTCCTGAAGCGCCATATTTTCACCGTAGCCCCTGAGCAGTGTCATGGGAGAATGGCCGTGTGCATTGTAAAATCCGGGCATCAACACCTTGTCAGTTCCATCATATACTCTCCCGTAGTCTTTCTCAGGCACGTCCTCACCGATGTACACAATATTATCTTCTTCAATTCCGATATTCATTTTTTCCTTCGCTTGTATCTTCGGATCTATCATAGTAATATTCTTAAAAAGCATTTTTATTACCTCCGGCAAATTCCTGTTAATGACATTGATTACCCGTAAGATTTATTTTTGAATCATTATACTATATATTGATATGTTTGTCTAAAACCCAAGTATCTGCAAAATCACATGTTTATTTTACACTAACAGCGTCTGCAGCACATCGATCATTTCATTCAATGTGTCCCGTCCTTCCGCTTTGTAACGTATCTCCGGGCTCACACCGCCGTGAATGAATATTTTCATTCCGAATTTTTCCGCAGCTGCAGCCAAGCCCTGCGGGTTTGGCCCGCCGCCTTCATTCGCAAAAAATCTGATTTTATCCCTCTTTACAGCCAACCTGTTAAAATTATTTTTGCGTGCAAGAGTTTTGATCCGTGCTATTTTTATAAGAACCAGCGTCTCACGTGGAATATCTCCAAATCTATCTATAAGTTCATCGGTAATCTCCATTTCATCATATTCATTTTCTATAGAAGCAATCTTTTTATACATATGAAGTTTCAACCGTTCATCGCTTATATATTTTTCCGGAATGTAGGCTGCTACATCAAATTCAAGCGATACTTCATCATCATCAAGCGGAATATTTTTTTTCTTTGAAGATGACTCATATGTATCCGCTCTTTTCTTTGCCGCATCCAAGCATGTATTCCGATCTCCAGTCTTATCAAGCCTTTTGACCGCATCGTCCACCAATTTACAATATAATTCATATCCGATCTTTATCATGTGGCCATGCTGCTCTCTACCAACAATATTTCCAGCGCCCCGTATCTCCAAATCACGCATTGCAACCTTAAATCCCGCACCCAATTCAGTGAATTCCCTAATCGCCCTTAATCTCTTTTCCGCAACATCAGAAAGCGTTTTATCTTTTTTATACATCAAATATGCGTAAGCCAGTCTGTTTGATCGGCCAACTCTTCCGCGCAGCTGATATAACTGCGAAAGCCCATACCTGTCGGCATCCATTATGATCATAGTGTTTACATTCGGAATATCTATACCCGACTCAATGATCGATGTTGCGACAAGCACATCAATATCACCGTTTATAAAATCGAATATGGTTCTTTCCAGCATCCTTTCATCCATCTGCCCGTGACCTACTGATACCTTTGCGTAAGGGACAAGATTTTTTATTTCATGCGCCACTCTCCTTATTCCCCTTACTCGGTTAAAAACTACATAGACCTGGCCGCAGCGGTCCAGTTCCCTTTCAACCGCATCTTTGATTACATTTTCATCCTGCTCCATCACGTAAGTCTGTACGGGATACCGCTCATCCGGCGGCTCTTGTATAAGACTCATGTCCTTAATGCCCAACAGTGACATCTGTAGTGTCCTCGGAATAGGAGTCGCGGAAAGAGTCAGCACATCCACATTACTCCTGAGCTGCTTTATGTTCTCTTTGTGTTTTACCCCAAAACGCTGTTCCTCATCGATAACCAACAAGCCAAGATCCTTAAACTGTACATCTTTGTAAAGAAGCCTGTGCGTACCGATAACTATATCTATCATACCGTTTTTTAAGCGTTTTATTATCTCCTCCTGCTGCGCCGTACTTCTAAACCTCGAAAGCATCTCCACTGTAAACGGACTTTTTTCAAATCTCTCTTTTAAAGTATGATAGTGTTGATTTGCCAATATGGTAGTAGGCACGAGCATAACCGCCTGCTTCCCATCCGATACGCATTTAAAAATACCGCGTGCTGCGACCTCTGTCTTTCCGAAGCCCACATCCCCGCAGAGCAGCCTGTCCATGGCAAACTCCGACTCCATATCTCGCTTTATATCCTCTGCGGCATCAAGCTGATCCTGCGTCTCCACATATTTAAAATCCGATTCAAAGTCGTGCTGCCACTCGCTGTCAGGTTGAAAACTATAGCCTTTTTTTTCACGCCTTTTTGCAGAAGTCTCAAGCAGTTCATGTGCCATTTCCTCGATAGCGACCTTGGCCCGCGCCTTGGTCAGCTTCCAATCACTGCCGGACAGCTTGTTTAAACGTGGCGAACACGCCTCTCCGCATATATATTTCTGCACTGTGTCCATCTGTTCGACCGGCACATATAAGACATCCGCGCCCGCATACTTTATTTTAAGATAATCGCGCCTCACGCCATCTACCTCAAGCGCCCTGATACCCGCAAATTTTCCAATGCCATGGTTTTCATGCACAACATAATCCCCGTTGCTTATATCGGAAAAGTCCCTGACAACACTGCTTTTTTCACGCGCCGGTTTCCGCCTTTTTCTTACTCTATAATCAGGAAATATATCCCCTTCCCATATGCAGCAAAAGCATTCATCCGGGAAATCAATGCCCGCCGTCAGAACACCTGTTTTGACTTCAACCCTTCTTTCAAGTTTTGCGCGCTGCAGAAATTCACGCATATTTTTTGCACGTTCATCTGTGCTGCATACTATAACTACTTTATATTTTCGCGAAATATAATTTTTAACTTCCTTTTCCAGAATATCAAGCCTGCCGTTGAACGACGGCGTCTGTCTGCTTTCTACAGTTATTATCTTTGAAAATGTATCAATATTCTTTGTTCTGTTGCTGAACGGTGTAAATACATAACCCCCTGTATCGATCGCCCTTTCATAAAGCCAGAGAAGATCTTCTTCCGATGCAAAGCTTTTCTTGTCCTCAGGGATTGCCTTCCCTCTTTCAATCATGACTTCAAAATCATCTGAAAACTCCTGCAGCTTATCCTCAAAATAACGCGTAACACTGTTTGGATCATCTATCATAATAAGCGGTTCGTTCATATGATCGTAGATACTCTGCACATTTTCATAAAAATAGCCTATATAATTTTCAAGCTGCTGCAAATTTATATTTTCTCTTATATCGTTTTCGAGCTTTTCCTTTTGTTCTTCCAGTGCACAAATCTGCTTACGAATAACACTTCTCCCGCACTTCAACGCTTTTATTCGCTTGTCGTATGCTATCCTTATCCCTTCCAGCGCCTCTGCAAAAAGATCATCGTCTCTTATCATCTGCACTGCCGGGAATATTTCTACCTTATCAAGATTTTCTATTGACCTCTGCGATCCGATGTCAAATGATCTTATAGAATCCACCTGATCATCAAAAAACTCTATTCTATACGGGTCTTCCGCTTCTACTGCAAAAACATCTACAATTGAGCCTCTTATTGCAAACTGTCCCTTTCCTTCCACCATAGACAAACGTTCATACCCCATACTTACCAGACTTACTTTCAAATCTTCCATGTCGAATTGAAAACCGATTTGAACGGATAAAGTTTTCGATAACAAAATCTCCTTTGGCGGCATTTTCCTCAGCGCACTTTGTATCGGTGCAATTACTACCGCCTGAGGGTCTTCACTGATCTGCTGAAGAACTTTTAGCCTGTCTATAACATTGTTACGGTCTTTCGCATCATACCTTATGAATGAATGATCCTCTTCAGGAAACACATATACATTTCTATCCATAAAAAAAGAAAGGTCTGTAGCCAGTCTATCAGCTCTTACCTGAGAACTCACCACCAACAAACTCTTACCTTTTTCCTCTTTTATGATCCTGGATGCAACAGGTGCAACTCTGCTGTCAGATATCCCTGATATTTTTATAGCTCCTTTAACCGTCATCGTCTTACCCTTTTGGCAATTTATAAACCATATTGTAACGGCTCATTGCAATATCTATTCCCTTGTCCAGCATACACTCAACAGCATATGCTGCATTTATGACAGCTTCTTCAAGCGGTTTGACTTCATCCTTGGTAAAGCCTCCTGTCACATAATCCGCAAGGTCGCCGCTGTTTCGACCGATACCGATTCTGATACGAGGGAACTCCTCTGTACCAAGCTGTCTAACGATTGACCTCATCCCGTTATGTGTGCCGGCACTTCCATTCTTTCTTATTCTGATAGAGCCTGTCGGTATATCGATATCATCGTATATCACCAGCAAATGCTCAAATTCCTCTTTGTAGAAGTCCATTACTTCGCGCAGGCTGTCTCCGCTAAGATTCATATAAGTATGAGGCTTTACAAGTATAACTTTGCAGCCTGAAATTGAGCCTTCTCCGACCAGAGCCTTATACTTTTTCTTATTAATCTTTATATCGTTTCGCTCCGCTATCTTATCAAGCGTTATGAAGCCTATATTGTGTCTGGTATTTTCAAATCTATGCCCTGGATTTCCTAGTCCTGCGATTATGTACATAATGTCCTCTGGTTTTATTTTCCGGTCTTTTGATATGATTCATCTATACATTTAAATTTTCCCGGCTATAATTACTTGGCAAACAACTTACTTATAGATTCACTGTTGAAAATACGCGTCATCGCTTCCGCAAATAACGGTGCTACAGAAAGTGTCTTTATGTAAGGAAGCATTTTTTCCTCAGGAATAGGTACGGTATTTAAAAGAACCATCTCTTCGATTGGAGATTTTTTTATACGATCAATAGCAGGTCCCGAAAGCACCGGATGAGTCGCACACGCTCTTACGCTCTTTGCACCCAGCTCTTTAAGCGCCGATGCCGCATTGGTTATAGTGCCAGCTGTATCTATCATATCGTCGATCAGGATGCAGTTTCTGCCTTCGATTTCACCGATTATATTCATAATCTCGCACTTATTGGGCTCGGGTCTTCTTTTGTCTACTATTGCTATTGGTGCTTTCAGCGGCTCAGCCATATTCCTGGCTCTGGTCACACTGCCATGATCGGGTGATACAATCACCAGGTCCGGAATATTCTCTTTTGCAAAATAATCTATCAGGATAGGAAGTCCTACAAGATGGTCAACAGGTATATCAAAATATCCTTGTATCTGAGCTGCATGCAAATCCATAGTTACCACTCGATCTACCCCGGCGGCCACCAAAAGATCTGCCACCAGCTTTGCTGTGATCGGATCTCTTGCTTTTGCTTTTCTATCCTGTCTTGCATATCCATAATACGGTATGACTGCATTTATCCTGCCTGCCGAAGCCCGTTTTATAGCGTCTATCAATATGAGCAGTTCCATTAAATTGTCATTTACAGGGCTGCATGTCGACTGTACTATGAATATATCAGATCCTCTTACTGATTCCGAAATATTGACCGATATTTCACCATCGCTGAATTTTGATACTGTTGCCTTGCCTAATGGTTTTCCCATGATATCTGCGATTTCCTGTGCAAGTTCCATATGAGAATTACCGGCAAAAACCTTGTAATTTGAAAACTGTCCGTTTTTCATTTTTCTATGCACCCTTTCCTTCCGTTTAACTACTTTTTTTTCAGAATACCTTTCTTTTCTACCCAGCCGTTCTGCATGAACGGATCACCTCTTTCTATATAAAGTGCTCCATCAGGGACATCTTTTATAACTGTGCTTCCTGCTGCCACATAAGCCTTTTTGCCTACTTTAACAGGTGAAACAAGGTTTGAATTACAACCTATAAACGCACCGTCTTCCACGGTACTTCTGTATTTTTTGCTTCCATCGTAATTTACAAATATAACACCGCATCCAAGATTTACTTCCTCACCCAAATCAGAATCACCTATATAAGTAAGATGTGATGCTTTGCTCCTGTTGCCAAAAGATGAATTTTTAACTTCAACAAAATCTCCCACTTTGCAGTCATCACCCACAGTACTGCCCGGCCGTATGTATGCAAATGGACCCACGCTCGTATAGTTTCCAACTCTGCTTTCTAATATATAGGAACTTTCTATTTTAGTATTATCACCTATACTGGAATCCACGATCTTTGTATTCTGCCCTATTATACAGGTTTTTCCGATCTCAGTTTTGCCTTCTATCACTACACACGGATAGATAACTGTTCCCGCTCCTATCTTAACATCTTCATCTATATAGACCGTTTTTATATCAATGAATCTAACGCCGGCTTCAGCATGCTTTAAATTTATCTCGATTCTTTTTTTTTCAAGTGCTTCATATTCAGCATAGCCTGAACAGTGCTTTTCCCCAATCATTTTAAATATTCTCCTTTGAATGCTTCCCTGTCTATTTCGAGTATTTTTTCACCCACTTTATTTATATCACCCGCACCCATAGTGATTATAAGATCTCCAGGCTCAGCATTATCATAAACAAATTGAGCCATTTCGTCAAAATCAGGATAAAAATATACTTCTTTACGTGGGTAATCCTTTTTTATCTCATCCACCAGGCTTTCAGAACTTATTTTAAATATGTTCTTTTCACGTGCTGCATATATTTCTGCAAGCACTATTATATCAGCTTTTTCAAACGATTCGGCAAACTCATCGAACAACGCAATTGTACGCGTATAGGTATGAGGCTGAAAAAGACACCACATGTTATTAAACTGCATATGACATGCCGCTTCGATCGTCGCCTTTATTTCGGTTGGATGATGTGCGTAATCATCTATAATTTTAATGTTGTTGTTGGTTTTACCAAGTATATCAAAACGTCTTTCAGTACCACTGTATTCTTCAAGTGTTTCAACTATAGTGGAAACATCTACACCCAAAGTGCGGCAGCAGGCAATGGCCGCAAGAGCATTTAAAATGTTATGCTCTCCCGGGATCTTAAGCTTTACCCCGCATAGCCTTGCAGCCTTGTAATTTACGTAAAATTGTGGTGTCCCGCTCGCATCAAATATTATATCCTCTACATTGTAATCACAACCAGATCCGAAGCCGAATGTTATAACATTTTTTCTTCCTTTGACAACGCTTCTTACAAACGGATTTGCATCATAAGCTATAATAACACCGTCCTCAGGCACCAGTCCTGCAAAACGCGAAAATGAATTTTGTATATGGTCAATATCTTTGAAGTAATCAAGATGATCAGAATCAATATTGAGAATTACCTCGATCTTGGGCTTAAGGCTCAAAAAGCTATCCATGTATTCGCATGCTTCAGTAACAAAAAACGCGCCATTTCCTACCCGGACATTGCCATTAAGCTCTGAAAGGTTTCCGCCAACCAGAATAGTCGGGTCCAACTGTGCGTTTCTTAATATTAAGGACACCATAGAAGTAGTTGTAGTCTTCCCATGAGTGCCCGAAATAGCTATGCTGTTTTCATAGTCCTTCATAAGCATACCCAGTATCTCAGCCCTTGAAGCCGTAGGAATGCCCTGCTCTTCTGCCCTGATAAGTTCCGGATTGCTCCTTGCTATTGCCGCTGAATAAATGACAAGATCGGCGCCGTCAACATTTTTTGCTCTGTGACCCAGAAATATATTTGCACCGTGATCCATAAGTCTTTCCGTAGTCTCGCTTTCACGCATATCAGAACCGCTTACATCATAGCCACTGAAAATAAGGATTTCAGCAATAGCGGAGAGTCCTATGCCGCCGATTCCAATACAGTGTATCTGTTTGCAATCAGATAATCTTATCATTGTGAAAAGCGCTCCTTTCTTATCTCTAGAAACAACCATAATTATACCAAACATGCCCTCTGAATTCTATAGAAATATAGCTTTTGAAATGATAAGTTACATTAAAATACAGTTGTCCAACTTTCAAAAAAAAACTTGTAATACTCATATATTCCCTGTATAATACGGTATAATCTCAAACCTTGCAAATGAAATAGTCTTTATATCGTTTGGGTAGAAAGGATGATCATATGAACATTACCGATGTAAGAATCCGAAAGATCAATGACGAAGGCAAAATGAAAGCAGTTGTTTCTATCACTTTTGATGATGAATTCGTTGTACACGATATCAAAATAATCGATGGTCAGAACGGACTTTTCATTGCAATGCCAAGCCGAAAAATGGGAGAAGGCGGTTTCCGCGATATAGCACACCCTCTCGTTTCAGAAACGAGGAATAAGATCAAAGATGCCATATTTGCGGAATACAACAAAATTCTCGAAGAAAGAGTAGAAGAATCAGATGAGACAGCAAACGAAAGCGCAGAAGAGCCGGCAGAGGTATCAGAAAGCGAAGAAAGTACATCAACATTTGGATTTTTCAGATCCTGAGATACGACACACATTCGCTATGTGACAAAGTATGAAAAAGATCAAAGCCCTGTGGATTTCCACAGGGGCTCTTTTTTTGTATAAGAAAAGCAGATACGCTTTTTTAACATATCTGCTTTTCTTATACCAGTTCACTATATGCAGTGCTTTTTATTGGCTAGGGTAGCAGGATTCGAACCTGCGCATGATGGAATCAGAATCCATTGCCTTACCGCTTGGCTATACCCCACTATATGGAGGCGACACCCGGATTTGAACCGGGGAATAAAGGTTTTGCAGACCTCTGCCTTACCACTTGGCTATGTCGCCATATATGCATTTGGGGTGGATAGTGGGATTCGAACCCACGCATGGCGGAGCCACAACCCGCTGTCTTGACCACTTGACTATACCCACCACAGATTTGATAAATTGGCGATCCGGATCGGGTTCGAACCGACGACCTCCAGCGTGACAGGCTGGCATTCTAACCAACTGAACTACCGGACCGCGCTTATTCGTTATTTTGCACAATCCCTTAAAGGCCTGCACAATTATCTTTAATGGTGGGCGCTACAGGGCTCGAACCTGTGACCCCCTGCTTGTAAGGCAGGTGCTCTCCCAGCTGAGCTAAGCGCCCCAATATGGTAGCGGCGAGTGGAGTCGAACCACCGACCTTCCGGGTATGAACCGGACGCTCTAACCAACTAAGCTACACCGCCACACGAGCAGCGTTTGTTTTTACTGCCGCAGAAGTTATGTTACCATTTCAGTGCAGTTGTGTCAAGGATTTTTCAAGGTATTTATATGTTGAAAAACTGCAAGTTTAACTGTCGCACATTTCAATAAGGTTCCTTTTCATCATTCTCTCATAAATGAATTTTGCAGGCTTTTATCAAAATGACCTGAGAAAATAACTGTTAATCCGATTTCTATCATTCAATGAGACCCGAATTACAAGCACCGCTTTTGTTTTTAACAGTCTTTTTTATAATAAACATTAAATTATGTTCTATATGTGCAATAAACATAAAACTTATCGATACCATTTAAAGATCAGATGAAGCAGAGAAGATACATTCTCAAGCAACCCCTCTACTTCATATTGACAAAAGAGAAACTTATACTCTACCTGTTCTGCATATTATGATTTTTAATAATATGCTTACATCAGTTTCTCCTGCCACTGTAAAGCGCTATTATTCCCGAGCCTGCAACTAACATAACCGTAAATATAACAAACAAAGACATTCTGTTTTCATCACCGGTCTTGACATTAAGTCCAGATGATCTTTCCTCATCTGTAAATTCCACTGTCTGATTCCTGTCCTTTAAATCCCTATGTTCGCCTACTATCTTACCCCTGGCAGTCAGCGTTTCAAATACCACCAAATTCGATTTCTTAGCCTTGGCGGCACGATATTTAAAAATGATATTCTCTTTGCCGCTTACTTTTTCGGGAATAAAGTCATGTTTCACTTTTACACCGATAGGTTTTCCGGTATTCGCATCCATAAGTTCACCTGTCAGAGTATATTTTTCACCTGGCGTCAGGTTGCCATAGCTCACTTCGTCTACAATTTCAACCGGTTCATTGGAAAATTTGGCTCTGTGTGAGCCTGAAACAGTTGCGGTTGTTCTTATAAGTGGAAAATGGATTGTCTGTTCTTCATTATCAATGTTGTCTTCAGCTGACAGTGCATCTGCTTTTAACTTTTTAATATCTATAATCTTGTTTTCCTTTACATATGCGGTCTTTGTTCCGGCTAGAAGGTACTCATATACGACAATGTCTTTCCCCGCCATGCCGTGTGCATCGAAATCATATGAAATATTGACGGTCTCGGCTTCATCTTCGGCTTTGAACGTTTTCGCTGAAATAACTGCCTTATCGTCTGCACTTTTTACTTCCTTTACCGACTTACTGCCATTTTTATGCATAAGCCTTCCAACAACGGTATAAGTATCTCCTGCTCTTAGCCCCGTAAGCTTGACATTATCAACCACCCTTGCATTCTTTTCCGCAAAAGCCGTATTAGTTCCATTCTTTATATCAACAGCAGAAGTCTTTATGCTATATTTTCTCACATTGTGGAACTTTATATATATATGATCACCATCATTTACAGTGATATTTACAGGAGTTGTATCCTTATATAACGCAGGGGCCGGATTTACTTCAGTTATGACATACTCACCTGCCGGCAGTTCAAAATCGCTGATTCCGCATTTTCCACCCCGATCTTCGATCTCCTTTATTGAATTTCCGGTTTCATTATCTGATACGATTTCATCAGGAGTATCTATGATTTCTCCAGCTTCATCTATAAACTCTCCCGGAGCATCACTGCCCTCGAGTTCACTTTCCTGTTTTATATCATTTCCCTGCTGTTCACTGTCTTCTGTACTGTTTTCTGTAACTTTTTCTTCACCTTTAACCTCCGAATATTCAGCCTTACTTGTGGTGACATTAGTCTCTATATATTCACCCCAGTCAGCAGTTCCTTTTATATTGAACGTTATATCGCCGACATGTCCATCATCTGCAGTCTTCAATATCCTTCCATTCCCCGTTTTCACTTCATTTTCAAATTCAATGGTTTCATCATCACCGTCTTCTAAAGTTACAGTGCGGCTTTCCGGTCGTCTATACTTCAGATTTTGATCCTTATCCATCAATTCCGTAATCTCATATGTGCCGGCATCTATATCATTTACGATAATACCATTTTCATCAGTCGGCCCGAATATTTTTTCAAAAGACTTCCCTGCAGATGTTTTACCTTTTACAAAGAACTTAAAGCCGTTTACCGGACTCCCGTCTGAAGTTTTTTTGACAATTTTTAATTCTCCAGGTCTTTGCTTATCCTTTAACGTTGCAGCAGACCACACCATTACCTTGTATCTGCGCGGCAGATTGGACCCATATGCCAGTCCCTGTCGTCTGCTTACCAACCTTACGGGATCGAATATCAGAGGCTTTTGATCAGCCGGCAGTCCTGTGTTAACATTCATTTTAAAGGTCACCATCTTTGCTTTATTTTTCGGCACCTCCTTTTCAAGTGCGAAGGTATACTTGTTTCCATTCTTTTTTACACTGACTCCATTCATTATTACAGCCGATAAACCCACACCTTTAACATCTGCTATAGTCTTTCTAAACTTACCGCTTCCCGGACTCGTTTCTTTCAATTTTATAGTTTTTCCTTTAAAACTCGGGCCGTAATAATATTTTTTTGCATTTGCCAATATCTTCAGATATGATTTCCATGCCGGTCTGTTTCTTATTGCTTTATAGTAGCCATCCTTTATATAAGGTGTAAATTTATCCTTCACATTTGATCTGTGTCCGGTGACAAACTGCCATATTATCATCTGCGTTGCCATGTAATAATCGTTTCCATTAGTTCCGGAAACCCCGTCTCCCCTTCCTTTGTTGTACGAAAACGCCATTATGGATCCCAGATATTCTCGCGTAGCACGATTGGTTTCCTTAAGCTTTACCGACTTGGCATAGCTGTTTGCCTTGTACCCGGAACCTGTATTAATTGTATTCCACGGATTTATACAGTAACAAATATGATATACTCCTTTCCTTTTTATCTGCAGCTTAAGTTCCCTGCTTCCGTCACCATAAGGAGAACAGTAGTAATACCTTCCGTCAGCACCTTTGCCAAGCTTGGACTTGGCATACATTACTCCGCCGTTTCCTATCTTGACCAGACTCTCTCCTGATACTTCATTTAAACTTATCAGAAACAGTACAGGAAGCATTGACGCCGCCATTATAAATACCAAACTCCATGAAATAATTTTTCTTTTAAATATATTGTCTTTCACCATACTTTTCTTTATCCTCCCGTATAGACGCTAATGAACACTCCCTTGAATTCATCGCCATAATATACATTATTTACCATTTCTGTATATTATTTATTATAATGATATCCCGTGGATTGTCAACAGTATTTTGAAAATTCCATTGTTAACAAAATAATATACAACATGCTTATATATAAGCTGCGCCTGTACACACTTGTCCTGTGTCAAGATTTCAGACTCTCGTTTTATCAAAAATCTTTCTCCGGTGCCGGCAGCTTGTTCTGCCGCCCCGTTATAAAAAACAGCCAGTGACGAACTGTCACTGACTGCAAAAAATCTTATTTATTTCATTGTCCACATAACGGTATAAATACCCATTTAACGGTAGTCTCTTTCCTGGATTTTATGTATAACATGTCAAATCATATTATACGTCTTCAGGATTCTTTGGCGCTTCATGCTCAGGAGCTGCATTTTGCATTCCTTGATCAGATGTCGGTTGACTTTGAGGCGCCTGAGGTGCTGTCTGCGGAGCCTGCTGAGGTGCTGCCTGCGGAGCTCGAGGTTGAACATTACCCTGCGTTGCTTGTCCAGGTACTCCCTGTTGTGCATTCGGCACCTGTCCTTGCGGTGTATTATTTACGAACTGCCTCTGTGGTCCTGTCTGAACACTGTCCTGCGCAAACGGATTTGGAATATTCTGGCTTTCCGCCATCTTTTTAAGCTTAAGTGCTCCAATCAGATATAATACCGGAAGTACAAAGCCGAGAACAGAACCTGCTATAGTAGAACCGCTCACTATATTAGGTGAGTATGCGCTCATCGGACCGTTTGAAAGCGACATATAGATATAAATTGTAAGTATAAGTGATATTACCTGTACCGCTATAACAACAATCCCACATATTATACAGAACTGTGCTTTTACAGGTTTCTTGCTGTATATAATACCAAATATACCTGCCGTCAGCTGAAGTGCAGAGCCTACAACACTGAATGTAACCATTCCGATGTAAACTCCCGCTGAAATACCTGTATAAGAAAGATAAGAGCTTGCAGCAGAAACACCTGCAAGAACAATGAGTCCTCCTATCAATCCTATTGCTCCAAAAACGATCATTATGATACCTACTACAAACAGCATCTTTGATCTTTGTTTAGTTTCCATGAAATAACCTCCTAGTACGTGCCGCAAACACACTGTGCGGCAAAAAACATATAGATAATAACGTTGGTTTTAACCAGATAAATTTTATCAAAATACACTATCTTTTGTCAACAAAAGCACACTCGCAAAGAACTGATTTTATATTTTTTATGTTTCTTATTCGTTTATTTACCGGATGTATTGTCAACAGGCTAAATAATTTTACGAAGTTATATTAAAAAGCACACGCTTTCAGCAATCTGATCGTGCCGGGCAAACTTAAACATATCAATACGCTTCTTTTACGACAATATCATTTTTACCATGCATTTGAATCATATAAGGCTGTGTGTTGTTGTTCAAAACGCAGCAAATACACGATAATTAACAATCACTTGACATTATCTTCGTTAAGCGAAAGACGCAGCCGAAGCTGCGCCTTTCGTTTTAATTGCTATAAGAGTTGTTTGTTTCTATTCAATATCTTTAAACTCTTTCACCGGTATCAAGTTCAATACCACCGAATACACCTTCTTCAATCTGTTCTCTTGAGAGTCCTTTACGCTGACCGGAAGACAGGAGATAAAGCACAAGACCTATAACAATCCATATGCAGAACATCTTCACAGACAGAGCGCCTACAAAGAATGGACTTGCCGGTACGAACATAAGTATGAATGAGGCCGTTACACATATAGCAGCGAACAGACCCATTCCGATCCCTCCCGGAATCCTGTACGGGCGTTTCCAGTTCGGGTATCTTTTCCTCAGAACTACCAGTGACCAAGTTGTCAATGACCATGAAAGCATAAATGCTGATGCCGAGAAACATGTGATGGAGTCTATAAGATTCGGTCCAAGGAACGGGCCTACGCATGACAGCACAAGCACTGTGATCTGACCATTAACGGCAATGTCATTTTTGTTTTGTTTAGCATAGAACCTCGGAATAAGACGTCCGCGAGCCATGCCCATGAGTATGTTTGCTGATGCTGTGAAGAATCCATTCCAAGTAGTGAACAACCCAGCCAGAGCTCCGATTGTCAGTATCCAGTACATGACCTTTCCGCCTGTTCCGGCAAGAAGTGACAGGAACATAGTTGCAGCTGCAGGTCTTTCCATGAGAGCGAATTCCTGCCATGGCCATCCGCAACCAAATGCAAACAGGAGAAATGCATAGAAAATACATGCACATGTTACTGAAAGTACAACTGTTTTACCTACGGCGTTAATATCACCGCCGGCATCTTCAATACCCTGCGGTATAGTTTCAAATCCCGCAAGGAAAAATGCAGCCTGTGCCACAATTGCGAGCATTCCACCCATAAGACCTGTGTGTGCAACCTGCTTAAGTCCTTCTGCTTCTCCGTAGATCTGTGGATTTGATACATCATATATAGGCTTCATATTGTCGGAGTTACCGTAGATAAGTGATACAACACCGCCCAGGATAGCACAGCCGATCAGCATAAAACAGAGAATTTTCTGCACAAATGCTGCTGAAGCCAGTCCGCGCATATTCAGTGCGAACAGCAGGAATGAGAATATTACTCCTATTATTATTGTTGTAAGATAAATGTCTGAACCCATCACCTGATAAAGCGGATCTCCCGATTTAAGTGATGGAATCAGGTAGTTCAGTATGTCAGTTACCTGGATAGCTTCCCAAGGTATGATCGCGATCATACCGCCGAGAGAGCCCCATGCACCTATGATTGATACTGTAGAGTTAAATGCTTTCAAAGAGAATGCCATTACACCTCCGGCAACCGGCATCATAGGTACGAGCTCCGCATAACACAGACCTACAGGTACCATCATTACCATCACCAGAAGGTATCCGAGTGCCGCCGGTACAGGACCGCCGCAACTAGTCATCCAGCCGTTGATGGCTACCGCCCAACCAACTCCGACAATGGCGCCGAATCCAATACAGAAAAAGTCAACAGCACTTACCCCTTTTTTCTGAGGATTATTAGTTAGATTATTGCTGTTTTCACTCATATTGCTTAATTCTATGATTAGTTGAAATCTAAATCATACACTCCTTTCTAATAAATACTTTAAATAATTACAATGATAGAGTTATTTCCGGAAAACTCTTATAAGATTATCTTATTAAGATTATAAAAAATATTTGGGCTTTAGTCAAGTTATTAATAATTGTATACAATGTAACGGCAATCTTCAAAGCTTTTTGGGCAGATTTTTCATTCACATTATTCCTGATTTTCATCATAAGCACACTTTTTAACTCGCCTTACACTAATTTTATTATTTCACGCATTACTATGTTTACTGCCGCACTATTTGAAATTTGCAAAGCGCTTAAGAGTTCGGCAGCAACTACGATACACATGGTCTTTCACGCAGATTGACATCATGCCCGTCATAATATATAAAAAAAACGTAGCCGGAACTACGTCTTTTTTATATATTACCCGTTATATCCGAGTTAATTATTGCTGCCCGATCGAGCTTTATGCTCTTTCGCCTGTTTCAAGCTTAATACCGCCGAACACGCCTTCTTCAAGCTCTTCTCTGGACAGGCCCTTTCTCTGTCCTGCAGAAGCGATATAAAGCAGCAGACCGATAGCCATCCAGATGCAGAACATCTTCACTGAGAGTCCGCCAACATAGAATGGACTTGCCGGCACAAACATGAGTACAAATGATGCCGATACACAGAAAGCAGCGAACAGACCCATTACAATTCCTCCAGGAATTCTGTAAGGACGGTTCCAGTTCGGATACTTTTTCCTCAGAACTACCAGTGACCAAGTTGTCAATGACCATGAAAGCATAAATGCTGATGCCGAGAAACATGTGATGGAGTCTATAAGATTCGGTCCAAGGAACGGGCCTATGCATGACAGCACAAGCACTGTGATCTGACCATTAACGGCGATACCGTTTTTGTTCTGCTTAGCATAGAATCTCGGGATAAGACGTCCGCGAGCCATACCCATAAGGATGTTTGCAGATGCTGTAAAGAATCCGTTCCAAGTAGTGAACAGGCCTGCGAGAGCTCCAATCGTAATAATCCAGTAAAGTATTTTGCCGCCGGTTCCGGCAAGAAGTGACAGGAACATAGTAGATGCCGCAGGTCTTTCCATGAGAGCGAATTCCTGCCATGGCCATCCGCAACCGAATGCGAACAGCAGTATTGCATAAAAGATACATGCAAGTGCTACCGAAAGAACAACTGTCTTACCAACTGAATCTATATCTCCGCCGGCTTCTTCAATGCCCTGCGGTATAGTTTCAAATCCTGCGAGGAAAAATGCAGCCTGAGCTACTATCGCAAACATGCCGCCCATAAGACCTGTGTGTGCAACCTGCTTAAGTCCTTCTGCTTCTCCGTAGATCTGTGGATTTGATACATCATATATAGGTTTAAGATTGTCAGTATCTCCGTATATCAATGATACGATAGCGCCGAGGACAGCACATCCAACCAGTACGAAGCAGAGTATTTTCTGTACAAATGCTGCTGAAGCCAGTCCGCGCATATTCAGTGCGAACAACAGGAATGAAAATACTACGCCGAGTATTATAGTTATAAGATAAATGTCTGATCCCATTACCTGATAAAGCGGATCTCCGGACTTGATTCCGGGAATCAGATAACTGAGTACATCAGTGATCTGGATAGCTTCCCAAGGTATGATTGCGATCATGCCGCCTAAGGATCCCCATGCGCCGATGATAGCGAATGTGCTGTTGAATGCTTTATACGAGAATGCCATTACACCTCCGGCAACCGGCATCATAGGTACGAGCTCTGCATAACACAGACCTACAGGCACCATCATTACCATTACCAGAAAATATCCGAGTGCTGCAGGTACAGGACCGCCGCATCCGATCATCCAGCCGTTGATAGCTACCGCCCAACCAACTCCGACTATAGCACCGAAGCCTATACAGAAAAAATCGACCGGGCTTACGCCTTTCTTCTGAGGATTATTATTTAGATTATTGCTGTTTTCACTCATAATTGATTGATTCTATGATTAGTTAAAATCTAAATCATACACTCCTTTCTTTCAACTCAAATAATTACAACGTCAAAGTTCTTTCCGGCGAACTTAATATTTATTATAAGTATAAGGTGGAAAAGAGTTCTTTAGAATTTGAAATCATCAATATCATTTATAAGAAATTTCTTTAATCTCTCCTAACAACAATCAGGGATTTTACCCCGTTAAATCGCATACAGCGCATCAGAAAGGCTCTTAATCATAAATTTTCAAGCACTTAAACATATTTCCTTCGTAAGTTGTTTATCTGCATATATCCGCTAATACATGCGTGTTTATAGAAATTTTTTATAGAAATAATTGTTTTTTGTATATCACTTGCTTGCATGCTATAATATATATATCATAAGCAAGTTTTATATGAAATCTTTAAAACTTGGAAGCATAACAGCAAAGAAGGTGTAAAATGTTCAAATATCTTCCAATCATCAAAACCGCCCAGTGCGGCAGTCTTAACAAAGCAGCAAAGGAACTCGGCTATACGCAGCCAAGCTTATGGTATATAATCAATAATATGGAAAGCGAGTTCGGCATCAAGATATTCAGCCGTACAAAACGCGGGGTTTCACTTACCAATGTGGGGAAAGAACTTCTGGATATCATGGCAAAGATACAATCTTTAGAAGAACAGCTCTATAAAACAGCTCAAATCCGGCAGGAAAACCGACTTCCCGTAGGCGCGACATTGAGCGTCGCATCCCAGTGGATGCCGGATATAATGTTAAAGCTTTCAGAACGATATCCCAATACTACTGTAAAACTCGAATACCATATAAATTACATCGAAGGTATAGCCTCTATGGACAACTATAACATAGATTGTTGCTTTTCCGTAATAGATGATCCTAAAGGTCTCGACTGCATAAAATTGTACGAGGATCCATATTATCTTATTACAAATGAGGATCACCCTCTTGCATCCAGAAAAAGCATATCAGTTGATGAAGTGCTTGAACGATATCCTATGATCCCCAACAATGAAAGTTTTGATACCGACAGTCCGATGCACAAATATTATAAAAGTGCCGCCAACGTGACCATGGCTGAATTTGACCCCATGGACAACCAGATCACAATCTCTCTTGTTGAAAGAGGACTTGGTGTAACGATACTCCCTTATCTTGGTCTTAACGTATATCTTCGAGACCATAGAGTCAAGGCAATTCCCCTTGAAAACGGACTCCACAGAAACATCAATCTGATCTGTCCAAACGAACAAGACCGCTCTCAACTAATTACCGATTTCATAGATATTACTGTAGCCTATGTAAACGAATGGAGAAAAAAACAGACATACGAAAATATATGATATGGTTTGATATGAAAAAACGCCGGATTGCATCTTTTTATACCAGACTTCCGCGCATTTTCACATAAAGGGTACAATACCCGCATATTATCCAAGCCTCTTAATTCAAAACCCCCGCCGAATAGGGGGGGGGTATCGTGTTGTGGTTGCGGGGAGAGGATTTGAACCTCCGACCTCCGGGTTATGAGCCCGACGAGCTACCAGCTGCTCCACCCCGCGATGATACGGACATCTCTTGCCCTATATTTGATCATGTCCAAGCGTCTGTCTCACTACACCGCTTAATTTGGTGCCGGAGACCGGGCTCGAACCGGTACGTTCTTTAAGGAACACGGGATTTTAAGTCCCGCGTGTCTGCCAATTCCACCACTCCGGCATACCGGACTATAAAGATGGAGCAAACCCACCTTCCTTTTTAAAATAATGGCTCCAAGGGTGGGACTCGAACCCACAGCCTATCGGTTAACAGCCGAGTGCTCCACCATTGAGCTACCTTGGAATATATGTCACATCTTTACGCGACATCATTCATTATACAATAGCAATCAATTTCATGTCAACCAGATTATCATTTTTATTTCATTTAATATATGATGCTACAATTATAGTTTTATTTTCATTTAACTATGCACTTTTCTGTTTTCTATTATTTCGATTTTTTTTTCATACTTATTGCGTTTTTCGTCATCGCTGCAGGCTTTATACAACAAAACCAGTTCCTTCATCACCTCCACATTGCTCGGCGAAATCTGCAGCACCTTTTTAAAGCATTTCTCCGCATTATCCGCTCTTCCTGTTTCAGCATATCCCACACCCATATAATAGTAAAGCGGCCACCATTTATCAAATGCAGAGTCCCTGTACTTCGTCAATATAGCCAGACCTTCATCATAACGGCCGGATATGATGGAATTGCAGCCGTTCTCCAAATCGACAGGGGCCGAAAGCTGAACAAGTCTTTCTCTTATCTCACTTTTTTTAATATCATCACAGCTGACAGAAAGAAAATCGTTCCAAACAATCTCAGCTTTTTTGTATAATCCCATGTTGATATAAGCATATCCTAGATAATAGTGCCCGAGATCAACCTCGGGGTACTCTTCTGTCAAAAGTTCAAACATTTCCATACTTTCTAATTTAAAGTTTGCTGTATATTCATGTTCTCCGCCCTTATTTGCAATATACATTTCTCGTAAGGCCATCGCATAGCCGTACATTGCATCTTTATCGTTCGCCTCCATACATAGCACGGCTCTGAAATTTATACAGCTTTCTTCAAATTTCCCGTCTTCAGCAAATAAAATCGCATCTTTCTTCAATTTATGTACAAAATCCTCACCGTAAAGGCTTCTAAGACACTCTGCATATTCGCCATTAAACCGAAATGACGGGTCGCAGCCCATCACCTTCGTCATGTTTTCAGCAATCGAAAGCATCGGCAGCTCACCATTTTGTATAAAGGCATTGCTGTCGATGCGGGTTATCGGCACAGGCACATCTTTCATGATGTCGTATATACCGGCAGCTGACAAAAAACTGGTGCTAAGGGCTATGAAAATATATTGATCTATATATTTTTTGAAATAACGCCCTACTCTGTCACTGCGCTTTTTTATATCTAATTCCGCCATTGTATCTCCTCTGAGGTTTCATTACAACATCCTGAACCTCTCATCCTTAAGCATCCCACGGTCACTCATCGCTTTCTTAAGTTTTTCTGTCATAGAATCCTTATCATATGGAAGAGTTCCTCTTAGTGATATATAATTAGATGCATGATTACTTCTGAAAACACATGGTCCTTCAAGATCGATATTTTCTACCAGAAGTAACGTTTCCGCCACAATCTCTTCAGCCGTCAAAAGCTGGAACTTACCGTCTATTATATCCTGTGTCAGCGGCGCCTGCGATTCTGTCATCAAAGTAAGTAAAGCCGCATATGACGGTTCCATCTCACTTATCATAGTACCGGTATTCACAGCGTGCTCTTTCCATCTATCCCGACCAGCAATACCCGATATGAATGTTACGGATGCCTTGATGCCTGCAGCCTCGATCTTGCCCACAGCAGTTGTCAGCTGCCTGCGGTCAACACCCTTGCATATCGACTTTAAAACTTCATCGCTTCCCGATTCAGCACCTATATATATAATCTTAAGCCCGTGGTCACGCAGAATCTCAAGTTCTTCCGGTGTCTTTAGCAGAACATCTTTCGCTGATCCGTATGAAGTTATGCGTTCACATTCAGGTAATGTTTCAGTTATATAATCTAGGATTGCAATAAGCTTATCCGTCTTAAGGCAAAGCGCATCACCATCGGCAAGGAATACCCGCCCGACACGTGTAAATCTTGCTCTTGCCATTCTTATATCCTCAAAAACTTCTTCAACGTCCCGCACTCTGAACTTCTTGTCTTTGTACATGCTGCAGAATGTGCACCTGTTATGTGCACAACCTACAGTTACCTGGAGTATGTAACTGTATGCCTCACTGGGAGGTCTATAAATAGTCCCTTCGTATCTCATGCTTGATTCTTTCCGTTATTATAATATGAGTACGTCACATCATCAACACAGTCCGACCGTAACTCGTATGCTTTGGCATTTATTCATCTCCTTGCTCTTACATTTTTCATTACTTCAATGTCTTGCTTACGCCTACATCTTTTCAGGTGCTTTTATTCCAAGCAGTTCAAGACCATTTTTGATTGTTGTCTTAGCAGCAATCACAAGCGCCACCTTTGCAGTTTTTTCATTCTCATTATCAGTAAGTATTCTTTCATCATGATAAAATCTGTTGAATGCCTGAGCAATGCCTACAAGATGCCTCGTAATTATAGATGGCTCGTACTTTTCAGAAGCTTCAACTATCATCTGCGGAAAGGCATAAAGCATTTTTACAAGGTCATAAGCGCTGTCGCCGGTGATATGTTGCAAGTCGATTCCGTCAACCGCCGCAGCATTCAATGCGACTTCTTCACCTGCATTTCTCAAAACGCTGCAAGCCCTGGCATGCGTGTACTGAACATACGGACCAGTTTCACCGTCGAAATTCAGTATTTTATCCCATGAAAACACATAATCCTTTATCCTGTTATTGGAAAGCTCCTGAAATATTACTGCGCCTATACCTACAGCCGCCGCTGTTTCGTCTACATCATCGGTGACCACGTTCTTTTCTATTATTATTTCTCTAGTCTTTTCCACCGCTTTATTAAGTACATCTTCGAGAAATACGATCCTTCCTTTTCTTGTCGACATCGTTCCCTCTTCAAGACTCACAAGCCCGAAAGGAACGTGTACGCATTCATTCGCCCAGTCATATCCCAGCAATTCAACTATCTTTATCCATTGCTGAAAATGAAGATTCTGCTGTGCTGCTACGACATATATATTCTTGTAGAAATCATATGTTTCTTTTCTGTAAACAGCCGCTGCTATATCTCTTGTAATATACAAAGTGGAGCCGTCTGATTTTGTAATCAGTGCGGGCGACATTCCATATTCATCGAGCCTTACGATCTGTGCACCGTCGGACTCTTCCAAAAGACCTTTTTCTTTAAGCTTCTCTACTACTGCAGACATCTTGTCCGAATAAAAGCTCTCTCCGACATACGAGTCAAACTCTATTCCAAGCATCTGATATACATTTGTAAATTCCTTTAACGATTCCTCCCTGAACCATTTCCAGAGTTCTAACTCTTCAGGCTCGCCATTCTCGAGTTTTGTAAATATGTCTCTCGCTTCCTGGTCCAAATCAGGGTTGTTTTTCGCTTCCTCGTGGAATCGCGTGTAGTATTTAAGAAGCGTCTTTATCGGCTCTGCCTGAACTTCTTCCCTGCTCCCCCAGTGCCTGTACGCACTTATCATTTTTCCAAACTGTGTGCCGTAATCTCCCAGATGATTGATCCTCACAGTATCATATCCCAGACAGGCAAATATCTTATATATCGAATTGCCTATTACAGTGCTCCTTATATGTCCTATATGAAAAGGCTTTGCGATATTCGGAGAAGAATATTCAACGAGCACAGTTCTTCCCTCGCCTAAGTTGCTCTTTCCATAATTGCCTCTGTTCTTGTTTATCTCACTTAAGACATCCTCCGTAAAGATTGTTCTAGAAATAAAAATATTCACGTATGCATTTACATGTTCAACTTTTTTAAATATATTATTCCCGGCGATCTTTTCCGCAATATCCTTTGCTATAATCGGCGGTGCCTTTCGCATTATTTTAGCCAGTTTGAAACACGGAAAAGCATAGTCGCCCATGCTCTTATCCGCCGGTACCTCGACCAGTCCCAGCGCATCTTCATATGACAGCTCATCTGCCGCCGCGACTACAGCCTTTGCTATAAGTTTTCTATAGTCCTTCATTACTAATTCTCCTTTAAAATCACTTTCTGTTTTTACTGTGCTGATCCTTCTGTTTTGAACCATCAACGCACACAGCATGGCGTTGTCACTTTTTCATTTTTACGATCGTCACGCCTTCGCCGCCGTCATAGTATCCGCCACTTGAAAAACTCTTTATATTGCTGTGTTTTTTCAGCATATTGCGTATGCCCTCTCTGAGTATGCCTTCACCTCTTCCGTGAATAATAACAACTTCTTCAATTCCCGCCATACTCACATCATCTATATATTTTTCTGCTTCCATAAGCGCATCATCCAAATTTTTCCCGCGGACATCTATCTGCGATGATATATTCTGCGCTTTTTCTTTAAACATTTTTCCATAGGAGTGACCTCTTATCTTTCTTTTTTTAGGTCTGTTGGTATCCATTACACCCCCTTCAATAAGGATGATGTCATTTATCTTGGAATTTATTTTAATGCTTCCGACCTGCACCTGTATCTTACCGTTATCATCAGGGAGTCCTACCAGCTCACCCTTTTGATTTAAAGTCAGGAGCTTTACTCTGTCCCCAAGCCTGAGATCCTCCGGTGCAACCGGATTGTTGTTAACTTCTCTTATTATCTTTTCCTTATATTGACCGGCCTTATCTCTGAGACGCTTTCTGCCTTCATCAAAGAGCTTGTTTCTTTCCCCTATGTTTTCTATTTTAGAAAGTTCCCGCAGTTCCGTCTGAACTTCTTTAGCTGTATCCTGTGAATCCTTTATGATGCTGCGAGCTTCTTGTTTCGCCTCGCTTATTATCTTTTCCTTTTTCTCCTCAAAACGTTTTATTTTCTTATCAAGCTCTTCTTTCTTCTTTTTCATTACAACATTGAGCATTATGGCCTCATCGCGCTCTTCCTCAGCAATACGTCTGTCATCTTCAAGCGCTGTTATAACTTCTTCAAACTTAAGATCACCATTGTCCATCATTTTCTTTGCCTTATCCGTTATATCGCTTTCAAGTCCCAGTTTTTCGGATATTGCAAAGGCATTGGATCTTCCCGGCACACCTATGGACAGCTTGAATGTAGGGCTCAATGTTTCTATGTCAAACTCCATTGAAGCATTTTCGACGCCTTCCTTGCTGAGAGCATATTTTTTCAACTCCGTATAATGTGTAGTCGCCGCAGTAATAGCTCCTTTATCGTATAATTTTTCAAGTATTGCTATAGCGAGCATGGCTCCCTCTGTAGGATCGGTCCCTCCGCCCAGTTCATCTAAAAGGATCAACGAGCCTTCATCTGCATCTCTTACGATCTCGACTATATTTTTCATATGCGATGAAAATGTCGAAAGATTCTGTTCTATGCTTTGTTCATCTCCTATATCGGCATATATACTTGTAAATACCGGTATGCTGCTCCTCTCTTCCGCCGGGATATGAAGTCCGCTCTGCGCAAGCAGTGTCAAAAGCCCCATCGTCTTAAGTGTTACTGTTTTTCCACCTGTGTTCGGCCCTGTTATTACAAGTGTTTTATATCCGCGCCCAATCTCTATATCGGTAGGAACAACCGTTTCGGGATCTAGCAGCGGATGCCTGGCACCTTTAAGCAACAGCCAGCCTTCTCCCTGCTTGTATATCACAGGTTCCTCGCCCTCATATATTAAAGAGAGCTTTCCCTTCGCCATTATAACGTCAAGCTCGATCAGAAGCTTCTGATTATTGACAATATCATGATAATGTTCCGACACTTCTTCTGAAAGAGCGCCAAGTATCCTGTCCATCTCCACTCTCTCTGCAATTTCAAGTTCCCGGAGCTCATTATTCATGTCGACGATAACCTGAGGCTCTATAAATACAGTTGCTCCGCTTGAACTCTCATCGTGTATTACTCCCGGCACATGTCCTCTATGTTCGGACTTTACCGGCAATACATATCTTCCATCTCTTATCGTGACCAGCGCATCCTGCAGATATGTTTTGTATTCTTCTGAACATACCATCCTGTCGATTCTGCTTTTTAATGCATCGACCTGCCTTGCTATGCCGCGCCTTATATCATAAAGCTCGGTACTCGCATTATCTGACATCTCGTCTTCGGACACTATACATCTGTCAATATCTTTTTCCAGTCTGTCCGCGACCACAACAACCTCACATATACCCTTTATGATTGGCAGTTCCGGTACATCGCTTTTCATAAAATTCACTACCTGCCTTGCTACGGCAAGATCATGCTTTGTATGCAGCAACTGAAGCATCGTCAGTACACCGCCTTTTCGTGCAAATTCGGCATTTTTTATAACATCGTAAAACGAGCTTAGCGGAAGCGGTCCTTTATGTACCATAAGTTTTACCGCTTCACTTGTTTCAGCTAATTTTTCCCTGATCTGCTTGACATCAGAAAACGGCTTAAGTTCTGACAGTATACCTCTTGCCATCGCAGAGCCTGCCTGTTCAGTCAAAAGCCGGATTATTTTGTTGTACTCCAAAACGTCCAGTGTTTTTTCTTTCATACTTTAAAAGTTATCATCATCTCTTTCTTCATTGTTTCGTTTGTAATTCCCAACTTCCTTTTTCAGCTGTATATTTTCCATCTGGATATCAAAAAAGCTGTTTTCAAGTTCCTTACATTTGTCTTCCAGCTCCTTTATGGGAGCTTCCGCCTTTAATACAGCTTCAGCTTCAGCCGCTTTTACCAGATCTCTCATATTCCGCAGTTCTCTCTCTTTACCAACGAGCTGCTGCTGCAGATCATCCTTCTGCTGCATTACGGTCCTTGCCTCTTCCTTCTGCTGGATATTTGTCTTTTTTGCTTCCTCCCAAAGCTGTACGTAATGCTGCACGTCCTGATGGAGCTGCATATTCTGATTTTTTAGTTCTTCGATCTCATCAAGCAAATCAAAGTATTCATCACATATATTGACAGATGAAAGCACCGCCAGGCTTGATTCCGGTCCCGGAGTTACAATCTCACTGATCTCATGCATCTTGTTATCGACATATGCGGCAATCTTCACGATCTGTTCCCGTGGCTTTTCACCCGTAATAGTATACTCCTGCCCATAGATCTTTACACTTACTTTGTTACTGTCCATAGTATGCCCTTTCTGCTAAATTTCTCTCAAAACAGCACTCAATTTTTCCTCAAGCGCCTGCAATACCTTATCATGTACCTGAGCGACTTCTTTGTCGGTCAGAGTTTTGTCTGGATCTCTGTATGTCAATTTGAAAGCAACGCTCTTTTTGCCCTGTTCAACCTGTTCACCCCTGTAAACATCAAACAGCTGAACAGACTCAAGGATACGTCCTCCTTTATCTCTGATTATGCTTTCCATCTGCCCTGCAAGAATACCCTCGGACACTATCAGTGCGATATCTCTGGAAGTTGAAGGATACTTTGGAAGCGGTCGGTATATCTTTTCAATATCCGCGAGCTCAACAATCAGATCAAACATAAGCTCAGCTGTATACACTCTTGTGCCGATCCCGTATTTTTCCGAAACATCAGGGTGTACTTCACCCATAATACCCAAGTACAAGCAGTCTGCCCCTTCTTTTCTTATTCTCGCACATCTTCCCGGATGATAGGTGCCGTATTCACTCTCCTCTACAAATTCTATATCCTTTAATCCCAGTACTTTAAATAATTCTTCTATCATGCCTTTCAGCATGAAAAAATCCGCATCTCCACCGTAAAGTCCAATCGACATGGCATCCTGTTCTTTTGGAAGACCTTTATAGTTGTTCAGGTCTGCAAAGAAAGTGTTTCCTATCTCAAATACTTTTACCTCTTCAATATTCCTCGAATAGTTTCTGCTGAGTACTTCAAGCATGTTCGGCGTGAGGAGTGTCCTCATCACAGAAGTCTCTTCACCCAGCGGATTTAATATCTTAACAAAGTTTCTTTCGTTTCCTCCCTCCGCGATATTTATTTCATCTATTCCCTTTGGATTCATAAACGAGTAGGTCTGCACCTCATCGGCACCCATAGCGCACATCGCATTGCGCGCCATTTCTTTCATAATCCATCTCCTCGGTTTTGCCGCCGCATTACTTCCTGCAGGAAGCAATGCCGGCATCTTATCATAACCATACATCCTCGCAACTTCTTCTATGTAGTCCACTTCATCAATAAGATCCATACGGACGGTAGGAGGCGTGACTTTAATGATGTTTCCGCTGCCTTCGACTCTCATCTCAAGTGAAGTAAGCATCTTTTCCATATCTTCCCTGCTGATATCGATACCGAGTACCGCATTGACACGATCCACTCTTGCATCTGTGGTGATTGCTTTTTCTTCCTTCGGATATACATCAACCGTTCCCTGAACAACTTTACCCGCCCCAAGCTTCTCTACAAGTCTACAGAATCTGTCCGCTGCATCCTTACATAAATTAGGATCAATGCCCTTTTCAAATCGCGACGAAGCCTCTGTCCTCAGGCCCAGTTTCTTTGAAGTCGTTCTTACACTGTCACCGTCGAAGTTTGCCGATTCCACTACAATGGTAGTCGTATCCTCTTCAATCTCCGAATTGAGTCCGCCCATAACACCTGCGACAGCAATAGCCTTTCTGCCGTCCTTTATAAGCAGCATATCCTCCGAGAGCGTTCTTTCAGCATCATCAAGCGTAACAAATTTTTCTCCCTTCTTTGCAGTTTCGATAATTATTTTTTCTCCCTCTATCTTTCTTACATCGAATGCGTGCATCGGCTGACCGTATTCGAGCATCACGAAATTTGTTATATCAACTATATTGTTTATAGGTCTCATTCCCGAATACATCAATCTTTTCTGAAGCCACCACGGGCTTTGAGCAATCTTTACGTCCGTTACTATCCTTGCCGCATATCGCCTGCACAGGTCAGGATTTTTTATCTCAACCGAAATATAATCTTCTGCCTTCTCATCAGACTCATCCAAGCATTTCGTATCGGGATATTTGAGATTTGTGCCAAAAGTAGCAGCCGCTTCTCTTGCCATACCCAACATAGCAAGACAATCGGGACGATTCGGTGTTATCTCAAAATTCAAGACCGGTTGATCAAGGCCCATCGCATCAACAATATCAGTGCCCGACTTTACATCATCAGGCAACAGCCAAATACCGTCTTTTATGAATACAGGCACTACTTTGTCATCATATCCGAGTTCACCTAAAGAACAAATCATTCCGAAGCTTTCAACGCCTCTCAGTTTTCCCTTAGTTATCTTAACTCCGCCGTCCTGCTTAGAAGCGCCGTGAATTGGGCCCGGAATACGGCTCTTGTGAAGAGCAACAGGAACCAGCGCTCCTTCATATATATTGTCAGCTCCGCATACTATCTGCAAAAGCTCATCTTCTCCTATATCAACCTGACAAACGCTCAGCTTGTCTGCATTCGGATGTTTTTCCACTTTTTCGATTCTGCCGACTACTACCTTTTCTATACCTTTGCCGAAGTATTCGACAGACTCAAGATTTGATCCCGACATGATCATCCTGTCACAGAATTCATCAGTATCCACATTTATATCTGTATAATCTTTCAGCCATTCTACCGGTACTAACATTTGTACGCCTCCTATTTGAACTGCTCAATAAAACGTATATCATTTTCATAAAACAACCTTATGTCATCGATGCCGTACTTAAGCATTGCAATTCTTTCAACTCCCATACCGAAAGCAAACCCTGTATATTTTTCCGTGTCGACATTGCCAACCCTCAATACATTTGGATGCACCATGCCGCAACCGAGTATCTCTATCCAGCCGCTTCCCTTACATACACTACAGCCACTGCCTCCGCACTTAAAGCACGTAACATCCATCTCCGCACTGGGTTCCGTAAACGGGAAGTGATGCGGACGGAAATTCGTCTTTGTATCATTTCCGAAAAGCTGTTTAGCCATCATATCAAGACAGCCCTTAAGATTCGCCATTGTAATGCCTTCATCAACAACAAGACCTTCAACCTGATGGAACATGGGAGAATGCATTGCATCCGGTGTATCACATCTAAAACATCTTCCCGGAGAAATTACCTTGATAGGCGGTGTCTCTTTTAGTAAGGTCCTTACCTGTACAGGTGAAGTCTGAGTTCTCAAAAGAATCTCATCGTTTATATAAAAGGTATCGCTTAGATCTCTTGCCGGGTGGTTCGGACCTGCATTCAGTGCATCGAAATTATAAAATACCGTCTCCACCTCCGGGCCCTCCGCAATCGAAAATCCAAACGACATAAAAATCTTTGAAAGTTCCTCTATCGTTAATATAATAGGGTGCTTTACTCCAAGTTCGACTTTTTTTCCGGGTTCGGTTACATCCACCTTTTCCATCTTGAACTGTACTTGTTTTACGGCATTCTTTACTTCTTCACGTTTTTCATTGATGAGGGATTCAAGCTCTTTTCTCGCTTTGTTTGCAGCCTTGCCGAATTCTTTTCTATCTTCGGGTGCTAGCTTGCCCATGGATTTGAGCATGCTCGTTATTTTCCCCTTTTTGCCCAGCATCTTAACTCTGATTTCTTCCATATCAGCCTGTGTTTCTGCCTCGGCAAGTTTCTCTTTCGCTTCATGCAAAACTTTGTTCAGTTGCTCTTTCATTTATATTGTTTCCTTTCCGGTTTATTTTTGACTTTTTTACCTTTTTATATTCACACAGCCGTAATTTGTGCTTTACATGCGACGTTGCTGTGCCACTGACGTATACATCAGTATCCCCGCGGCTATAGCGGCATTGATCGAATCGACATCACCACTCATAGGTATCCTGATCTTTTCATCCGAAATATCCATCAATTCTTCCGAGATGCCAGTGCTTTCATTTCCAATAACTATAACCGCATCGTGTGCCATGTATGTATCATAATAATTCCTGTCGGCATCAAGCAATGCCGCTATTATTTTTTTGCCGCGTTTTTTCAGAAGCTCTGCAGCTCTTTTCGCAGTATCGACATATATCACAGGAACTCTAAAAAGCGATCCCGCTGCTGCTCTTGCGACCTTAGGTGCATAAACATCTCCTGTGCCTTTGACTGCAACGATTCCTGAAAATCCTGCTGCATCGGCAGTTCTGATGATAGTTCCCAAATTTCCCGGGTCCTGCAACCGGTCAAGAATAATAAGGTTTTTTAATTCGCCTGCGATCTCGTCAAGATCGCTTTCATCAAACTCATGCTTATTAATTATAGCGAACACCCCTTGGCTTGTTTTAGTCTGGGCAACCTTGTCAAAAAGATGGCCCTTCATAAAGATAAATTTATCACGAAGCCCGGCTTCAATAAGTCTGTTTATAAGCCTTATAAGCGCACTGTTTTCATTACTGCAGTCACAAAGCACATTCGCCGCCTCGTATCCGTTTTTTGTCCCGCAATCGCATTTCTGTTCATAAGCCGTTTCTGATTTACGTCTTCTTTCAAAAACAGAGGCATCTTCAGATCCATGTTCGCCCTTCAATATGCGTCCATCTATTACAACGCGATCTATATTTTGCACCGTGCTGATAGCCTCTTCAACAAACAAAGGTCCTTCGATTATGTACTTTCCAAGCTTGTCTCTATACTTTTTATGTGTGAGCTTTTCACAAAGCTTAAATATTTTATTGTCTTTCGAAGTAATGATCTTTAGCATATCAAAGCCGCTCTTTCATCTGAATTGCATGTCATCAATTCTTTCACCACATTGCCTGCAAAATAAGCCGTACAAAACTTAATGCAGACAGATATGTTTTTCATAATATAAACAAGCCGTACTACAACTTAATATTGTATATTATTTCTATGCTGAATTCCAGTACAACACATGATATTTCTAAGTCCTCTGTTCACCGTATTCCTTACAATTCAACAGAAAATTCCATTTACATTCATAAGCGTTGAGGAAGCTATATTACGAGCTCAACATAATTAGCCCTTTGCACGTCCGAATATATGACTGCTTACGTATTCAATCATAGAAAATATGCGGAAATACAAGCGAAAGTTGACTGAATGTAAGAATCATTTGTGACGCTGAATCAGCGTTATAAAAAATGGCAGAAACCTTCCTTAAGATTTCCGCCATCAAAATATGTGTTTTAAATTATAAGCAGCTATAATCACCTTTCGTCATGCAATACATTTTGTTGTTGCAAAGTCATCTTTATATGCTGTCACCGTATATATCCATATATCTCATTAACAGAAAATCTGTCGGACATTCACATATAAAACTCAAGATTTCCGCAGCCGTTTTAAACCATAATTATCATCAACAATATGCATCTAATTTGGTTTCAGCAACAAATCATAGGAGCCGGCCCGAAATCGCAATGTTTTTATCAATCTCAAAAATTATTACGATTTTTACTTTTACCCTCATTCTGCAGGAATGTAGGTATCTTTATACCCACGCTGCCGGGAGATGACGGTCCGGGTGTATAATCATCTTCCAAATTTGCTCCAAAACCGGAACCGATTGTCTGCGGATTTATTAATGTTTCTTCGTTTTGAACTTCTTCTGTGTCAGCTTTGGCTGAAACTTTATCACCAAGAATGCCCGTGGCCGAAATTGTCGGATTAAGTATGCTTCCCACTTTTCCGTCAGAACCTGTAGCAATTACAGTTACCATCAGTTCGTCCGTCATGTTGTCGTTGATTGACGCGCCGAAAATAACCATCGCTTCCTTGTCAGCCGCTTCTGTCACCTGGTCAGCAACACTCTGAACATCCTGCATGGTTATATCCGGTCCTCCCGCAATATTGAGCAGTATCGACCTCGCTCCCGAAATACTGGTCTCAAGCAACGGGCTTTCAGTAGCAGACCTTACTGCGTCATTAACTCTTTCTTCGCCTTTGCCTCTGCCCACGCCCATGTGAGCTACACCTTTATCTTTCATTACTGTCTGCACATCAGCAAAGTCAAGGTTGATCAAACTGTCATCTGTAATAATGTCAGATATGCCCTGAACCCCCTGCTTCAATACTTCATCAGCCAAATTGAACGCTTCCAGAAGGGATGTATCCTTGCCCGCCTCAAGCAGCAATTTGTCATTTGGCACAATTACCAATGAATCTACATATTTTTTAAGAAACTTTATTCCCAATTCCGCATGCTCACCGCGCTTCTTTCCCTCAAATGAGAACGGCTTGGTCACTACACCTACTGTAAGAGAGCCGGAATCCTTGGCTATTTTGGCAATTATCGGTGCGGCGCCTGTGCCTGTGCCTCCCCCCATACCGGCAGTCACAAACACCATGTCTGAATCACCGATGAATTTGCTTATATCCTCAATGTTTTCTTCCGCAGACTTCTGTCCTACTTCAGGATTACCTCCTGCACCCAGTCCTTTTGTCAGCTTCTCTCCGATCTGCAGTTTTGTCTCGGCTTTACATCTGTCGAGTGCCTGCCTATCTGTATTTATCGCCATAAAAGATACACCTTTGATGCCTGAATCTATCATCCTGTTTACTGCGTTACAACCGCCGCCGCCAACTCCTACAACTTTTATACGCGCAGCAACATTTGGTTCATTCATTTCGAATTGCAACATCAGAAACTACCTCCATATGATCTTTGAATACTATTTATAGTGTATTATAACATAATAAAACACGCTATGCTACAATTTTCCGTATACATAACAACAATTTTAGATTTATTTCAATTTAGTTTATTTCCCCTTGGGATTGTATGAAATATAATTATTTTTTGCAATCGTAATTACACCTTTTGTCTTTCCCCTGCTTTTAAGGTCATCAAGAACTTTTTTGAGACTTCCATTTTCAATTACCTCTGTTATCACATCGGCCTCGCCTCGGCAGTATAAATGCTTTTTTACATATGCATGTGATTCAGTCTTGGAAATCTCTATAATTTTAAAATGCAGCCCTGCCGTCTTCATCGCCCGCAGTATCTTAAGCGACCGTTTAAAATCGCCCGCATTCTTTGCAATGAGTATTTCACCTGCAGCAACATCCACAACCTTTATTCCGGCAAGCATCGTAAGCTTTTTCCGCCTTTTATCCATTGTCAGTATTAGTTTTCCGTTTTCATCTATGCATAGATACTTGTCTTTATATTTTACGCTCGCTGCAAGGCTACGTTCTTTTACATTAATTTCAATCGTCGAAGGTAATGTCCTGCTGATATCGGCCTCTTTAAAATACGCATCCGCAAGCAAAAGATCCTCCGCATTCCCACACCTTGTCCAAAAAATATTATCGCCTGTCTTTATCCCTGTCTTTTGTATAATCTGTCCGCCTGTATAGCTCTTATTCCCCCTAACTTCTATCTTTTTAATGTCAAATAAGTCAGTATTCATAAACATTAAAATCACAGCTATAAATGCAAATGCAATGCTGAATTTTAAAATATATCTTTTTTTCTTTCTTTTCTTTTTCTTCTTAGGCTCATTGACACCTTTGTCTCCATTTTTCTTTCCGGACAAGGATGGCATATCCATCCTGTAAAGCTCATCTCTCGGAACTTTAAGCGGCGGTATCTCCACATCATCCATCTCTTCCAATTTTTCGGTGTTGACCTCATTAGAAAATATTTCCGATATGTCCTCCTCACATTTATTTTCATCTTCATCGCCAGTCAGCGTCTGCGACCTGTATTTTTCATCTATATACTCGTATTGTTCAGCAGCAGACGCTTCAGGGACGTCCTCTTCATCTGGATATCCATCTTCACCCTCTTCAGATTTACGCTTTAAATCTCTTGCAATTATCTCACCGTAAACTTGTTCAAAGTTTTTCAGGCGCGGGCCTGCTTCAATATCATCATATGCCTCTGATTTGTTTATCATTTGTTTGGCATACTCATCAGATATTCCCATTTCGACTTCACGATCCGGCGGTGATTCAGCAGACAAGCTCGTCACTGCCGTGTCACCTTGTTCGGCACTCTCTTGCGGTTTTCCCATGCTTAAGCTTGTTGCCTCTGAAATTTTCTTTTCAGACGTGTTGCTGAATCTGTTTTCACATTCGCTCGTATAAGCATCTCCCATGCTGAAATCCGGCACACCCGTATCCTTCACTTCTGATTTTGCCTGTTTTTCGATATCTTGGTCCCTTCCTGCCGAAAGTTCCCTGCTTAACTCATCTCCACGGTCGAAATTAACAATCCGTTTTTCTTTCCTACTGTCATTCTTGTCAGCCATATCCAGACTCCCTCATTGTTTGATATATCCATAAATAACATCAGCAGCATCGGTATATGCACAAGACCTGCTCGCGCGTGACATTTCTTCCAGAAGAATTCTGTCATTTTTGAATTTTCCGATCTGTCCCGCAAGAGCTTCTCCCGACAGCAGGCTTTCCTCCAATATCACAGCACCCTTCTTATCGACGACAGCTTTTGCGTTATAGTACTGGTGATTGCCTGTAACTATGGGAGAAGGAATAAATATAGCCGGCTTCCCGCATACTGTCACCTCCGCCACTGTAAGCGCGCCGCTTCTGCTTATGACCAGATCTGCCGCAGCCAGATATTTTTCCATATCATTTATATATTCCATTATATGTATATTATCTGAAAGCTCCACGCCCCTTTCTTCAAATTCATCCATAATCGCATCATAGTAAAAACTACCGGTTCCCAGGCAGATCTGAATACCATCCATTCCGTTCATACTTTCGATCACACCCATCATAGCTTTATTTATACGCCCCGCTCCCTGACTTCCGCCAAACGAAAGTACCATAAAATCATCCTTGTCTATTCTTATATCATTTCGTGCCGCTTCCTTCTCTGTTATAAAAAATTCTTTACGCACCGGGTTTCCTGTAAGCACATGTTTTTCAGGCTGTCTGAAATATTTTGCCGCATCAGCAAATCCCAGAAATACATTTTCGGCAAACTTTTCCGACATTCTGTTCGTCAACCCGGGGAAAGCATTCTGCTCATGGATGTAAATCTTTGCGCCAAACTTTGCACCAGACCTTATGACAGGTGCACTTACATAACCACCCGTACCTATCACGACATCCGGCCGGAAATTTTCGATTATTCCTTTAGCCTCACGTCTGCCCTTCAACAGTTTGCGAGGAAGATCGACATTTTTAAAGATGTTTTTCCGATTAAGTCCCTGCACTGTCACAAACTCAATATTATAACCGTTGGCAGGCACTATATTTGTTTCGAGGCCATGCGCTGTTCCTACGAACAGTATCTCTGCCCGCGGGTCTTTTTCCATTATCTTGTCGGCTATTGCTATAGCCGGATATATATGACCACCCGTACCGCCGCCTGTCATTATTACTTTCATTCTATAGTCTCCTAAATCTCTTAATGCGCTTTTTTATGCCGGGATATATTAAGCAGTATCCCCATAGAACTCATGAACAGCATCTGAGCATTTCCACCATAGCTCACAAATGGCAGAGTAACACCTGTAGGCGGCATTGATGAAGTTACCACCGCGATATTCAAGATTACTTGAATTCCCACCATAGCTGTTATACCGGTCGCCAGAAGTGTTCCAAACTGATCCGGTGCGTTTATCGCAATATTAACACCTCTCCATATGAGCAGCATATATATAAGCAGCAAAAGCATTATTCCGATGAACCCGAGTTCCTCTCCTATTATGGCAAGAATAAAATCATTCTGCGGTTCAGGAAGATACAAATTCTTCTGTATACTCTTGCCCAGTCCAACTCCAAACAGTCCACCACTTCCCATTGCAAGTAAACTTTGAACGACCTGATACCCGTTCCCCAGAGGGTCAGCAAACGGATCGACAAAACTCGTCAATCTTTTATGCCAGTAAGTATTACCTGACATCATTATAGCCATTATCCCGACTGCTCCGGCCGCGCCGCCCACAGCTATCCACCACCAGCTCATTCCTGCTACCAGCATCATTACTATTATTATTAGCACAACTGTTATCGCCGTGGAAAGGTTCGGCTGCTTTACTATAAGCGCTCCGCATACACCGCAAAGCAAAAGAAGTGGAAATATGCCCTTAGTAAATGTCTTTATTCTATCAGTTTTAGCCCCCAAAAATGCTGCCGTGAATATTATGAGCGCAAGTTTAATCAGTTCACCCGGCATAATAGTAACTCCGCCTGCACCAATCCATCTTGTCGCATTGTTTCTAGTTATTCCTATGCCCGGCATCAAAACAAGCACAAGAAGTAAAAGGCTCAGAGCCAGAAACGGTATCGCCCATTTTTTAAGCTTATTATAATCATAAACAGCAAAAAATATCAGCAGACACCCGCCTGCAAATACCCATACCAAATCCCGCTTCAAGTAACTGTATGCGCTGCCGTCCTGGCTGAGAGCATAGTAGTAACTTGAACTGAATACCATTATCACGCCGAAAATAACCAGAACAAGCGTGATAATAAGCAGTATGAAATCTCCCGTTCTTAAAATGTTACCGGCCAGTTTTTTCACGCCGCTGAACTTCTTCATTATTTCCTCAATACTATCTGCACAGTCAGCAAGTCTCCTGCAATCCTGTTCTTTTCACTCTGACCTTCCCCTGCAATTTTCACTCATATCACGTACAGCGTAGTTTTTTAACACATTTTTTAAAATGATCCCCCCGTTGTTCAAACGAATCGTACATATCCCAGCTTGCACAAGCAGGCGAAAGCAGCACAGTATCTCCTTCTTCTGCAAGTTCATAAGCTTTATTTACACATTCATCCATATTATTCATTATATATGAATTTTTGAATCCGAGACTTTCTGCTTCTCTTTTGATCTTAGATGCAGTGTTGCCGAGGAGCACCATTGCCTTCACATTACCATTGAACGCGTTGATAAAACCGGTGAATGTTGAATTTTTATTGTATCCTCCGGCAATCAGTACCATCCTTCCCTTTGTCGCCTCGATTGCTTTGATAGACGCATCGGGGTTTGTGCCTTTTGAGTCATTTACAAATAAAATCCCCTCTATCTCACCACAAAATTCCATCCTGTGCTCAACGCCTTTAAACGTCCTGAGAGTCTCAGAAATCACCTTGTGATTGATGCCTGCGAAATGTGCAATTGCAGTTGCAGCAAGCGCGTTTTCAAGGTTATGAGCCCCGGGTATCTGCAGTTCTTCTGTTCCGCAAAACACAAAAATCTTTCCCTCAGGATCTCTTATGACTATATTATTATCTTTTATAAAAGCGCCGACTTCCAGATGTTCTTTCCTGCTGAACGGTATAACAGTCGCCCTGCAGTTTTTTCCCCCGTCTGCAAGCGAAAAGCAGCGTGCATCATCCTTATTTATCACCAGATATCCGTTGCTGTCCTGATTTTCAAAGATGCGAGCCTTTGCCGCGCCATAGTTTTCCATCGTTTTATGTCTGTCCATATGATCCTCTGTCAGATTTAAAATTGCAGAAACCACAGGTTTGAAATACTTTATTGTCTCAAGCTGAAAACTGCTCGTTTCTGTAATGAGCCATGCATTAGCATCTGCTTCGATAGAATGCTTTACGACCGCAACACCAATATTGCCGACTGTATAAGTTTTTTTCCCTGCATTTTTAAACATTTCCCCAACAAGTGTCGTCGTTGTCGTCTTTCCGTTTGTCCCGGTTATAGCAACGAAATTACCGTTAGATACACGGTATGCGATTTCAAGCTCGCCTGTTATTTCAACGCCGTTGAGCCTCGCTCTGTCTATAAATTCAAGATGGGGAGAAACCCCGGGGCTCAGCACTACCATGTCAAACATTCCCATATGGTCCGGCGTACATCCGAAATAGGTTTCGATCCCTTCACTATTCAAAAATGAGACGAAATCTTTATCCAGCTCATATTCTTTTTTTGAATCTTGCACAGATACTGCAGCACCGATTTCATGTAGCACTCTTGCCGAAGCAATACCGGATTTTCCCATTCCCACGACAAGTATTTTTTTCCCTCTGATATTATCTAAATTATTGCTTTCCATCTAAAAATCCTTCCATTGATAATATGATTTAAATCACACTATTATCAGTCCTATTACCGCAAATACCGCTGATGCAGCCCAAAACATGTAGACAACTTTTCTCTCTCCCATGCCTCCGAGTTCAAAATGGTGATGCAGTGGCGCCATTCTGAACACTCTCTTTCCCGTAAGTTTAAATCCCACTACCTGTATACATACGGACAATGCTTCAAGCACGTACACAAATCCCGCTATCAGCAAAAACAGCTCCATGTTCATTACAATTGATGCCGCAGCAAGTCCTCCTCCAAGTGCAAGAGATCCTGTATCCCCCATGAATATCTTTGCCGGGTTTATGTTGAACACCAAAAATCCAAGACATCCGCCGAGAATTGCTGCATAAAATACTTCTACGGAAAGCTCAGCAAACTGATCGGCAAGCAGCGCGAAGAAAAGTGAAGTTATCGCCGTAGTTCCTGAGGCAAGGCCATCAAGACCGTCCGTGAGATTCACCGCATTGACCATAGCAAGCACAGTAAATATTATGAACGGTATGTACCATATACCGAAGTCTACTTCCATATTAGCAAACGGAATATACACTTCTGTACCATACTCATTGGAGTTGGCAAGATATATCGCAAGTACGGCTGCGATCAAAGCCTGCAGCCCGAATTTCTGCCATACTCTTAATCCCAGATTATTATGCTTTATAACTTTAAGGTAGTCATCGAAAAATCCTATCGTCCCAAATCCTACAAACGTCAGCAGTACAGCTGCTGTGTCTGCCGAAAAATTACGGCCTGTGACCGTTGCCGATACTACCGAAATTATAATCGCCACCCCTCCCATGCTGGGGGTCCCGGCTTTTGCAAGATGTGACTGCGGGCCGTCTTCACGGATGTTCTGACCCGCCTGTTTTTTCTTGAGTATCGGTATTTCCAGATATGTTGCCAGACATGTTATGAGAAATGCGACCGCTGAAACAGTCGGTATCAAAAAACAATTCATTCTTTTACTCCTGTCTCGATTATATTTCTTACTATCTCATCCATGGCCATGCCTCTGGACCCCTTCACCAACACGACATCCCCTTTTTCAAGTATATGATGCATTTCCTCTTCAAATATCTCTTTCTTATGATAGTATTTTATATTCTCGTTTCCAAGTGTTTTTTCTGCTGCCTCTGCAATGTTTTTTGCATTCTCACCTATTGCAACGAGCAAATCCACACCTCTTTTACCCACATATTCTCCCACATGTCTGTGGAATTCAGCTGAGTCCTCGCCCAGTTCGAACATATCGCCCAGCACGGCAACGCGCCTCATGCCGTCTGTAGAGCACAACACATCGATTGCACCCCTCATCGAATCCGGACTGGCGTTATATGTATCATCTATAACTTTGATACCGTCCGCAGACCTTACAGTCAGCCTCTTGTCCGTCAGTTTAAGATTTTTAAGTCCGTCTGCCGCCTGTTCAAGGCTTATACCGTATTGGAGCCCTGCTGCAGCCGCAACCGCCGCATTAAACGCATTATGAAGTCCCGGCACAGCAAGTTCAAAGCGCTGCACTTTTTCGTCGTGTTTCAACGTGAAGGCTATCCCTTCCGTCCCGCTATCCTCGATATCGGAAAGTATTACGTCCGCTTTCCCGTCTGACCCTGCAGTGATCAGTTTATACAATCCCTTTATTCTCTGCGGATTTAAAAATTCATCATCCTTATATACAATAAGCGTATTGTCTTTTCCGAAATTTTTCGTGAGTTCCATCTTTGCCTTGAAGATTGCCTCTTTACTCCCGAGATTTTCTATATGAGATACTCCTATATTTGTAATAATACCTATGTCAGGCTTTACAATCTCGGCAAGTCTTCTGATTTCACCCAACTTGTCCATTCCCATCTCAAATATGCCGGCCTGCACATCTTCATTGATAGAAAATATCGTCAAAGGGACACCTATATGGTTATTGAAATTCTTCTCTGTGCAATAAGTTCTGTATTTGACTGAAAATATACTCTTGAGCATATCTTTGGTAGTTGTCTTGCCTGTACTGCCAGTTACTGCAACCTTTATGATGCCGAGCATATTAAGATAACAGGCGGCCAAGTCCTGCAGAGCGCATGTCGTATCTTCAACAAAGACCGCATTCAAATTCTTTTCATAATAGAGATTGTTGAAAAGTTCTCTCCTTGAAACCACAAAATTTCTGCATCGATTTTGTATAGACTGAAAGACAAAATCATGCGCATCGTGATTTTTTCCTATAAGAGGTATAAAGAGATCGTTTTCTCCCGCCTCGCGAGAATCTGTAGATACCCCCGTCACAAGCGCATCTTTATTTCCGAGAGCGATTCTGCCGCCGGTTGCTTTTTCTATCTGTCCTATTGTAACAGGTCTCATCCTTATCAACCCTTTCAGTTGTACGCGCCCGTATCTGTCACCTGTTTCTGTTTGACATTAAGATACCTTAGGACGTTTTGCATTATATCTTTTGCGGCAGGTCCCGCCGTTGCACTTCCGTACTGCACTCCTTTAGGGCTGTCAACTATGCAAAGTAACGTAAACTTAGGATCTTCCGTTGGAGCTACAGCTACAACGGAAGAATATGTCTGTTTACTTATCTTGCCGTTTATCGTCTTCTGTGCGGTACCCGTTTTCCCACCGATATCATATCCGTCTATATGCATGATCTTTGCGCCGCCTTCCTCACACGCATATTTCATGATATCCAAAACTTCCGCTGCGGTTTCCTTTGAAACCACTCTTCTTATAACCTGAGGGCGTATGTCCTTGACCGGTTTTCCATTTTCATCTAAAAACGCTTTTACAATATGCGGTTCCATAAGTTTTCCATCGTTTGCATACGAGGATATCGCCGTCAGAAGCTGTATGGGTGTTACGTTGAGACTCTGACCAAAGCCCATTCTGGCAAGATCCGAATTCGGAAGATTATTCTCCGAAAGCAGTATTGAATTTGTCTCACCCGGATAATCGATACCTGTAGTTTCAGTGAGCCCAAAATTCTCAAGATAATTATAGTACTTTTTTTTACCAAGCTTAAGCGCAAGCTGTACAAATACCGGATTGCAGGAATTGCCCGTAGCCTCTTTTACAGTTTGTATTCCATGCGGCTGCTTGCTCCTCCAGCATTTGATTATGCTGCCCTCAACATTTACAGTCCCCGCGCATATATAATGTGACTTCGGCGTACAGACCCCTTCTTCCAGGGCAGCGCCAAGTGTTATCAATTTAAACGTAGATCCCGGTTCGTAAGTATCGCTAACCATAGGATTTCTCCACATCTCGCTCCAATACTTTGCTTTTTGTTCACTTGTCATTTTCAATATCTTGGACTGTTCCGTTTTGTCAGCAGGCGTTTTCGCATCATTCGGATCGAAATCCGGATATGTTGCCATTGCAAGTATATCTCCAGTCTTAGGATCCATCATCAAACATTCAACCTTTTTTGCACTTGTTTTCTTATAAGCTTTTTCTATGGCCTTTTCAACATAATGCTGCATTACCTCATCTATAGTCAATTCAAGACTGACTCCGTCTTCAGGAGCATAATACTGTTCCGAGCCGTAAGGCAGACTCTTCCCGTCAGCAGCAGTATCCTTTATCCAACGGCCTTCTGTCCCGCTCAGATAATTGTTATATTCCTTTTCTATCCCCGAAAGACCGTTACTGTCATCGGCAACACTTCCCAAAAGATGCGATGCAAACGCTTTTATAGGGTAGTACCTCTTTACATCTTCAGCAATTTCCACACCTGTAAAACCGGCTTTCCTGATTTTTTCAGCAACCTTCTTGTCTTGATACTTTGCAATCTTTATAAGCGGTTTTTCCTGTGTAATCTTTTTTTTTATATCGTCTTTTGTACTGCCCAATATTTCCGCAAGTTTAGATGCCGTTTCTTCTATCTCGAGCTTTTTTTTCTGTCCTTCATTATTATCGCCTATTTTGGCAGGTCTTACCCATACTGAATAACAAGGTGCGCTGATTGCAAGCTTTGTATTGTTTCTGTCATATATAGTTCCCCTCTTTGGGTGGATCGGTATATCTTTTGTCTGTTGCAGAGAAGCTTTCTTGGAATATTCATCTCCTTTTACTATCTGTACCCAGCCCACTTTAAAGCATAACAACACCATACTCAGAAACATAAGGGTAAAAACTATTATCAGTCTTTGTCTGCTTTTGACCAGAGGCTTAGTCATGTATCAAATCCCCTTTTCCTTAATGCACCCGTCACCTCTATCGACAGCCGCATCAACATACTACATAAAATATTTTTAAATCTACCGTTTTTGCAATAAAAGAGCCAATTAAATTGATCAATATGAAATTGAAACAACTGGCTCTTTTATCTATACAATTATCTGGTAATGAAAATTGTCACTTTCAATATGGCTTAAACGCTTTTGTAATTCGGCTTCAAAGCCTGTAATTATTCGGCTCAGAAGTTATTTTTCAGTTATCCGGATTTTGAGCCATTGCAGTTTTCTTTTTTGATTTACCTGAACCCTTCGCATATATGCACTTATCAGCCGCAGGCGCAACCATGCCAAGTTCACTCATCGCTTTTTTTTCTATGTTCTGAATGTTCTTTGCACTATTGATCTCCACCGATATCACTTCTATGTCGCCCCGCAGGCTGTTGTTTTTCTCAATTATGCCATTGATATTGTAATTGACCGCTACAGCGTATGCATTGGCTATTATAATAACAATGAACAGCGCACCTGTGACAACTGTCGCAAACAGAGTCCTCGCTCTGCCTTTTACTGTCATCCTATGTCTTTTTACAGTACGGATATTCTTTCTCCTTGGCCTTTCAGGCTTCATATCAAATCCGTACTTTTGGTAATTGGCTTGCTGTTCATACCATTGTTCAGCAGCGATCATTCCTCTCACCCCTACATTCAATTTCCATGCAACTTTTCTGCAACTCGCAACTTCGCACTTCTCGCGCGCGGATTATTATCGACTTCCTCAGCTTTTGCAACTATAGGTTTTTTGCTTATTCTTTTTATATCCTGCACCCTTCCACAAACACACACTGGCAACTCCTTCGGGCAAATACACGGATCTTCCCTTCTGGCAAATATATCCTTTACTATCCGGTCTTCCAGAGAATGAAATGTTATTATAAGGATTCTTCCGCCCGGAGCCGTCACATCACAAAAATCTTCTACCGCATGTTTAAGCTGATTCAGCTCATCATTTACCTCTATCCTTATTGCCTGAAATGTGCGTTTTGCAGGATGCGGGCCTTCTCTTCTTGCCTTTGCCGGTATCGCTGCTTTAATGATATCAACAAGCTGCAATGTCGTATCTATAGAATGTTTCTTCCTGGATTCGACAATAAATTCGCTTATCCTGGAAGCCCATCTTTCTTCACCGTAATCTTTTATAACTCTCGTAAGCTGTTTCTTATTGTAAGTATTTATTACCTGCCACGCAGTCAATGCATCATCCTGGTCCATCCTCATGTCCAGTGGCGCATCACGCATGTATGAAAAACCCCTTTTTGCGTTGTCAAGCTGAAATGATGAAACGCCTAGGTCAAGCAGCATACCGTCTATTTGTTTTACATCAAGGCGATTTAATATCTTTTTGATATATACGTAATTGCTTTGAAAAAAATGTTTGCGGCAGCTGTACTTTTCAAGTCTTGTACTTGCCGCAGCCAGCGCTTCCTTGTCTCTGTCTATGCCTATAAATGTGCCTTCTCCTCCGAGCCTTTCGCATATTCCTTTTGAATGTCCCCCTCCTCCGAGCGTACCATCCACATATGTGCCTTCCTGTTTTATGCTCAGATTTTCCATGCACTCGTTTAACATCACCGGGGCATGCCTATATTCCATAGTCTTCCATGCCTTTTGCAATATCGTCAGGTTCAAGCTCAGTCTGATTTGACTCATCCTGCCATTCTTCCCTGCTCCATATCTCAATCTTGTTCATTATACCGATCGTTACCAGTTCCTTTTCAATATTTGCATATTTTCTGAGTTCCTGAGGTATAGTCATTCTCCCCTGTTTATCCACCTCGGATTCAACAGCACTTGCATGAAAATGTCTTACAAAGGCTCTGGCACTGTTCTTCGCCTGCGGAAGTTCAGCCAACTTTTCGGCAAATTTACGCCATTCGTCCATAGTATAAATATACAAACACTTGTCGAGACCTTTTGTAAGCACGCATTTATATCCGAGTTCCTCCCTGAACTTCGATGGGATTATTACTCGAAATTTTGCATCTATAGAGTTTTGATATTTCCCCATAAACATCCGTTTTCCCCTTTGTCCCTCTACAGATTAAGCAACTGATTGCCACTGAGATTGCCTTATCGGTTTCATATCATGCAATGACAGCTATCAATAATGACACTTTTCCTATAATGACTTTGGTTGAAACCATTTTAAACCACTTTACTCCACTTAGCAACCACATAACAACAAAAATAAACCACCCCAAAACGATAAATCTTACATAATAACCTCTGATCACTGCAATTTTTGGTTTTTTACCCAAGATATTGTATGCAGAACGCCTGTTTGTACGTTATAGGATATAGTGTTTTCAAGTAGCGAATTAATTTCTCCGCAACTACCTGAAAATATACGCCAGCCAGTATAAAAATAGGTAAATTCGGAATCCCTGCACTCATATATAAATTTGAAAATTTAATCAAAGAGGGGCTATCTTGTAGCCCCTCTCATACCAACGTATATGCCGTTCAGCATACGGCAATTCAATTAATGTTATGATCTAAACAATTTACGACTCCTCGTTTTGCGATGACTTGTTTTGATATTTTGTCGAGCCCCGTTCTCTTGGCTGCCGTTTGATAGTGGTCTCAATCAATGTAAAGCGTAGAAAAAATGACATATGATACCGGATAATGCACATCTGCCATCAAAGAAGAGGGCGGACATTTTCTCAAACTAGCGTGCAGTACCAATCAGAAAGAATGCCAGCCCCCCTGTAAAACTTCCATATTGTTTTTTTTGATCATCATACATTAAACAAGAAGTGCATTATATCACCATCTTTTACCACGTAGTCTTTTCCTTCCAACCGCAGCAGTCCTTTTTCCTTTGCTGTGCTCAAGCTGCCTTCACATTCCATCAGCTTATCGTATGCGATAGTCTCCGCTCTTATAAACCCCTTTTCAAAATCAGTATGTATCTTCCCCCCAGCCTGCGGCACTTTGGTGCCCTTCTTGATCGTCCACGCGCGCGTTTCATCTTCACCCGTGGTAAGAAATGATATCAGCTCCAACAGACTGTAGCTTGCCTTTATGAGTTTATCAAGACCTGATTCCTCTATGCCCATATCTTTAAGAAACGCCGCCTTATCATCGTCTTCAAGCTCTGCGAGCTCCGCTTCGATACCTGCACATATTACTATCGCACCTGCTCCTTCAGCAGCCGCAAACTTTTTTACCGCTTCGATATCTTTCGTATCTTCTGAAGCCGCATCATCCTCAGACACATTGACAGCATAAATTGTAGGCTTATACGAAAGCAGATCAAGCGTCCTGACAAAATCGGCTTCCTCAGCTTCAAGACCGATCGCTCTGGCTGAGATACCCTTAGCAAGCCCCGCGCCCACCTTTTCAAGTATCATAAGCTCTTTCTGCAACCCCTTGTCACCTTTAAGCATCTTTTCCGTCTTCCTTATGCGGCGATCCAAGACCTCCAAGTCGGAAAGTATCAGCTCGGTATTTATGGTTTCAATATCTGAAATCGGATCTATTTTTCCGTCGACATGCGCCACATTATCATCTTCAAAGCACCTGACTACATGCACAACCGCATCGACTTCTCTTATGTGCCCGAGGAACTTGTTCCCCAGGCCCTCACCCCTGCTTGCACCCTTTACAAGTCCTGCAATATCACAAAACTCTATAGTAGTATAAATCGTCTTTTTTGAACTGTATATATTTGACAGAGCAGCAACTCGCTCATCCGGCACTGTTACCATTCCGATATTAGGCTCTATTGTGCAAAACGGATAATTTGCCGCCTCTGCTCCGGCCTTTGTAATTGCATTGAATAACGTGCTTTTACCTACATTTGGAAGTCCTAAAATCCCCAGTTTCATATATTTCTATCTCCTTTGATATGATTGTGCCTATTATATCATTGCAATACATTGTACTCAATAGTTTCAAAGCAAGGCATGTTTTTATCAGATCTTTTTTACATCACAATTAATTTACTATGTAAATTATTTATATTATATAAGGCCCGCTCTGTACAAAACATCATCCCTGTATCTGTCGGTTCATTTTAGTTACCCTTCTCCTTATTAACAAATAAATAAAGATCCATATTATTGCATATGCGGCTAAAAATCCAAGCGTGTAAACGGTCAGCCACCTGGCAGTCATAAGCAGCCAGCCGTTAAACATATAAGTTGCGGTTACCACCGCATAAAGGCTTATTACATGGATTGTTGTAGCGGCAAAAAGCGAAAGGGTTTCTATCTTATGAACAATTGATATCCCTCCCATTAAAAATCCCATAACAAATACCGATAATATCTCTACAAAGATACGATGCGCTGTTATCATTTCAAGTGTATCCGTTCTCCAAAGCACCTCATAGATAACAGCCAGTATAACTTCAGCTATGCCGACGCCTATCATTCCTCTTATAATAAATTCTTTTATCCATTTACGCATTTTGATAAAGCTTCCTTTTTATCTGTGAAAAGCATCTTCTTGAAACATAATCACTATAACCGCTATAAAATACTGCATCGACAGCGCCGTTAAAAGATAGCCTGAATTTTTCTATCTCGTTTTGATTCGCGATTGCCGATTTGTTGATCCTTATAAAATTGCCGGGAAGCATTGCCTCGATTTCATATAAACGTTTCCTGATCATATATCTGTCGCCTTTTTTATCAATGGCATATGTCTTTCCAGATACGACCGTTACACATTCGATGTCTCTGTATGCGAGTTTAATTATATTGTCTTCAGTATATGCCGTGATTCGGTCCGCACCCTCATATGACATTATCAAAGTTTCGATCTCATCTATCAAACCATTGCGTTCATGTACCGTTGCAACGACCTCCTCTTTTTTATTTTTGTCGATCACAAGTCTGAAATCCATTTATTTTACCTCTTGTGATTTAATTATACATAAAGAAATTGTGAAATGTTGTATTCCGCAGTCATCGGTAGTTATTTTATCATAAACGGTATAACGTCGTATCGGCTAACCCGCGAAGCAATCTATATACAAATTGAACTATATACAAGAACTCTCCGGGCACACAGAGACGCTGAGCATTAATGCATTCGAAAAATCATTATGCCATCATTCATAATCACTGCTTTTACAGCATAATTTCAATGCTTTTTGTTTCGCCGTTTAAGCATAACATAAAAAATGCTGAAAACGACAATAACTGAAGCGCTCAGAACCTGCGCCTGCTTTAACGATCCAATCATCAGGCTGTCTGTTCTCAAAGCCTCAACAAAAAATCGCTCAACGGAATAGAGTATTCCGTACAGCAAAAATACCTGACCATTAAAGCTGCGTCGATTATCTATCCATATCAGAATAAAGAACAGTATCATACACCATGCCGATTCATACAGAAAAGTCGGATGATATGTCTGTCCGCTTACAGTTACCGCCCACGGAAGATCGGTCGGCCCGCCGTGCGCCTCGGAATTGAAATAGTTGCCCCATCTGCCTATCGACTGTGCAAGCGCAATGGCAGGCGCTGCAAGATCAAAAATATTTAATGCACTATACTTGAAATATCTGCACAGCAGCCAAACTGTCAAAAAACTGAATATAAGACCTCCATGTATTGCAAGACCGCCCGTTCTTAAATTCAATGCGTAAAGCGGATTATCAGCATAATCCTGCCAATTGAACACAACATAGTAAAATCGCGCTCCTATGATCCCGGCCGGAACCGCAAGCAAAACAAAATCCAGTACGCGTTCCTGAGGCAACTCATGTAAAGGAGCGCGTTTATACACTACGATAGTCGCAACAACTATGGCTGCGGCAATCAGTATTCCATACCATCGCACTTCTATTCCAAATACTGTGAAGGCCACCGGTTCGGGTATCGGCATATTTCATTCTCCCATCTTGATACTTATTGATTCATAATAACACAAAATATCAATGACCGACACCCCTCAAGACCACCTCAGGCTGCAGATGGCCTCGTCTTTACCTATTGACCGTATTTCAGAACCTGTAGTATAATCATATTCAAAGTCAAATATCTTTAAGGAGGTCACCGCAATGCGATTACAAGAATCCGGAGAAATGTATCTTGAAACCATCTATATACTCAGTCAAAAAAAAAGCGATGTACATTCCATCGATGTCGCTGCCGAAATGAATTACAGCAAACCCAGCGTGAGCCGCGCTGTAAATCTTTTAAAAGACAATGACTACTTAAACATTGACAACAGCGGGCGAATTACGCTTACTGATGCAGGTCTTGAAGTTGCAGAACGAATCTATGAGCGTCACCAACTTATTTCAGATATACTCATCACTCTTGGCGTCGACCAGAAAACAGCTACAGCAGACGCATGCCGTATCGAACATGTAATAAGCAAAGATTCTTTCGCCAAAGTCAAAGAATGGTACGCAAAACATAAAAAATAAAACCACAGGCAACGTATTTCATTATATGATCAGATATACTATTACGTCAGTTACAATAGGAGACAGCGTTAAACACGCTGTCTCCTACGACCCGATAATCTATGCAACAAAGCATAGATTTCTCTAATCTCTATGCGAAGTTTCTTCGCATCCCCTTATATAATCATTATAACCTATATTTACTTTATAAGGGTTTCAGAATGTATAAAACGCATTTTAGATTGTATGAAAAGTAAACGGTAAAGCATAGGTGTTCAGTCAAAGAATGCTCAAAGGTTGTTTTCTAGGCCATTTGTTCAACTATTCACTTCGCGTTTTTTGTTTCTTCTTCTTTCTATGCAGATGTACTGAATCTCTGCCGACCAATATAATTCTGTTATTATTCTATGATCTCACTTACGACTCCGGATCCTACTGTTCTT
>DAISVU010000009.1:0-52973 GCA_036839975.1 Bacillota bacterium | reverse complement strand
AATAGTATAAAATACTAAAAGGCTATATAGATTAATGCATTTCTGAAAAAGCAAAATAAACGGAAAATTACATCTCACATGCTGCGTGTATTATATTTAAATAAAATAAAAAACATTTATTTTAAAAATGAGAACGTATAAAAGGATCTGCAACATAATACATTTTCAAAATGTCACAAGACAAAAATGGCAAAGGTCAAATAATTTAAGCGCATTGCCTGTCGAATTTATTTTAACCGGCAGGCAATGTTGTTTTATTGATTTCGCAAACAGAATATCAAGGGGACAGGACAAATGGATATGAACAGTTCAGTCATTTCCTTAAAAGGCGTCGGCGAAAAAAAAGAACAGGCACTCAGAAGATTAGGTATCAACACGATAGAAGACCTCGTACATTTTTACCCCAGGGAATATCAGGACAGAAGAACAGTCAGAAAAATCATAGACCTTAGGGAAGGCGATTATGCTCTTGTCAAAGCAAAAGTTAAAATAAAGACAACCGGGAGAAGTGCATATGGCAAAAATCAGATGATGCACCTTGTAGTGTCAGATACATCCGATGATACAGAAGAGAAAAGAGGTCTGCTTGAGATAATTTTTTTTAATGCAAAATTTATAATCAAAAATATAGATAGGGGTAAAATATATGTTTTTTATGGCAAAGTAACTGAAAATGATGGTGTGCTACGTATGGTACATCCTGAGTTTGCTGAAAGCAGTGCGGAAAGTATTTGCGGCATACTGCCTGTATATCATATCACTGAAGGAATATCACAGCGTGAGATGAGGAAATGGCACAAACAGATAGTAGGAGAAAGTAAATATTACATAAAAGAGTACTTACCTGAAAAGCTGCTGAAGTCGAACAACTTATGCGGGATAAATTATGCGTTTTCCAATATTCATTTTCCCTGTGATGCGGAGAGTCTTAAGGCGGCCAGAAAACGTCTGATTTATGATGAATTTTTTATAATGCAGATGGGGATAATGCTTGCGAAACGTGAAAATGAGATCACCAAAAGCATGTACAGAATGAATGCCGATGTATGCATGAATGAATATACAAACACTTTACAGTATGAGCTTACCAAAGCCCAAATGCGTGTTGTAAGAGAAATAGATGAAGACCTGCTTTCTGGCAAAGTGATGAATAGACTTGTACAGGGAAACGTTGGTTCCGGAAAAACCACCGTTGCAGAGGCGGCTCTTTATAAAACGGTAAGATCCGGATATCAGGGAGCCTTGATGGCGCCTACTGAGATACTTGCCAAACAACATTTTGAATTCCTGAAAGAACATTTTTCTAAATTCGATATAACTGCAGCTCTTCTCACAGGTTCTCTTAAGAGCTCCGAACGCAGAGAGGTACTTGGAGGAATAAAGGACGGAACTATAGATATAATTGTCGGAACACATGCAATAATCCAACCAGATGTTGATTTTAAAGATCTGGCACTTGTGATAACAGATGAGCAGCACAGGTTCGGTGTGAGTCAAAGAAACATCTTAAGGGGAAAAGGTAAATCGCCGCATGTTATTGTAATGACGGCTACACCTATACCAAGGACACTTGCGGTGGTTATATACGGAGATATGGATATTTCTGTAATAGATGAGCTTCCTCCGGGCAGAAAAAAAATAAAAACGTATTCTGTATCGGCAGATAAAAAAGAGCGGCGAAAAGTATATGATTTTGTGGAAAGACAAATTGATGAAGGAAGACAAGCCTATGTAGTGGCGCCTCTTATAAGAGAATCTGATGAAGTTGAAGCACTGTCTGCAGAGGGAATATATGCCGGAATAAAAAAAATATTTAAGGGAAAACGCATAGGATTGATCCACAGTGAAATGAAGCAGACTGAAAAGGACCGCGTAATGGAAGCTTTTTACTCGGGACTTATAGATGTTTTGGTCGCAACGGTCGTTATAGAAGTCGGAATTGACGTTCCAAACGCCACAGTCATGGTCATAGAGAATGCCGAGCGTTTCGGACTTGCGCAGCTCCATCAGCTAAGAGGAAGGATCGGAAGAGGAAAACATCGCTCTTATTGTTTCCTTGTCAATGCCGGAGGTTCCGAGATTGCGAAAAAACGTATTGAAATACTCACAGGATCGAATGACGGCTTTTACATCGCGGAAGAAGATCTGAAGATTAGAGGTCCCGGTGAATTTTTCGGGATGCGACAGCATGGCGTTCCGGATCTTCATATGGCGGATCTCATAAAACATATTAAGATTTTTAACAAGGTGTGTCATGATGTTAACAGGATACTTGATGAAGATCCTGAGCTCAGATTGGAAAGCAATAAGCTGCTGAGAGAAAAAATTGAAAAAAACTTTTTTTATGACTCAGGTATCACCATATAGAGAATTTTATGAAAATATATAATATATGATGATGTACGATAATATGTATGTAAAAACAAGGAAGGCAGGGAGAACAATGAGGGTAATATCGGGAAAATATAAAGGAAGAATACTAAAAAACCCTGAAGACAACGCCATAAGACCCACTTCAGATAAGGTTAAAGAAGCCATGTTCAATATGATACAGGGATATACGGAAAATGCGGTCTGTGCAGATATATTCTGCGGAACCGGAGCTCTCGGGATAGAAGCGCTGAGCAGGGGTGCGAAACGTTGCTATTTTTGCGATATATCAAAGAAAAGTTCTGCGCTTACAGCACATAATATCACTCTATGCGGTGCGCAGGAAAGAGCCTTTGTAAAGACCGCGGACTTCCGTAAGTTTCTTAAAAATGCGGGTGAAAAGTTGGACATTGTATTTATTGATCCTCCTTATAGCAACGGATTGATAGATAAGACATTCGAATCCATATCAGAAAACGACGTCATGAATGAATACGGAATCATTATTGCAGAGCATACAAAAGAAGAGGTTCTACAGGAAGAATACTTCAGAATAGTAAAAATAAAAGAAAAAAAGCATGGTCAGTCAGTCATATCGGTATATGAAAACAGAGGGGCATTTAATCGATGTTCATGAGCATGATATACATAAAAAGTAAATTCCAAATAAATAATGTATACGTAATCCATACGCTCGATTTTCTTGTTTCTTGAAAACAGAATAATGTGATGATTGTGTGATGAATGTGACGATTTAAAGAAGAAATGCTATCAGCTCCGGTAAGCATTTATTTTTGTGTTATACTCAACAAATAAAAAGTGATTAAGAGATCTGACCGAGAACGGTTGAAAGTATAAGCCGCAGGTCTGACTTTAAAAAGGGAGATGAAGATGAAAAGTCAAAGGAATATCAAGATTTTGATCATTGCTGCAGCAATAATTGCGATAATGCTGCCGTCACTGCCTATGGACGTATATGCCGCAGATGTTATAAACGCAGACGGAAACGATCAGACAGTAAACAAACAGGATCCTGAGGCTCAGGGAGCCCCGGAGGCAGCAGAATCAGAACTTCTGAACGAAGAAAAAGATAAAACTGCAGCGGCAAATGTTGATGAACTTATTAAAAAGATTGGAAAGGTGACATATGGAAAAGCAAACAAGATCAAGGCGGCAAGAGCAGCCTACAAAGAACTCACAAAGACGCAGAAGAATAACATCCATCATTACGGCCTGCTCACGAAGGCAGAAAAATGTTACAAGAAAATAAATGATTTTAAGTGTTCCAAGATTAAGATCAAAGTAAAAAAATTCAAAAAGATCAATGTCAGAGTGAGATGGAACAAGATTAAACAGGCCAAGAAATATATCGTATACAGACGTAGCGGCGGCAGATGGAAAATGGCAAAAATCACTAACCGTAGAAGTTTTGTTGATAAAAATAAGATCAGAAGAAAATATGCATACAAAGTAAAAGCATATGCAAACATCAACGGCAGGGGATATTATAGCAGATATTCGAATACGAAGCATATAAAAATCGCTGCAAAGAAGATAAAGGTAAAGGCGTATGCATACTGTCAGATCGGCGGGATCTGTGCAAATGGAATGAGATGTAAAACAGGAAGAATCGCATCTGATCCCAGATATATTCCAACAGGCACATGGCTGTATGTTCCCGGATACGGGCTTTGCCAGGCTTGTGATACCGGAGGTAATATCAAAGGGTATAGAATAGATCTGTTTATGAATTCAAACGGCGCGTGCAACAGGTGGGGAGTTAGATATCCTACAGTATATATATTGAAATAATAACAATAGGAGAACTGCCGCAGATATAGCGGCAGTTTTTTTATACTGCATATGAAAGCACGATTTGTGTTGAAAAGAAATATGTTGTCATGGTATAATTTCTATTGTGACTGGAGGATTTCAAAATGAGGAAAAAAGCTTTATATACAGGTTCTTTCGATCCGCTTACCAATGGTCATTTGGACTTGATAATCAGAGCGTCGGGCATGTTTGATGAGCTTGTGGTAGGAGTTATTGCAAATCCTACCAAAGATGCCCTTTTCACTGTCGAAGAACGAGAAGAAATGATCATTAAAGTAGTTAAAGATCTTGGAAATGTAAAAGTCGATCATTTTACAGGTCTTCTGGCAGATTACGTAAATGCAGAGCAGTTTGACATTGTTGTAAGGGGTCTGAGAGCCATAACTGATTTTGAGTATGAACTCCAGATGGCACATATGAATGCCATATTATTCAATGATAAAGTAGAGACTATATTCCTCATGACTCAGCCCGAATATTCATTTATAAGTTCGAGTGTTGTGAAAGAGGTAATGTCTTTAGGCGGTAGCGTGGACGGACTTGTTCCCGGCAACATTTTGGAGTGTATGGATAAAAAATTGAACATATAGGGAGGAACAAATGAAAGTATTAGAATTATTGGAAGAAATCGAAGATATTGTTGATACATCGTCAGGGTTTCCGCTTACGGGGAAAATCATGGTCGATTCACAGGAGCTTTTGGAATTGGTAAGAGAGATAAGACTTGAACTCCCGGATGAGATACAGCAGGCGCAGTGGATCAAAAACGAAAGGGAACGTATACTTGCGGAAGCAAAGAAGGAATACGAGACTGTAATCAAGGATGCAAAGAGTCAGGCGGAAAGGCTGGTGGAAAGCCATGATATCACTGTAAAAGCCAAGATTCGGGCAGATGAACTTATGAAGGTCACAGAGACGGCTGCCAAGCAGCTCAAAATGAGCACATATGAATATATCGACGGCATATTGACGGATTTTCAAAGCAAGATGGAACAACTTAATGCTATGTATTTCACTGACATGTTCAATAGTATAGAAAATACTTTCAATAATATAGATGCTACTCTCCGCACCAACAGAGAAGAAGTCAACGAGATGGCTTACAGGACTCAGATGGGTACTGATATGACAGCTGAGGAAATTATGGCTCAAAATGATGATTTTGAAAAGAAGATGAATGACGAGGGACCGATCGCAGAAGAAGAAATCAGCGATGAGGAAGAATGATTTTGATACATATCCCGCGTAAAGAGGATCCGCGGTCAGGATTTGACTGCGGATCCTCTTTGAAAAATCAAAAAAAGTCTGATGATATCAGCATAGTCGGCACATTAATTATGATTAAAGTCCGTGAATTACGTTGAAGACACTGGCAGCAGATCTTTAATCTATCGATTGCTTTTCAGCAAACGTTATCACGGCGAAGGCAAAAATACATGAAGATAATAGGCATAATAGCAGAATATGATCCGTTTCATGCCGGGCATAAGTTTCACATCGAACGATCACTTGAAGCAACAGGAGCGGAGGGTGTAGTGGCTATTATGAGCGGAAACTTTACACAGAGAGGAGAGCCTGCCATATTTGATAAATGGAAGAGAGCACAAACCGCTGTTATTGGTGGCGTGGATCTTGTACTTGAACTTCCATTTCTTTTTGCCTGCAGCAGTGCTGAAGGCTTTGCATGTGGAGGTGTTAATATACTTGATTCACTTAAAGAAGTGAAATATATCTCTTTTGGAAGTGAAAGCGGAGATATAAAAAAGCTCACAGAGATAGCTGCCCTTCTTGCTGATGAACAGGAAAGCTACAAATCGATTTTAAGGGAAAATCTCGATAACGGTTCATCTTTTGCGAAAGCGAGAAGCAAAGCGGTTACTTCGCTTATGGGCAGTGAAGCAGCGTCCATATTGGAAATGCCAAACAACATCCTTGCTGTTGAGTATCTTAAGATTATGAAAAGGTCGGGTTCTTCAATTACACCTTTAACTGTAAAAAGAAAAGGGGAGGGACACAATGATCGATCGCAGGAGGCTTTTATGCCCAGCGCAAGAGCCATAAGACATATGCTGTATCAAAAACACCGAGGAAGCAAAAATAAAGACATAATCCGGAAGCCGCAAAACTCATACATGAGTTGTCGCGAAGAATTCAAAGCAGCTGCAGGCGAAGAGCCGGTTTTCCCTGAAGATATGTTCGACATGATAAGACAGGCAGTTATAACAATGACAGAAACAGAAATTGCAGAAATTTATTCCGTAAAAGAGGGTCTTGAAAATAAGATAAAGTCTGAAATAAGAAATGCGTCATCTTATGATGACCTCGTAAAGCGCATATATTCAAAACGGTGTCCTGAAAGCAGTGTCAAACGTATACTGGTGCACATCTTCATGAATATAAAAAACTGCAGTTTTACAAGAGGAGATAAGCCACTGTATTCGCGTGTTCTGGCGTTTAATGAAAAGGGTGCCCGGATATTGAGACAAATAAAGAACACCGGGCCTGCAATAGATGTGCTTACTAATATCAATAAAGATATAAAACCTGATAATATGATATGGGAGCAATTGATATTCGATGTTATCGCATCAGATTTATACGGCATCATACTGGGAAGAGATCTTTATAAAACCTGCGACATGCTTCAGAGACCGCGAATAGTGACCAGTCGATGAAGAATGAGTGTCTTGCATTTTGCATTAAAGCGCTGAAAGTCTGACACTCGCATGATAAATGCAACTAAAAACTGTGAAACGCGGACGTTGTCAAAAGTAATTAATGTACTTGAAAAACATACCATGCAATAATATAATTAGAATAGTCACTTCCAGTGGCATATATTTTGCTGATTAATATTAAATAAATCACGGAGGACAAGGAAAATGAAAGTATTAGTAATTAATTGCGGGAGCTCATCATTGAAATACCAGGTGCTCGATATGACCAATGAAAGTTTGCTGGCAAAAGGCCTCGTTGAAAGAATCGGTATGGAAGGGTCCGTCATTACTCATGAAAAGGTCGGCGCACATGATAAGTTCAAACTTGAGGAACCGATGAAAAGCCATAAGGAAGCCATAGGACATGTACTCGATGCGGTCGCGGATCCGGAGCATGGTGTCGTAAGCTCTATGGATGAGATAGGTGCGGTAGGTCACAGAGTTGTACATGCAGGCGAAAAATATGCAAAATCGGTGATCATTGATGCCGGCGTTATTGAAGCTCTTGAAGAATGCGTGGATCTGGCACCGCTCCATAACCCTACAAATCTTCTGGGAATTGCTGCATGCAAGGAACTCATGCCCACCACGCCGATGGTAGCGGTATTTGATACAGCATTTCATCAGACAATGCCTCCGGAATCATACATTTATGCTATACCATATGAATTTTATGAAAAATTCGGTATCAGACGATACGGATTTCATGGAACAAGTCATAGATATGTTGCAGAACGCGCATCCGACATACTCAATGTAAATCTGGATGATCTCAAGATAATTACATGCCACCTTGGAAACGGCGCATCTGTATCGGCTATAAAACGCGGCATCTGTATCGATACTTCTATGGGATTTACACCTCTTGAAGGTCTCGTTATGGGAACCCGTTCAGGAGACATAGATCCTTCTATTGTAACTTATATAAGAGAAAAGATGCAGTGGGAACAGGGTCGCGTAAACAAGGTGCTAAATAACGAGTCGGGCGTTTTAGGTATATCTGGTGTTTCAAGCGATTTCAGAGATCTGGAAGAAGCCGCTGCTGCTGGAAATGAAAGAGCGATGCTTGCTCTCAAGGTGTTTGCACACAAGGTGAGGTTCTATATCGGCGCATATATTGCTGAAATGAATGGCGTAGATGCAATAGTATTTACAGCGGGCGTAGGTGAAAACGACATATCCATGAGAGACATCATATGCAATGATCTGGGCAATTTGGGCATAAAACTTGACCTCGTTAAAAACAAGGTCAGAGGCCGTGAACTGGTTATATCAAGAGATGATTCGAGAGTAAAGATAATACTCATACCTACAAATGAAGAGCTTATGATAGCAAGAGACACTTACAAACTCGTAAAAGGAATACAGGTATAAGAAAAAAATGTAAATAACTTTTAAACAGTTAAGAAAAAATCTTAAACACAGGTACTGTGCTGATTAGCTTCAGCACAGTTTTTTCCCTTACAATAAAAATGTCAAGCATTTAACTTTAGAATACCAAACGAAACGTTATAAGAGTATTTTAAAAAGGCGCTTGATAATACAAGTTTTTAAGATTTCAGTAAGGGTACGCCTTTTATTATTATTATCATTTGGATTTTTTTAACATATGCTTGCCGCTCCGAGATAAAAGGCACTTGAAAATGCGGTTTTGTTCTTGAAGGGGGTTTTTACATGTGTTATAATTTTTTGTGATTCGCCGGCGTGATGGAATTGGCAGACGTGCGGGATTCAAAATCCCGTGGTGGCAACACCGTATGGGTTCGATCCCCATCGCCGGCACCACTAATTTACGATTACTGCATGTCAAGCGGCCTTTTATATGTATGGCCTTGCAAAAAAAGGAGAAAGAATATGAATAGTCAAAAGTTGCTTACCACTTTTATACCTCTGGTTCTTTTGCTGGTAGTTATGTATTTCCTACTTATAAGACCACAGAAAAAACAGGAAAAACGTTTAACCGAGATGCGTAATGCCGTGCAGGTGGGTGACGAGGTTATAACTATAGGCGGCATATGCGGAAAAGTAGTAAAAACTAAAGACGAAAGTCTTGTTATTCAGGTTGGAGCGGACAAGGTCAAGTTTGAGATTATGAGATGGGCTGTATCTACTGTTATTGACAGAAATGAAAGAGTCGGAAACAGACCTCAAAAAGACAGCGAAAAAGAACCTGAAAAAGACGAAGAAGAAAAAACTCCAAAGAGATCGATGCCTAAAAGGTTAAAGAAAGCCTCCGCTTCGGCTGATAATGATACTGCAGCAAATGATGTTAAAGATGCTGCAGACGATGGTGCGAAAACAGGGGATGCGGCAGCGGCGGACACATTAAAAAAATAGTTTTTAATATCTGAGTATAGAAATAAGAAAGAAAGAAAACAAATGAACCGTACAGCAAAAAGAATTTTAGCATTGTTAATCATACTGCTTGTCATTTTCGGATGGTATTTTACAATCAGAGGGATACCTGGTGTGATGGACCCGATAAAGGATAAGGTTCAGCTGGGTCTCGATATCAAAGGCGGTGTTTACGCGGTACTCGAAGCAGACACGGGCAAACTTTCGGGAGACAAACTGCAAGAAACGATGGAACAGACCAAGGAAGTCATCAATGAACGTGTCAATCAGATGGGATTAAAAGAACCCACTGTCACAGTTGAAGGTATGAACAGGATACGTGTTGAACTTCCGGGAGCTGAAGACAGTCAAGAGGCAATAGATACTATCGGTCAGACTGCGCAGCTGGAGTTCAGACTTGCTAACAAGTCGCTCATAATGACCGGTGACAATGTAAAGGATGCCGGTATTGATAAGGATTCGAAAAACGGAAGATACAAAGTAACTCTGCAGTTCACTTCTGAAGGTGCCAAGAAATTCGAACAGGCTACAAGAGATGCGATAAGCGGCATGGTAAAATCTGCTTATGGAAATGAAAAAGACAGTGACAAGGCTGAAGTCAAAGATAATGCCATAGTCATACTGCTTGACAACAAGATAAAATCCGCACCTACGGTAGAAAAAATCATAAGCGGAGACAGCTGTGAGATAACGAGTGCAGGCGGGTTTTCACAGAAAGAGGCAAGTAAGCTCTCAGCACTCATAAGAGGCGGCGCTCTTCCGGTAGATCTAAAGGTCATATCATCATCAACGCAGTCGGCGACGATAGGAATGGATGCACTTGAAAAAAGTGTCACAGCAGGCCTTATAGGTCTTTTAATTGTACTTATCATAATGGTCGCAGGATACAGAATGATGGGTGTGGCAGCTGACATTGCATTGCTGTTTTATGTTGTAATACTTGTTGCAATCATGGCAATGATGGGAAGCGTTCTGACACTTCCTGGTATTGCGGGCATTATACTGTCTGTAGGTATGGCTGTAGATGCAAATGTTGTAATATTCTCACGCATACGTGAAGAAATAATTGCCGGCAAAGCAATACCCGCTGCAACAAGGATCGGATCCAAACGAGCTATGACTACGGTAATAGATTCACAGGTCACTACACTTATAGCTGCAGTCGTGCTCTATCAGATGGGAACAAGCAGCGTAAAGGGATTTGCATGGACTCTGATGATAGGTATAATCGTAAGTATTTTTACGGCGGTTGTAGTCACTAATTTCTATCTCGGCCTGCTTTCAACAAACAGTAAGTTTGCAAAGCCCGGTAACTTCGGTATAAGGGCTGACGGAACAACAACGTTTAATTTAAAGAAACAGTTTCATTTCCTTAAATACAGGAAGAAGACATATATAATTCCTGTAATAATAATACTTATAGGTGTCGGATTCTTCGCTTTCAGAGGGCTTAATTTCGGGATCGACTTCACCGGCGGCAGCATGATACAGATAGATATGGGCAAGGTCGTCGACGCGGAAAAAGTATCGGATGCCGTGGAACATTCGGGCGTCGATATGTCCAAGGGTTCTGTTGTATTGAGCGGAGACAAAAATAATCAAGTAATAATAAGGACAACTGATGCACTTGATATTAACAAGACTAATGAACTCGTAAATACGGTCGGTAAAGAGCTTAACGCAAAGAATATAAAATTTCTTGCAAACGATCTTTTCGGAGGCTCTGTCGGCAAAGAACTGCGAAACAATGCTATAAAAGCTATCCTCATAGCCGCTATGTGCATGCTTGTATATATAAGAATGAGGTTTTCGGAATGGAGATTTGGCCTTACGGCCATCATAGCGCTTTGTCATGATATACTGATTCTTATAACGTTCTATCTGGTGTTCAATGTCACTGTAAACAATCCGTTTATAGCAGCGGTATTGACGGTAGTGGGATACTCCATAAATGATACGATTGTAATCTTTGACCGCATAAGGGAAAATGCGAAATACATGCGTAAGATGGATCGCATTGACATGATAGACGTATCAATAAACCAGACTTTGGGAAGATCGGTCATGACTTCAGTAACTACACTTGTTGTAATGATACCGCTCCTGATAATGGGAGGCAACACGATTCGTGAATTCACTCTGCCGCTTATGGTCGGAGTGCTGGTAGGATGTCTTTCATCGATATTCATCGCAAGTCCCGTCTACTATGACCTCACAATGTTCTTTGAAAAAAAGAAGAAAAAGAACAAGAGCGGCGGCAAAAAATCAAAAAAGAAAAAGTATGACGGTATCAAGAAAGCTAAAGATGCCAATTCCGGTGCTGTTGTATAGAGATTAAGTATATTAAAATAATTCGAAGTAGATCATTCCCGCCCGGTTTAACTGTGCGGGAATGATGAGATTAAGGAAAGATGAAAACAAAAGCGGAATTTCTCGAGTACATCATGGGGCTTAACCCGAACTACAATATCGAGCTCATAGAACGTGCTTATAAAATTGCTGAAAAAATGCACGCCGGTCAGTTAAGGAAATCCGGAGAGCCGTATATTATTCATCCTGTTGCTGCTGCGGAAATCCTTGCTGAACTGGGCATGGATGATGATACTATCGCAGCAGGGCTTTTGCACGATGTGGTCGAAGATACCGAATATTCAAAAGAACAGCTTGTAAAAGATTTCGGTGAGGAGGTTGCTCTGCTTGTCGACGGAGTTACCAAACTGGGTTCCATAAAATTTGAAAGCAAAGAAGAACGTCAGGCTGAAAACCTTCGAAAAATGTTTCTCGCCATGTCAAAGGATATACGTGTTCTTATTATAAAGCTGTCTGACAGGCTGCATAATCTAAGGACAATAGACTTTATGAAAGAGGAAAAAATAATAGGCAAGAGCAATGAAACTCTTGAAATATATGCGCCTCTTGCAGGCAGGCTCGGTATGTACAATATGAAATTCGAGCTTGAAGACATAGCATTAAAGCATATGGATCCTGTGGCATTTCAGTTATTGAAAGAAAACGTAAGCGAAAAGAAAGAAGAACGGCAGAAATATATTGACAATGTCATAGATGAAATAAAAGAAGCTTTGAAAGACTTTGACATAAAGTATGAGATCAAAGGACGCTCCAAGCACTTCTACAGCATATATAAAAAAATGAAATATCAGAACAAGCAGCTGGATGAAATTTTTGATCTTATAGGGATCAGGATCATAGTGGAGAGTGTAAGGAGCTGTTACGCCGTGCTGGGTATAGTCCATACTATGTGGAAACCGATACCGGGAAGATTCAAAGACTATATAGCTATGCCGAAGCCGAACATGTATCAGTCGCTTCATACAACTGTAATAGGCGAGACGGGAAAGCCGTTTGAAATACAGATTCGTACGTATGAGATGGACAGAGTTGCGGAATATGGTATTGCAGCGCACTGGAAGTATAAAGAAGGCGTATCAAATGATCAGGAAGATGTGAAGCTTTCATGGCTCAGACATACTATTGAAATTCAAAAAGACATGAAGGATCCCAAGGAATTCATGGAAACTTTGAAGGTCGACCTGTTTGCAAACCAGGTGTTTGTATTTACTCCGCGCGGGGATGTCATGGAACTGCCGGCGGGTTCAACACCTCTCGACTTTGCATTTAAGATCCACACTGATATCGGATGCAAATGTGTGGGCGCAAAGGTAAACGGAAAGATGGTGACTATAGATCATATACTTGAAAACGGAGATATAGTTGAGATTGTGACATCGTCAAATTCCAGCGGCCCCAGTATAGACTGGCTGAAGATAGCAAAAAGCAGCACAGCCAGGAGCAAGATAAGGACATGGCTCAAGAAACAAAACAACTCAGATACTATAGAGAAGGGCAAGGATATGATCGACAAGTATATCAGACGTAAAGGCTATGACCCTCAGAATGTCCTTAAAAGCACATATCTGAACCGTGCAATCAAAGATCTCAATGTGAATTCGCTCGATGAGCTGTATACACAGATAAGCTACGGCGGAGCATTCCAATCAAAAGTTGTGAACCAGCTTCTCAAATATCATTATGATAAGCGAAAGCAGGAAAAAGCAAAGCTTGAAAACACAATTGAAAATTTGCATATAGATGAAAAACGAAAGATAGCGGCACAAAAGCAGCGAGATAGACTCGGAATAACGGTAGATGGTATGGACGGCCTTATGATAAGAGTGTCAAAATGCTGCAATCCTGTTCCCGGAGACGATATAATCGGATTTATAACCAAGGGTCGCGGTATATCAGTGCACAGAGTAGACTGCTCTAATATTAAGGCACTGCCCGAATCCGAAAAGGTGCGCTGCATAAAGGTCGAATGGGACCAAAGAAAAATGGACAAGACATATAATGCCGACATAACAGTAATCGCTGAAGATCACAAAGGACTTTTTTCCAATATCTCAAAGGCATGTGAGGATTACGGCGCACGCATATCCGGCGTAAATGCAAAGAGCAGCAAAGATGAAACTTTACATATATTGCTGACGCTTTCGATATCGAACACGTCTCAGATGCAGAAGATATTGACAAAATTGAAAAGTGTTAATGGCATTATTGAAGTATACAGAGCTGAAACATTATAGAGTATCAATTTAGGAGATGTTATATGAACATAAAAATAACGCAGGCGCAAACCGGTCCGGGCGGAGCAAATACATATATAGTAAAAGATGACGACAGCGGAAAAGGATTTATGGTGGATCCGGGCGGCTATGTTCCCGAGATAACAAAACATATAAAAGATTGCGGAATCCAGCTGGAGTATATAATTCTCACACACGGTCATGGTGACCATATAGGAGGGGTAGAGGGGTATCGCAGGGATTTCCCGAACGGAAAAGTGCTTGCCTGTGAAAAGGAGCGGGAACTTCTTAACGATCCCAAACTGAATTTGAGTAATTACATGTTTCCGGCTCCTGTAGTATGCGAAGCGGATGTTTATGTAAATGACGGTGATATGCTCAAAATAGGTGAAATGGAGCTTAAATTCATACATACTCCGGGACATTCTCCGGGAGGCATGTGCATATACGTTGACAATATCCTGTTCAGTGGAGATACGCTGTTCGCATCTTCGATAGGGCGGACTGATTTTGAAGGTGCGTCATTTGAAGAAATAAAAAAATCTATACATGAAAAGATATTCATACTTCCGGATGATACTCAGGTCCTTCCGGGGCATATGGGGCTTACTACAATCGGATATGAAAAGGAGCACAATCCTTTTGTATGATATTATTTTGACAAATGTAAAAAATACGCACGAGTATGAAGAACTCATAAAAGTATTTTTGAGACCTCAACAGTATAAACTCGAATGTATAGAAGATGTTGCGCTTATAAAGGGTAGGAAAGATGCTCTTTGTTTTTGCGGTACTGATGATAAAAACGCACTTAAAAAAGAAATATATAAAAAACTGAGAGATATTACGGGAAGCAGCCCTCCATGGGGGATCATAACAGGAATAAGACCGGTGAAACTTGCAGGAGAGTTGATAAGAAAACTGGGATCTGAAACACAGGCACGCGCAGAATTGCTTGACTGCTGTATGGTAAACGAAGAAAAGGCTGATTTGGCGATTGATATTTACAGATATCAACAGCGAATTTCCGGGAAGCCGCCGGAAAAATCCGCAGGCATATATATCGGAATACCGTTTTGCCCGACCAGATGCCTGTACTGCTCGTTTGTTTCTAATCAGAAGGGAAAAGAGGAGATAGACAAGTATCTGCGTGCATTGTACAAAGAGATCGATTATGTATCGCGTGGTATGAAAGAACAAGAGCTTTATGCAGAGACGATTTATATAGGGGGCGGCACGCCTACCATTCTCGACAATGAGCAGCTTGAGACTTTTCTGTGTACGGTTAACGAGAAGCTGAGAAACGAAAAAACGCTTGAAATCACTTTGGAAGCAGGTAGGCCTGATACTATCACAAAAAGCAAACTTGAAGTCATTCATGACGCCGATGTAAGACGGATAAGCATAAATCCTCAGACTATGAATGATCAAACACTCAAAATCATAGGAAGGGAACATACCGCCATGCAGATACGGGAAGCTTTCAAAATTGCACGCGATGCAGGCATAAAAGAGATCAATGCCGACATCATTGCGGGTCTTCCCGGTGAAGATATAGACGATTTCACAGCTACAGTTAAAGAAATATCAAAGCTGGAACCTGATAATATAACAGTGCACAATCTTGCGCTAAAAAGAGCCTCGCGTCTTACAGCCATAGACCGGGATTATCACTACAAAATAGCGGGGACTGTGAATAAAATGCTCCGTTTGAGCCGTAAAAAGATGAAAGAGGCCGGATACAGGCCCTACTACCTTTACAGGCAGAAACAGACGGCGGGCGCTGAAGAAAATACGGGATATTGCAAGCCGGGGACAGAATGCATATACAACATCCGTATAATGGATGAACATCAGAATTTGTTTGCGCTTGGCGCAGGCGGCATCTCAAAAGTTTATTTTCCGAAAGAAAACAGGCATGAGAGAGTGGCCAATGTTTCAAACTACGAGATATATATTGACAGAATAGGTGAAATGATAGAGAGAAAGCGTAGCGGCATGTTTGCGCCGTTAAAGGAGGTAGCAGAGATATAATGCTGACAAATGCACCAAAAGGCACGAAAGATGTATTGCCCGAACAAATTTACAAGTGGCACTTCGTGGAAAAACAGTTTGAAGATCTTTGTAAAACATATGGGTTTAAAGAAGTAAGGACGCCGGTATTCGAACATACAGAACTCTTCTTAAGAGGCGTGGGTGAGACTACGGATATAGTGCAAAAAGAAATGTACACGTTTGAAGATTACGGACACAGGAGCATCACTCTCAGACCGGAGGGTACCGCACCTGTAGTACGGGCATTCGTGCAAAATAAGCAGTATGCTGAGATACAACCTACGAAATATTTTTATAATATAGCTTGCTTCAGATATGAAAAGCCACAGTCAGGACGGTTACGTGCTTTTCACCAGTTCGGGGTTGAAATATTCGGAACAGACAACATGATGGCAGATGCTGAAGTCATATCTCTGGCTCATGAGTTCATTATCGGACTCGGCATAAAGGATGTTGAACTCAGGATAAACAGTATAGGCTGTCCTGAATGCAGGAAAAAGTACAGGGATGCACTGCGCAGTTTTTTAAAACCTAAATACGATCTCCTCTGTGATACATGCAAAGAAAGATATGAAAGAAATCCTATGCGCGTGTTCGACTGTAAATCACCGTTGTGTAAAGATCTGATCAAAGAAGCGCCCATCATGATGGATTATCTATGTGACAGCTGCGCCTGTGCTTTTTCAGAGCTCAAATCTAATCTGGAGGTCATAGGTATAGAATACGTTGTAGACACAAGTATTGTAAGAGGCCTGGATTATTATACGAAGACAGCATTTGAATTCATATCAAAAGATATAGGAGCCCAAGGAACTGTATGCGGCGGAGGCAGATATGATCATCTCATCGAGGAACTGGGAGGACCCCCTATACCCGGAGTCGGATTTGGACTCGGTATTGAAAGACTGTTGCTCACTATGGAAGCTGCGGGGATAAAGATAGAAGAACCCGAAGGTCCGGATGCCTTTATCGCCTTTATGGGTGATGCCGCCAAGTATAAAGGACTTGAATTGATGAGGAATCTTAGAAACGAAGGTTTTAATATACAAATGGATTTGCTCGCGAGGAAATTCAAGGGTCAGTTCAAGTATGCCGACAGGATCGGTGCTAAAAATACTATAGTTCTTGGTGATGATGAAATATCCGAAGGTAAGGCCACTATAAAAGACATGAAGACCGGAGACCAGGAAAAAGTATCATTTGAAAATATAGGCGGAACGCTTAGGAAAAAAGCAAGTGAAAATATTTAAACAGGATGATTGTAATGAAAAAACTTTATAAGCGCACACACATGTGTGGTGAATTGAGAACAGAAGATATAGGAAAAGAAGTGATTTTAAACGGCTGGGTTGCAAAAAGTAGAAATCTGGGCGGTTTGATATTTTGTGATATGAGAGACAAAACCGGCATATCACAGATTGCATTTGATGATAAAACACCTGAACAGCTTTTTGAAAAAGCTGTTACGCTCAGAAGCGAATATGTAATCGGGGTAAAAGGGACAGTGAGGAGCCGAGAATCCGAAAACACCGCTATACCTACAGGTGACGTAGAAGTATATGTAACAGATATGGTAATATACGCACAGGCGGAGACTCCCCCTATATATATAAAGGACGATGACAATGCAGATGATAATCTCAGGCTGAAATACAGATATTTAGACTTGAGAAAAATAAAAATGCAGGAAAATCTTATGCTGCGGCACAAAATAGCAAAAACAGCAAGGGAATATTTTGATGAGAACGGATTTACTGAAGTTGAAACTCCTATGCTGATAAGATCAACACCCGAAGGCGCAAGAGACTACCTCGTTCCAAGCAGGGTGGAACCGGGTTCATTTTATGCTCTTCCGCAATCACCCCAGATGTTTAAGCAGCTTCTGATGGTAGGCGCTACAGACAGATATATGCAGATCGTAAAATGTTTCAGAGATGAGGATCTGAGGGCAGATAGACAACCTGAATTTACACAGATAGATCTTGAAATGTCTTTTGTGGACGTGGATGATATAATAACATTGCAGGAAGGTTTTTTAAAAAGGGTATTTAAAGAAATCAAAGGGATAGATATCGACACACCGTTTCCGAGATATTCTTATGCCGAGGCGATGGAACGTTTTGGAAGCGATAAGCCTGATACAAGATTTGGATTCGAACTCAAAAAATTAAATGATAAAGTAAAAAACTGCGGGTTCAAAGTCTTTGAAGATGTTGTAGGCTCAGGCGGCGATGTGAGAGGCATCTGCATAACCGGCGGCGCGGACATTTATACAAGGAAAAAGATAGATAAGCTCACAGAAGCTGCAAGATCTTACGGAGCAGGGGGTCTTGTATGGATAAAGCTTGGAAATAATGATATAAAATCATCAGTAAACAAATTCTTTGATCAAGATCAGTTGTTTGATATCGCTTCGGAATTCAAAGCGGTGGAAGGTGATCTTATATTGATTATCGCAGATAAGTCTGAGATCGTATTCAATGCGCTCAGTTTTTTAAGAAGACATATAGCAGATGAGATGGGGCTGTTGGACGATGAAGCCGTTGATCTTTTATGGGTCGTTGATTTTCCTCTTTTTGAAAAAGATGAAGAAAAAAACAGACTTAAAGCCATACATCATCCGTTTACAGCGCCTAAAGAAGAGGACATCGACATTCTCGAAAAGGATCCATTAAAGGTCAGAGCTGATGCTTACGATATAGTTTTTAATGGTGTTGAGCTTGGTGGCGGAAGCATCAGGATACATGAAACGGCTCTGCAGGAGAAGATGTTTTCGCTTCTCGGCCTTTCCGATGACGAGATAGATGAAAAATTCGGTTTTATTGCAGAAGCATTTAAATACGGTGCGCCTCCGCACGGAGGATTGGCATACGGTCTTGACAGACTTGTAATGCTTCTTACAGATCAGGACAGTATCAGAGAAGTCATAGCTTTTCCCAAAAATCAGGCTGCGCAGTGTATGGTAAGCAGCGCACCGGCGCCTGTATCGGATGAACAGCTCAAAGAACTTGAGATAAAATTCAAATAAACTGTTTGGAGAAAACATATGAAAAAGGTAGCAATATTCGGCGGATCATTTGACCCTGTACACAACGGACATATATCGTTGGCTAAAGATGCTGCAGATGAAGTCGGACTCGACGAATTGATCTTCATGCCCGCATATATACAGCCGTTCAAGCAGGGCCATGATACTACGGAATGCAATCATCGGCTCGCAATGCTTAGAGCTGTAACAGAAGAGGATACACGTTTTGCGGTTTCAAATTATGAGCTTCGGACAAGGGGTATATCATATACGTATAAAATGTTGCGTGCGGTAAAAGCGGCATATGATGTAGATGACAGACTTTATTTCATGTGCGGGACCGACTCGTTTTTAAATATTGAAATATGGAAAGAAGCGGAGGAGCTTTTAGAAAATTATTACTACATAATAGGTGTAAGACCCGGCTACAAAGAAGTCGAGCTTGATGAGACGATAAAAAGGATACATGCTGAGCACGGGACGAGTATAGTAAAGATACATAACAGGCGAATAGATGTTTCATCAACAGAAGTAAGAAAAAAACTGGCAAATGACGAAAATGTGAACGGGATGATTCCATCGTATATAAAATGGTATATAAAGGCAAATGGTCTGTATAAATGAAAAGCTTTACGAAAAGTTTATAGCGAATATAAAAAATGATTTTAAGGAATCTCGCATGCGTCATACGATCGGAGTTAGAGATCTGTCTGTAAAGATGGCTGAAAAGTTCGGGGCAGATCCTGAAAAGGCTGCAGTCGCTGCGATGTTTCACGACATGTGCAGGGGAAGATCATATACTGCGGCGAAAATTAACGAATATGTCAGGGAATTCGAACTGCAGGATAAATATCTTGACAATATTGCGCTTTCACACAGTAAAATCGCGTCCAGATTGATGCAAAATGAATACGGCGTAACCGATAAAGATATATTGAATGCTGTAGAGTATCATACAACGGGACGTCCGGAGATGTCACTTCTGGAAAAGATACTTTTCGTGGCTGATGCGGCAGAAATCTCACGGAGTTACGCAGGAGTTGACAAACTCAGGCAGCTTGCCTTGAAAGATATAGACAAGGCATGCATATACTGCCTGAAAAACACTATAGAACATCTTGAATCAGAGGGTGTAGACTATGATCCTGAATCAAAGCGCACACTTGAATGGTTTTATGAAAAGGAGAAAAAAACTGATGAAAAGCGAAGAAATGGCACTTCACGCAGCAAAAATACTCAGTAAGAAAAATGCTGCGGACATAATTCTTATAAACATAGGAGAAAAATCTGCATTTGCGGATTACTTCATCATTGCGTCAGGAGGAAATCCGAGACAGCTTTCGGCCCTGCGCGATGAAGTTGAAGATAAGTTTGAAAATATGGGAGTGAGTGTAAAACATGTAGAAGGCAAAAAGAATTCCGGCTGGATATTGATGGATTACGGCGATATTGTCGTCAACCTAATGACAGATGAAATGCGTGAAAAATATAACATCGAGAAGCTTTGGGGCGACTGTGATGCAGAAGCCTTTGAAAATATATGAGTCTACTGAATATTAAGAAATGAAGGTTAAAAAAATGAAAGAAAAGTATGATTTTGATTCGATAGAATCTAAATGGCAGCGGATATGGTCTGAAACTAATGCATTCAAGACAGAGGAGGATGAAAATAAAAAAAAATATTACATACTTGAGATGTTTCCATATCCGTCCGGCAAGCTGCACATGGGGCATGTAAGAAACTATTCCATAGGCGACGTGATAGCACGTTTCAAAAAGATGATGGGATATAACGTCCTGCATCCTATGGGGTGGGATTCTTTCGGACTTCCGGCAGAAAACGCCGCAATAAAAAACGGTGTTGAGCCGAGCAAATGGACGCTTGAAAACATCGATGAGATGAGACGTCAGCTTACCGAGATAGGACTCTCATACGACTGGGACAGAGAAGTTGCCACCTGCAAACCTGATTATTATAAGTGGATGCAGTGGATCTTCATACAATTCTACAGGAAAGGACTTGCATACAAAAAGGAGAACCCTGTCAACTGGTGTCCGAGCTGTCAGACAGTACTTGCAAACGAACAGGTCGTGGAGGGCAGATGTGAACGATGCGGTTCGGAAGTAGGAAAAAAACAGCTTTCACAGTGGTATTTCAAAATAACCGCGTATGCCGACAGGCTTTTGGAAAACATTAACATTCTGGAAGGATGGCCTTCAAAAGTAAAGACGATGCAGAAAAACTGGATCGGAAAGAGCACAGGCGCGGAAGTGACCTTTGAAATCGAAGGTTACGACAAAAGTCTCGATATATTCACGACAAGAACGGACACGCTTTACGGTGTTACTTATATGGTGCTTGCGCCTGAACATCCATTCCTTTCAGAGCTTGTAGCAGGTACTGAATATGAAGAGTCGGTAAACGAGTATATTGACAAAATACAGCATATGAGTGACATCGAACGTGCTTCGGCCGCCAATGAAAAGACAGGTGTTTTTATTGGCAGATACTGCATAAATCCTATAAACGGTAAACGCATTCCCATATATATTTCCGACTACGTACTGATGGATTACGGTACAGGTGCTATAATGGCCGTTCCGGCGCACGATCAGAGAGACTTTGAATTTGCAAAGCTGTTCGATATCGAGATCATACCGGTAGTAAAACCGGCGGATCCCGACATCGACATCAATAATATTACAGCGGCTTTTGAAGCTGAAGGAAAGATGATAAACTCTGAATTGTTCAACGGCCTGAACAATAAGGAAGCGATAGACAAAATAATCAATTACCTTGAAGAAAGGAAGATAGGTAAGAAGGCAATCAACTTCAGATTGAGAGACTGGCTGATTTCAAGACAGAGATACTGGGGGACTCCTATACCGATGATATACTGCGATCAATGTGGATGGATTCCTGAAAAAGAAGAAAATCTGCCTGTACTCCTGCCTACAGATGTTCAATTTACAGGAAAAGGTGAAAGTCCGCTTGCAACAAGCAAGACATTTCGCAAAACTGTATGTCCGGTATGCGGGAAACCGGCAAAAAGGGAACTTGACACTATGGATACTTTTTTGGATTCATCATGGTATTTCCTGAGATACTGCGATGCCAGGAATGATGACGAAGCATTCGCTTTCGACAAGGTAAAATACTGGATGAATGTCGACCAGTACATAGGCGGTGTGGAACATGCCATACTTCATCTTATGTATGCAAGATTTTTCCAGATGGCTTTGTACGATCTCGGGTATGTGGCCGAGGAGGAGCCTTTTAAAAACCTTTTAACTCAGGGCATGGTTATAAAAGACGGCAAAAAGATGAGCAAATCCATAGGAAATGTAGTAAGTCCCGCTGATATAATCGAAAAATACGGAGCCGATACAGCAAGGCTGTTCATATTGTTTGCAGCGCCGCCGGAAAGAGAACTTGACTGGTCGGACAAAGGCGTTGAGGGAAGTTTCAGATTCCTCAACAGAGTATACAGACTAATATATAATGCCGTCGAAGAAGGTATGACCGCTGCAGAGGAGATTGAACCTAAAAACGATGATGACAAAAAGCTTATGTTTGTTCTTAACAAAACCATCAAAAAAGTTACCGAAGATATTGGGGAAAGATTCAGTTTCAATACTGCAATCAGTTCTATCATGGAATTTGTAAATGAACTATACAGATACAAGAGAGATGCGGAAATGAACGAGGGACTTTTTGTGTCGGCGCTTGAAAAGCTCATATTAATGCTGTCACCGTTTACACCGCACATGTGTGAGGAAATGTGGGAAGCGTTCAGTAAGACTGAGAGGGTATACAATGAAGCGTGGCCTGAGAGTGATGAATCGGCGCTCGTACAAGACATTGTGGAAGCAGTGCTTCAAATAAACGGGAAAGTAAAAGAAAAAATCAAGGTAGCAGCGAACATAACAAAAAATGAGTTTGAAAAGCTTGCTCTCGAGAATGAACGAGTGAAGGAGCTTATTGAGGGTAAAGATATCGTCAAAGTCATATCAGTTCCCGGAAAGCTGGTGAATATAGTCGTAAAATAAGCTTTTCAAACTGAACGGCAACAACAGAACAGGAGATTTAATGAGTACAAACAGAAGAGAGGGAAGAGGGGCAAAACAACAGCTCAAGATAATTCCTCTGGGAGGGCTGCATGAAATCGGGAAAAATCTGACCCTTCTGGAGTATAAAAATGACATACTGATAATTGACTGCGGTCTCAGTTTCCCCGATGACGAAATGTATGGCATAGATATTGTCATACCTGATTTCACTTATCTTATCCGAAACGCATACAAGGTAAGAGGTATGATAATAACTCACGGTCACGAAGACCATATAGGAGCAGTACCATATCTATTAAAAAGGATCAAGGTTCCTGTATATGGTACCAGGCTTCCGCTCGGCCTGATCGAGCACAAGCTTGATGAACACGGATTAAAGGGGGATCTGCATACGATAAAGGCGGGAGACAAGATAAATATCGGAGTTTTTTCGATAGAAACAATACGAACTACACACTCGATAGCAGATTCGATATGTCTTGCAATAGATACGCCTGCAGGTGTGCTCTTCCATACAGGTGATTTTAAAGTCGATTATACACCGGTCGACGGTGAACCTGTAGATTTCGGCAGGCTTGCTGAAATAGGCAGGAAAGGTGTGCTTTTGATGATGTGCGACAGTACAAATTCCGGAAGACCCGGGTTCACGGCATCTGAAAAGAATGTGGGCGAGGCCCTTGAAAACATTTTCAGATCCTCAAAAACAAGGATAATAGTCGCAACATTTTCTTCAAACGTCCACAGAATACAAAAAATAATAGACAATGCCGTAATGTTCCACCGTAAAGTGGCAGTTTCTGGACGCAGTATGGTGAATGTAATCGGTCTCGCCACAGAACTCGGCTATCTCAAGATCCCAAAAGGAGTACTTGTAGATATCAATCAAGCTAAAAACTGTCCCGACAGGGAGATAGTCATAATAACGACCGGAAGTCAGGGTGAACCGATGTCTGCTCTTGCGAGAATGGCAAATTCTGAGCACAAAGCGATAAAAATCAAGCAGGGTGATGTGGTGGTGCTTTCATCAACACCTGTACCGGGCAATGAAAAGACAGTGGCCAATGTTGTAAACAGATTATTCGAAAAAGGTGCGGAGGTTATATATTCAGACATATCCGATATACATGTATCGGGACACGCATGTCAGGAAGAACTAAAGCTTATACATACTCTTATAAGACCCAAATATTTTATGCCTGTACACGGTGAATATCGTCACCTTAAGATGCATGCAGATCTTGCTGAAGATCTGGGAAGGACAAAAGACAGCATATTCATACTTAAAAACGGAGATTCACTTACTGTTGGTAAAAACGGCGCTTTCAAAACTGAGAAAGAAGCTCAGGCAGGTGATGTGATGGTAGACGGTTTGGGAGTGGGAGATGTAGGCAATATTGTTTTAAGAGACAGGAGACTGCTTTCAGAATCGGGTCTTATAATAGTAGTAGCAGCGATAGACAAATCCACAAGGATGATCGTATCGGGACCGGACATAATTTCCCGAGGTTTTGTATATGTACGAGAAAATGAGGATCTGATCGGAGAGGCTACAAGACTGGTCGCAAATATCATGGACAATTCAGCGAGAACTTCCAACAGCGACTGGACATCGATGAAAAATGCCGTAAGAGACGGCCTCAGACGTTTTATCTATGATAAAACCAAAAGAAACCCGGTGATACTCCCAATCTTTATGGAAGTTTGATGTCAATCTTTTATCTGCAGCTTGGATACATAAAATAGTTATTGTTAACCGACCTGAGTGCCGGCAGCTGCAATAAAAAGAAGAAATCAGGAAAGGAATTTGAAAAATGAACGTTTATGATGAAGCTTACAATCTTAAAAGGGCAATACAGGGATCGGAAGAATACAAACAGTACATGGAATTAAAAACCCAGATCTCTAAAAATGAACATCTGGATAAGATGTTGAAGGATTTTCAGCAGAAGCAGTTTTCGATTCAGACAAAGCAGATGTCAGGGGAAGAAATAACAGACGACATGATGAAGCAGTTCCAAGACCTCTACGCTATAATAGTCCGGGATCCAAAGGCGGCTGAATACATCCAGTGCGAGCTGAGATTTTCAGTAATGATGAATGATGTATATAAGATCCTCGGTGAGGCTGTATTAACTGAAAAAGAAAGACAGGAAGCAAAAGCAAGGGAGGAAAATGCTGCGGCCGAAGTACAAAAGGCGTCTGAAACCGATGATAAAGGAAAGGCGGATTAATGACTGAAAAATGACTATGAACGGCAAATATAAAACCGGCATGGTAAAAACGCCGGAAGAACTTTTAAAAATATCAAAAGCCTCAGCAATGGGTGACAAGTGTTATGAACACATTTTGACATTTGTAACTCCCGGCATGACAGAAATCGAAGTGACTGAGGAGATAGAAAAGACATTTTTGAGCTATGGCGCTGAAGGTCTTTCATTTCCTACCATATGTGTATCAGGTGTTAACACCATGCATCCTCACGGAGAACCTTCGGATAAAAAGATAGAAAAAGGCGATTTTGTGACTATAGACATGGGTGCTGTAGTTGAAGGTTACTGTGGAGACATGACCCGGACCTTTGCGATGGGCAGTGTAACAGCAAAGATGGCTGAAATTTACGATGTGGTTCTGTCAGCACAGACTGCAGCTCTTAACGCCTGCAGAGCAGGCGTAAGATGTTTTGATATAGATAAAATTGCAAGAGATATAATCAACCAGGCCGGGTACGGTGAGTATTATATACATGGGACAGGCCACGGTGTCGGAAAAGATGTCCATGAGGCGCCGACTTTAAATTCTAAGAGTGATGAGATACTTGAAGAAAATATGCCTGTTACTGTAGAACCCGGTATATATATTCCGGATGAATTCGGCGTACGTATCGAGGACTTGGCAATTATAACTGATTTTGGTATAATAAATACTGTAAAATCACCAAAGGAACTTATGATACTTTAGTTGTATCAGTTATTTGAAAAGACAAAAGAAATGAGGAAAATTCAATGATTACGGCAGGAGATTTTAGAAAAGGCATGACTTTTGAAATGGACGAACAGCCATATGTTGTACTTGACTTTCAGCATGTAAAACCGGGAAAGGGCAGTGCATTCGTAAGAACAAAGTACAAAAATATATATACCGGAGCAATAAGAGAAGATGCGTTCAACCCGGATGATAAATTTCAGAAGGCACATATAGAAACAAAAAAAATGCAATATCTTTATAATGATGGCGAGCTGTATTATTTTATGGATCCTGAAACTTACGACCAGCTTCCGCTGAATCGCGATCAGGTGGAAGAAGCTATGAAGTATCTTAGAGAAAATGACGAAGCTACAATCAAGTTTTATAAAGAAGAAGCTTTTCTGGTAGAAGCACCTAACTTTGTGGATCTAAAAGTAATAGAAACCGAACCGGGAGTCAAAGGCGACACGGCGACAAATGTGACAAAGGCCGCTACGGTTGAGACCGGTGCCGTTGTGCAGGTTCCTATCTTTATAAATGAAGGTGAGATTGTTCAAATCGATACTCGTACGGGAGACTATCTCGGCAGATCCAAATAAAGTTTGTACAAGGGGCGTTTATCGTCCCTTACTTTTAATTATTTGAAAACACACAGGAGATTTTTATTTAATGGGATCCAAACAAAAAAACAGATCAGGTAAGCGGATATTTTTGATCGTGCTGATAATCCTGGTAACGACACTTGGCGGCGCATTGCTTTTTTATTCAAACGGAATAGGCGCAACATCAATGACGAGCAAAAATGTAACGGTTACCATAAAGCAGGGCAGTACTTCCTATGAGGTGCTCGAACAACTTGATGAAGCAGGTCTTGTAAACAGCAGACTTGCAGGCAGGATATACATGAAGTTCTGCGCGCCGGACAATCTTAAGGCAAATGTTTATGCTTTCAATAAGAACATGACCCTCGAGGAGATCATACGGGCTATAAGCATAGCTGACAAAAAATATCTGCTGCACAAGAAATTTACCGTTATAGAAGGAAGCACCATACCGCAGGCGGCAGTCAAGATAGCTGATATTACGGGAGCATCCAAGAAAAAGGTTTTGAAACAATGGTCAGATAGGAACTATCTTAAGACGCTTATAGATAAGTACTGGTTTTTAAATGATGATATACTTGGAAAGAATGTCATGTATCCTCTGGAAGGATACTTTTACCCGGGAACATATTTTGTAATGTCAGAAAAGCCTTCCGTAAAGGAATGTACAGAACAGATGCTTGATCATATGGATAAGAAGTTAAAGTCCATTAAGCCTGACATGGAAAAATCGAGATTTTCAATAAGAGAACTTATTATATTTGCATCAATAGTTGAATCTGAAGCGAATTTTGAGGAGGACATGTCTGCTATAGCCGGTGTATTTATGAACAGGCTTAACAAAAATATGAATCTTCAGTCAGACGTCACCATAAATTATGCAACACAGAAAAAACATGTGGATGTTACAGTTGTAGAAACAAAGATTGATTCAAAATATAACACTTATAAGTACAAGGGACTTCCTCCCGGACCGATCTGCTTTGTACTTACAGACACGATAAAAAGCTGTATAAATTATGAAAAAAATGACTATCTCTACTTTTTTGCTACCAAAGACGGTCAGGTGATTTATTCCAGAACATATGCTGAACATCAACGGGTGGTACAGGAAAACAAGTGGTATTAGCAAGTATGAATATAACAAATGATGTTATAACAGAATATATAAAACACTTTTACAGACCGCTTACTGGAAAACTTGCGGATTTTCGCAAAAGAGCTGAAGAAGAGGGTGTCCCCATAATATTACAAGATACCGAGACTGTCCTCGTGAGTATTATCTGTGCTTTAAGACCACGGAGAATACTGGAGATCGGAACTGCTGTGGGCTATTCGGCATCTGTATTTGCGGCAGCATGCAAAAATTGCCGCATAACTACTCTTGAATCAAATGAAAACAAATACAGCAAAGCGGTTTCCAATATAGAGAGGCTTGGCTATTCAAACCGCATAGAAGTAATAAAAGGTGACGCCTCAAAGACTTTGGATGATATGGCAAACAGAGCCGGATGCGGAAAAGAAGCTTATTACAGTTATGACATGGTTTTTATAGATGCCGCAAAGAGTCATTACAAAGATTATTTTAACAAGGCGCTTAAGCTTTGTGTATGCGGGGCAGTCATTGTATCCGACAATGTGCTTTTAAAGGGTGCAACAGCTTCGAACGAATATGATCCGTCCGGCAGATACAAGACCAGTATCAGACGTATGCGGAACTATTTGAAACACATAACATGTCTTGACGGCATCTACACTTCCGTGATACCGGCAGGTGACGGCATCACTGTAAGTGTTTTGCAAGGAGATTAACAAGTATCTCTCATATATGTGCATATAAAGAGGTGAACAATTATCATTGAACAGAAAGATAGAACTTTTATCTCCGGCAGGAGACCTTGAAAAACTTAAGACAGCCATTGAATACGGCGCAGACGCCGTGTATATGGGAGGAGAACTATTCAGCCTCAGAGCAGGGGCTGACAATTTTTCTGTCGATGAATTAAAAGAAGGCGTGGCGTATGCACACAGAAAAGGCAGAAAATGCCACCTGGCCGTAAATATTTTTGCGCACAACGAAGATATACCCAAACTTGATAAATATATCGATACAGTAAAAATGATAGGATTTGATGCATTTATAGTTTCAGATCCCGCTATTATTGAAATGATAAAGGATAAGATCCCGGATGCCGAAATACATTTGAGTACTCAGGCAAATATGACAAACCGTATGACTGCAAACTTCTGGTATAATCAGGGTGTGAAACGGATCGTTCTCGCACGCGAGCTTACGCTTGAAGAAATAAAACAGATCAGAGACGGTATCCCTGCAGATTTGGAACTTGAATCATTTGTTCACGGGGCTATGTGCATATCGTATTCCGGCAGATGCCTTCTAAGCAACTTCATGACGGAACGCGATGCAAACAGAGGTTTATGCGCGCATCCGTGCAGATGGAAATATTCACTCGTTGAAGAAAAACGTCCGGGAGAATACTTCCCGGTAGAGGAGGATGACCGCGGTACTTATATTATGAACTCACGCGATCTTTGTATGATAGAACACATTCCTGAACTTGTTAAGGCCGGAATAAGTTCTGTTAAGATTGAAGGTCGTATGAAGAGCATGTTCTATGTAGCAACAGTGACCGCCGCATACAGGAAGGCCATTGATCAGTATTACCGTGATCCCGAAAATTACAAATTTGATCGCACCTGTATGGATGAGTTGAAAAAAGTAAGCCACAGGGAATTTACAACCGGATTTTACTTTAACAAGCCGACAGGTCGAGATCAGAATTACCGTACCGGCGCATATACAAGGGATTATTTATTTACCGGGAAAGTGCTCGATTACGATGAGACGACACGCATGGCAACGGTTGAGCAACGAAATAAAATGGAAATTGGAGAAACTATAGAAGTTTTCGGTCCGTACACCGATTTTTTCAGACAAAAGCTTACATATATGACTGATGAGGAGGGCGATCCGATCGATTCCGCTCCGCATCCGCAGCAGATACTGAAGATAAAGATGAAACATCCCGCGTATAAGAACTTTATAATAAGAAAGGAGAAGTCGCAAAAAAATGGATGCAAATCCTGACCCCGGGCTATCTATACCCGCCCAGCTAATAATTATTATAGCCTGCATAATTTTACTCGGCTATTTTTCACTTATAATGACAGCAGTAAGAACAGTAAACAGGGGAAAGCTAAAAAACAGTGCGGAAGAAGGTGATGAGGCTGCACGTAAACTCCTTCACCTTACTGAAAATATTCGCAGGCTCAATACCAGCATCAGAGTTTTTACACTGTTTACGGATACGATTATCGTAGTATTGACGCTTGTATTTTTCTATAACAGGTTCGCTGTTTTTCTTGGAAGCGTTGGAATGCCGTTGCCGCGTTTCTCTGCTTCGATAATAATCACAATCGCAGTTTCCTATTTGGTATCGGTATTTGGTGTGATATTCCCTGAGAAGATTGCACTGCAACACGCAGAATTAATATCAAAAGCTCACTGCGGCATGATAAGCGCACTTGCATGTGTTGGCAAGCCCTTTGCATGGATATCTGAAAAAACTGCAAATCTTTTTCTGTATATATGCCGGCAGGATGTAAATACAGATGAATATGAATTTTCTGAAGAAGAGGTAATGTCCATGCTGGAGTCAGGACAGGAGAGCGGTGCATTGAAAGAGGCGGGAATGAAGATGATAGACAGTATATTCGCCTTTGATGATAAACTTGCATATGAGATAATGACTCCTCGCACAGATGTGTTTTCTATAGATATAAACGACTCTCCCGATGAATATATGGATGAATTTATGGAGCTGAAATATTCGCGAATACCAGTATATAAGGGAGACAGCGACAATATCATAGGCATACTTAATATTAAGGACTTTTTCAGGAAAGCGAGTGAAGTCGGTCTGAAAAACCTGGACATATCTCAGATATTAAGGGCCCCCTATATGGTGCCGGAGACAAAGAATATTGATTCTTTGTTTTATGAATTTCAAAAAACACGCCAGCATATAGCAATACTGATTGATGAATATGGTGGATTTGCCGGCATCGTTACTATGGAAGATATCATTGAAGAAGTAATGGGTGAAATCGATGACGAATATGATGATAAGGAAGCTGATATCGTTCAGCTTGACAGTCACAACTACATGATAAACGGATTTACCTGTCTCGATGATGTAAACGAGGCTTTAGGCACCGACTTCCAATCCGGCAGCAGTGAGACCATCGGAGGTTTTCTGCTCGACATATTAGGGGAGATACCCGATGATGACGAAACTGAAAAACGCATGCTTATAATCGACAACTACACATTCACGATCGAATCCATAAAAGACAGACGCATCGAGAAGGTAAAGCTGTATATAGATAACGATATGGGGCCTGCGCTAGATAGCACGGATTGATTGTTTTTCAAAAGCAATTTTGATATGATATAATTAATATTTGGAAAATACATTCCGCACCGGAGGATAAATTAACAAATGACACGCAGACAGATGCGAGAGATACTTATGCAATTGATTTTTCAAATGGAAGCGCAAAAAAATCTCACAGCAGATGATATAGAAAATTACATAACTGAAAAAATAGCGGACCAGCCAAATAAAAAGTATGCAAAAGACTTGACAGAAAAGCTGTGCGAAAATCTTGATCTGATAGATGCGGCAATAAACAGAAACGCCCTCAAGTGGACTACTGCTAGGATGAATAAAATAGACTTGGCCATAGCAAGACTTGCCGCAACGGAGATTTTCTACAAGAAAGAGACTCCCGATGCTGTTGCTGCGAACGAAGCAGTCGAGCTTGCAAAGAAATTCGGAACTGAAAAGTCGGGAAAATTTATAAACGGGCTTTTAGGCGGACTGATAAAAGAAAAAAACTATGTACAATAAAAAATGTGTTTTGGGAATTGATACCAGCAACTATACGACATCAGTTGCTATCGTTGATGATAATTATAATATCATTGCAGATGAAAGAAAAAAGCTGACAGTAAAACAGGGCGATCGAGGATTGAGGCAATCCAACGCCCTTTTTCAGCATATTGAGAACATCCCGGAACTTATATATGATGCATTCAGTAAAAATATTGAAGGCTGTGAATTGACACTGGTTTCTGTTTCTTCAAAGCCGAGACCTCTTGAAGGCTCATACATGCCCGTGTTTAAAGCCGGTATCAGCGCCGGGAAGTCAATTGCTGCAGCCTGCAGTGTTCCCTATGTTGATTTTTCTCACCAGGAGGGCCATATAGAGGCTGTAAAGCATTTCAGCGCTTTTAATAATGATAATGATGAATTTCTGTGCTGGCATATATCGGGAGGAACATGCGATATACTTAAAGTGAAATACGAAAAGGGATGCCCCGAAAGTGTCAATCTCATAGGCGGTTCAAAAGACATTTCCTTCGGACAGCTGCTTGATCGTACCGGTGTAGCGATGGGAATGCCTTTTCCTTCCGGCGGAGCAATGGATGAAATAGCATCAAAAGCTTTTCAGCAAACGACCGGTAGACTGAAAAATATATCTGTGAATTCAGAACCTTCAGGGGTGCGCTTCAATTTGTCGGGGATAGAGACACAGTGCCGGCGTATGATTATCTCAATACAACAGGGAAGGAACCTCCGCAATATTGAAAACAAACATGAAAAAGTAAATTTCAGTATCGAAAGATCTTCAGACAAACGCCTCCTCTGTATGCTTATAAAAGAGATATTCGAAAAGATAGCTGAATGCATTATCGAAGCAAGTGTAAAAGCTTCTGAAATAACGGGAATAAATAAAGTACTCATATCAGGAGGCGTTGCATCGAGCAAGACGATAAGAAATATATTTTCAAACAAGCATTTTATCACTCGCTCGAATGTGTCCTGGCTTGATATAGTATTTGGTGAAATTTCACTTTCATCTGACAATGCTGTTGGGACTGCAATCCTGGGAGGTAAGAAGAAATGGCTTTAAGGCCTGTCAGAGTGTCACAACTTAACGGATATATAAAACGCGTGCTTGAAACCGATCCGCTTTTAGGCAGTGTTTCCGTAATAGGTGAAATATCCAATCTCAAATATCACAGTTCAGGACATGTATATTTTTCACTAAAGGATGAGAACAGCACTATAAATTGTTTTCTTCATGCCGCTAAAGTCTGCGAGCTCAGATACGAACTAAATGAAGGTATGGAGATCATAGCAGATAGTTATATTTCTGTTTATGAGGCCGGCGGAAGATATTCCCTCAACATTCGTGACATAGAAGTATCGGGCAGAGGGGATCTTGCGATTGCATTTGAAAAATTAAAAGAAAAACTTCAAAAAGAAGGACTGTTTGATCCCGAAAAAAAGAAACCCGTACCGGATTTTGCATGCAGGGTTGCAGTTGTAACATCCTCAACCGGCGCTGCTGTAAATGATATAATAAGGACTGTAAAACTTCAAAATGACATGACAGACATACTCATATATCCGGTACCGGTGCAGGGAGCGGATGCCGCAAGAAATATAGCTGCGGCTATAAATGACATAAACATGAATATGAATAACATTGATGTCATAATAGCAGCGAGAGGCGGAGGCTCCATAGAGGATCTGTGGGCCTTCAATGAAGAAACCGTTGCAAGGGCTATATTTTTATCGCATATACCTGTGATATCAGCGGTAGGTCATGAGACCGACTTTACGATAGCTGATTTTGTCGCGGATGTAAGAGCCGCAACACCTACTGCAGCCGCTCAGATTGCAGTACCTGATACAGTACAGCTGAAGCGGCATATAAAAGAACTTGCGGAAAGTCTCAATATTTCCTTGTCGAACATTGTGAGATATAAGGAAACACAACTTAGACAGCACGACATCAGCCGGTTTTCACAGATAATGATGCAAAGAGTTGAAATGGGATTTTCAAGAATATCACACTTGACTGAAAGTATATTTTATGATTTAAATGCAAGGATAACAGAGTTTGAACATGCCTGTGAAAAACAGAAAGAGACAATCCTTTCTATGGATCCGACTGCGATAATGAGCAGAGGATATGCGGCAGTTATAGACAGTGACAGAAAGTTCATAAGGGACACGGGTGATTTGTATAAAAATAAGCATATAACGATTGTATTTGCAGACGGTGAAGCAGACACCTGTGTTACAGATATTAGGAGGATAAAAAATGGCAGCTGAAAAAAAGACATTTGAGAAATGTCTGGCTGATCTTGAAAAAACTGCAGAAATGCTAAAGAATGAAGACATATCTTTGGAAGAGGCTATGAAATGCTTTGAAGAAGGATATAAGCATTATGAAGAATGCAGCAGGATATTAAGCGAAGCCAAGCAAAAGATTGAAACGTATTCAAAGAGAGGAGATAAATGATGCGCGAATTTACATACAGTGAATATAAGAAAGTGATTGAAGATCATCTCCTCGACTATCTTCCGGAGGTCGATAACAAAAGCCACACTATATATGAAGCCATGAAGTACAGTCTAACAGCAGGAGGTAAGCGCATAAGACCGATACTTTTGCTCGCGGCATGTGAGTTCGCAGGAGGAAATTATGAGACTGCGTTACCTTATGCATGTGCAATCGAATACATACACACCTATTCAATGATTCATGATGATCTTCCTTGTATGGATAACGATGACCTGAGACGCGGAGTTCCCACAAATCATAAAGTTTACGGTGAAGCCATCGCGACTTTGGCAGGAGATTCGCTTCTTACAGCGGCGTTTGAAACTACAAACAGGGACAAACTGATGTTCTTTGATGATTTTGATGAGCTAAAAAAAAGGATCTCTGCATCTTATGAGATAGTACACGGCGCGGGCTGTTACGGAATAATTGCAGGCCAGGTAGCTGATATTGAGGCGGAAAACAAAGAATGTTCCGGAGAGATGCTTGATTACATACATCTCACAAAGACGGCATCGCTGATAATTGCGGCCACACGAGCCGGTGCCAGATTAGGCGGTGCTGACAAAGTGCTGCTGGAGGATCTGACTATCTTTTCCGAAAATCTGGGTCTTGCATTTCAAGTGGCCGATGATATCCTCGATGTAACGGGCACCGAAGAGCAGCTCGGCAAAAAGCCGGGAAGCGATGACATCAGTCATAAAGCTACTTATCCTTCTATATATGGAATAGAGACATCATACAGAAGACTCGAACAGCTTACGGAAAAAGCTAAGGATGCTTTAAGTAAGTATTATGACAATGCTGAATTTTTCAATTATATCGCTGACAGACTCAGCAGAAGGGCATATTGACAGAAGTAGGTACAGCTATGATCAAACGAAATTTATCCTCCTATGACTTTCCGGGTGATCTCAAAAAAATGGATATGAAAGAACTCAAGCTTCTTTCATATCAGATTCGTGAATTTTTAATTGATACGTTATCTGATACGGGGGGACACCTGGCTTCAAACCTGGGTGTAGTGGAACTCACACTGGCACTGCATTATGTGTTTGAAAGCCCGCACGATAAGATAGTATGGGATGTCGGACACCAGACATATGTTCACAAGATCCTGACGGGCAGAGCCTCTCGTTTTAACACACTTCGTAAATACGGAGGACTTTCCGGTTTCCCTAAGAACAAGGAAAGTGAACATGATATATTTGACACGGGACACGGCAGCGCTTCACTCTCCTTTGCCGCAGGTCTTGCCGCGGCAAAGGATTTAAAAGGTGGTAGTGAAAATGTAATTGCTGTGATAGGAGACGGTGCATTTACAGGAGGACTTTCTTTTGAAGCTTTGAATAATCTCGGCTACAGCAAAAAGAAAATGATGATTATATTAAATGACAACGGAATGTCTATCTCTCCCAATATAGGCGGGCTTTCAAAGCATCTGCTTAAGCTGAGGAGCTCTAAAAAATACCTTAACATTAAAAAGAATATCAAAAAGAAAATCACGGGAATTCCCGCTGTGGGATATAATATATATAAATATTTGAGCCATATGCGAGATGCGGTAAAGTATTCCATAATAGATGAAGGTGTTATTTTTGAAGAAATGGGCATTAAGTATCTGGGCCCTGTGGACGGACACGATATCAATCAGATAACAGATACTTTAGTCAAGGCAAAACAGATAAACGCACCGGTCATCATACACACGATAACGAAGAAGGGCAAAGGTTTTGTGCCGGCAGAAAAACACCCGGAAAAATTTCACGGAACAGGACCTTTTGACAAAGAAACAGGTGCACAGGTATCAACTGATGCTGCCGATTATTCTGATGTATTGGCTAATGCCGTGATAGAAAATGCAAAGAGAAACGACCGCATTGTGGCTATCGGAGCAGCCATGCTTGAGAGTACCGGACTTATTGAATTTAAAAATATATTTCCGGAAAGGACATTTGATGTAGGCCTGGCAGAAGAACACGCGGCCACTTTTGCAGCAGGGCTGGCAAGGAACGGATATATACCCGTAGTTGCCATATATTCTACATTTTTGCAAAGAGCATACGATGAGATAATGGAAGATGTATGTCTTCAAAATCTGCCCGTTATATTTGCGATAGACAGGGCAGGCATAGTTGGCGCCGACGGAGAGACACACCACGGTATATTCGACCTTTCATATCTTTCACACATGCCCGGCATGACTGTCATGGCTCCGTCATGCGATGCCGAACTTGAAGCGATATTTAATTATGCGGTCGGCTCGGGAACTCCATGTGCAATAAGATACCCGAGAGGAACAGCTGCAAAACGCAATTCCGAAGCCAGCATTATCACAGGAAAAAGTGAACGGGTAATTTCCGGGAAAGATGCTGAAATATGGTCGATAGGAAGGATGCTTGATACAGCAGTTGAAATATCTGAAAAAGCAAAAGCTGCAGGTATTGATATAGGCGTCGTTAACGCAAGATTTGCAAAGCCGTTGGACGAAGCCGCCCTGTATGCATCTGCAGACAGGACACGGCTAATAATAACAATAGAGGACAATGTGTTAACGGCCGGATTTGGACAGTCGGTACTGGCTGCTTTAAACAAATACGGCAGCAGGACACCTGTGATGATGTTCGGATGGCCCGATAAATTTATTGAACACGGCACATGTGAAGAACTTGAAAAAGCTTATGGACTTGATGCCGAAACTTTAACAGAAAGGATATGCAGATATTTTGAAGGAAAGGCTTGACGTGCTTTTGACAAAAAAAGACTTTTTCCCTTCAAGAGAAAAAGCCAGGACATCTATAATGGCCGGGTTAATATATGTAGACGGCTGTATGATTGATAAAGCCGGAACGAAGGTTGCGGAAAATCTCGAGATATCAGTAAAGGAAAACATATGCCCGTATGTAAGCCGCGGCGGTCTGAAACTGGAAAAAGCTCTCGCTGAGTTCGGTTTAAGCTTAGATGGAGCTGTTGCGATGGATATAGGAGCATCGACAGGCGGATTCACGGACTGCATGCTTAAAAACGGTGCTTTGAAAGTTTACGCAGTAGATGTGGGATACGGTCAGCTCGACTGGATGCTTAGAAACGATCCGCGAGTAATCAATATGGAAAAGACGAACATCCGATATATTGATGCAGAAGTTGTAAAAGACAAGATAGATGTAATTTCCATAGATGTATCATTCATATCATTAAGGCTGGTATTGCCGGTTGCAGAAAAGCTGTTATCTGAAAACGGACGTATTATTTGTCTGGTAAAGCCTCAATTTGAGGCTGGACGCGGCCAAGTAGGGAAAAAGGGAATAGTAAAGGATATCAAGGTTCATGAAGAAGTTATTAACAACGTAATGTCCTACGGAAAGTACTGCGGTCTTAATGTTCAGGCGCTTACATTTTCACCTGTAAAAGGCTCAAAGGGTAATATAGAATATCTGCTCCTTTTAAGCCGTATGGATGAAAAAGATGTGGATGTCAGCAAGATCATTTCGGATTCACATAATGAACTGAAGTGATCAAAGTTTGAAACATTGCATAAAGATATACCGACAGCAGGAAAGCTGTAAAAGACACGGCAGATGAAATGAAAGGCAGTGTAACATGGCATTATCACCTATGATGCAGCAGTATACGGATATAAAAAAACAGTATGAAGACTGCATACTGTTTTTCAGGCTGGGTGATTTTTATGAGATGTTTTTTGACGATGCAAAGACTGTATCATGTGAGCTTGAGCTTACTTTGACCGGAAAAAACTGCGGATTGGAAGAACGTGCCCCGATGTGCGGCGTACCCTTCCATTCCGCTGAAGGATACATAGCAAAATTGATAGACCGCGGGTATAAAGTGGCAATATGTGAGCAGACGGAAGACCCCGCAGCTGCAAAGGGGATAGTAAAACGTGAAATCGTACAGATAGTGACGCCGGGAACGCTTACAAGTCAATACATGCTTAAGGAAAATGAAAATAATTATCTGGCATCTGTATATAACTGCGAATCCGGAATCGGATTTGCATACTGTGATATTTCGACAGGCGAAACATACTGTTCTGAATTCAAAGAGAAAAATGCAATAGAAACGCTTATAAATGAAATAGTGAAGATCGGAGCCAAGGAGATAATCATAAATGATCGCGGTTCTGAACTTATTGATATTGACAGGATACAACATTTTACAGAAGGCTTTTTTGAGCCGCTTGAAGATACTTATTACAACAAAAGAGCCTGCATTGATGTAATCTTGAGACAATTTAATGTTCAGGGGCTGTTCGGCCTCGGCATTGAAGATGAAAGCAGCATAGTCTATGCGCTCGGCGCACTGATGCAGTATATGATCGACACGCAGAAACACAGTCTCGATCACATAACAGAGATATATGTATATGATATAGGTATGCATATGGTACTGGACAAGGCTACGATACGAAATCTTGAACTTACTGAAACGCTGTATGACAAAAAACTGCGAGGATCGCTTCTCGCTATTCTGGATAAGACGAAGACTGCAATGGGTTCGCGTAAAATTAAGCAATGGATCAAAGAACCGTTAAATAATTCAGATCAGATAAACAAACGGCTGGATGCTGTGGAATATATTTTGAACGAAAGGCTTATAAGAAATGATCTGAGGGAATCCTTAAAGCACATATATGACTTTGAAAGGCTTGCAGGAAGGATAGCATGCGGAAGGGCTAACGGAAAAGACCTTGCAGCACTTAAAAATTCATGCTTAGTGCTGCCTGAAATAAAACATGATCTGGAAAATACAAAATGTGCGCTTTTGGATGAAATTAAAGACGGCATAGACACTCTGGAAGATTTGCATAGGATGATAGATGCCGCCATAGTGGACGATCCGCCATTTACGATAAAAGAGGGCGGTGTGATAAAAGAAGGATATTCTTCAGAACTGGATGACCTTAAAGCATCTGTAAAGGATGCTGTGGAATGGATAGCCCGTTTGGAACATGAAGAACGTGAAAGGACAGGGATAAACAATCTCAAAGTCGGCTTCAACAAGGTGTTCGGATATTATCTTGAGATTACAAAATCAAATTATGACAGGATTCCGGATGATTATATACGCAAGCAAAGCCTTAAGAATGCTGAAAGATTTATTACCCCCGAGCTGAAGCAGCAGGAGGGGCTTGTTTTAAACGCAGAGGTTAAGATAAACGATCTTGAATACAGACTTTTTGATGAACTGAGAAAAGAGCTTCAAGGGTATACGGTTAAAATACAGAAGACTTCAAAGAACCTCGCCGTACTCGATGTGCTTGTTTCATTTGCATATGTCAGCGATATTTCCGATTATGTCAAACCTGAAGTAAATGACGATATGAAGATAATCATAGAAAAAGGCCGCCATCCTGTTATTGAAGAGTCTATATCGGACGGCATATTCGTAAGCAATGATACATATATGGATCGCGATGACATGAGCATGCTTCTTGTAACCGGTCCAAATATGTCGGGAAAATCAACGTATATGCGTCAGACAGCACTGATAGTTCTGATGGCTCAGATGGGATGTTTCGTCCCTTGCGAGAAAGCCAAGATCGGAACAGTTGACCGCATCTTCACAAGGATAGGTGCATCAGACAACCTTACGCAGGGACAGAGCACGTTTTTTGTCGAAATGAGTGAACTCGCTTATATACTGAATTCTGCAACTGCAAAGAGTCTTGTGATTCTCGATGAAATAGGCCGCGGCACAAGTACATATGACGGCCTCTCAATCGCCTGGGCAGTTGTAGAATATCTGTGCAGAGATATGGAGCAGGTTCGTACAATGTTTGCAACACACTATCATGAACTTACTATGCTGGAAGGGCATGTAAAGGGGCTGAAAAATCTTAATATCACAGTAGCCCGTGAAAACGGCGAGGTCATATTTCTCCATAAAATAGCTGAAGGAAGTGCATCGCAAAGTTACGGGATAGAAGTTGCAAAGCTCGCAGGTGTTCCCGATCAGCTGCTTGATAAAGCAGCTGAAAAACTCCGTGAACTTGAACAGGAACATGCTGCCGACATAATAATTAACGATAAAGTAATTACGTCAACCAAAGGCTCAAAAGAGAGAGGCAGTGATCCTGACTGCAGTCAGCTTTCTTTCTTTGATCTGGCGTCGGACCCTGTTGCAGAGAGGCTCAGATCGCTGGATCTGATGCGGTTGACACCATCGGAAGCATTCAAGATACTTGAGGAACTTAAGAAAGAAGCGGATAAATAGCTTTTTACTTATAAATACCAAAAGCCATTATAAATTATATTTGATATATGGAGGTACTCTTATGGAATATAAAAGATTTAAAGATAAAATTGTGATAAGGATTGATCGCGGCGAAGAGATAATCGAACAGATAGCAGTTATTTTAGAAAAGGAAAGTATAAGGCTTGCCGTGGTCAATGCGTTGGGGGCAGTTGGAAAATTTGAAGTCGGACTGTTTGACACCTCGGAAAAAAAGTATTATACGACAGGCGATTTCAACGGTGATTTTGAGATCACTTCTCTGCATGGAACTGTCACAACAATGGGAGGAAAACATTACAGCCACATTCATATGAGTGCTGCAGATCATAAAGGAATTGTATACGGCGGCCATCTCAAGAATGCTTATGTAAGCGGCACATGCGAGATGATAATTGATATAATAGACGGAACAGTAGAACGCAAGTTCAGTGATGAAGCAGGTTTGAACCTGTTTAACTTCAGCGATTCGTAAATTTTTACATAGAATAATTCAATTTATATATAAAAAAACAATCGCCGGAGAATTAAAACGAAACCAAGGAGACGGGACTGTATGATAAGAATACTCGACAGAGCCACAGCAGATAAGATTGCTGCCGGAGAGATCATTGAAAGGCCTATTTCAGCAGTAAAGGAACTCGTTGAAAATGCTATAGATGCATTTTCGGATTCTATCACGGTCGAGATCGAAAATGGCGGGAAAACATATATAAGGATAACAGATAACGGGTCGGGGATTGAGGCCGGTCAGCTTGAAGTCGCTTTCAAAAGACATGCTACAAGTAAAATAAACGATATTGGAGATCTGGATACTATTGAAACTCTCGGCTTCAGAGGCGAGGCTCTTCCAAGTATTGCAGCTGTTTCAAGAGTTGAAGTGGTGACCAGAACACGCGATGCTGAAGTTGGAAGGCGGCTTGTAATAGAAGGCGGCAGGATCCTTGAAAATATACCGATAGGATGTGAAACCGGTACTACAGTGATCGTAAGAGATCTTTTCTATAATACCCCTGCAAGGTTGAAGTTTATGAAAAGCATCGCTTCAGAAAGCAAGTCTATTATCGGATTCATTTCAAAGGCGGCCATGGCATATCCAAACATAAAATGGCGCATCATAAATAACCATGTGACACTGTTTAAAACACGTGCAGCGTCAAGCAGACATGATAATATCTTTGCAATTTACGGAAAAACTGTGGGACGGGATTTAATACCTGTTGAGCGGGTCTGCGGTTCACTACAGCTTGAATGCTATATTTCGGATCCCGGACAGTCACTGCCTACAAGGCGACAGCAGATATTTTTTGTAAACGGCAGAATAATCAGAAGCAAGACTATTGAAAAAGCCATATCCGCCGCATATGCCGACAGACTTTTCAAAGGCAGACATCCCATATGTTATCTCTTTTTAAAGATAGAGCCTGAAATGATTGATGTAAACATACATCCTGACAAAAAAGAGGTAAAGTTCAGAGATGCTGCTTCAGTCGAAAGATTTCTTGAAGATCCAATAAGGCAAGCACTTTTAAGCAAAGCCTCCATACCTAAGATAGATTCCGGAAATATATTTACAGAATCTGCTCAGAAAGCATCAATATCATACAGCGGCAGACATACCGGCAGTCATGAACCGGATTTTTATACAGACAGCGCAGATTCTGAAATTTGTGAGAATAAAAAAGATAAAACCATCAACACCGATACTGCCGATGAGCAAGTCGATTTCAGAAAATTATTGTCCGCAATTCGAAACAAGCAAAACGACGGGAAACATGACAGCGATGCAACGTCATCATCTGTTTCAGAAAAAACTTCTGTTTCAGATTATTATGATGCTGGAGAATATCCCGTTGATAAAGCGCATACATGTATGACTGCGGATACTGAAAAAGCAAAAAAACATGAATATCCCGAGCTTAAAGATTTAAAAATTATAGGCACCATATTTGATACATACATTATAGGAAAAGACAGTGAACAACTTTATCTTGTTGATCAGCATGCAGCACATGAGAGAATATTTTTTGAAAAATTCATGGATTCATATGAAAACGCTGAAACACTCAATCAGCCTTTAATGATCCCTGTAACCTTCAATGTTGCATACGATGTGAAAAGCGATGAGAATGCTTGGATCAAAGTACTTGAAAATACAGGATTTGAAATAGAAGCATTCGGGCCGAGAACGTATAAGATAAATGCGATACCTGCTTTTATGGATACAGACGAAGCAGGGAGGTTAATAAATGATTTTACAAGTGATCCCGATACAATCGGCAGCCACAGCGAAGAAACACTTCTTAAGATAGCAACACGCGCTTGCAAAAGTGCCGTCAAAGCCAACGACAAGCTTAATGAAAACGAACAGAAAACGCTGTTAAAAGACCTTGCATATTGCAGAAACCCTTACTCGTGTCCACACGGAAGACCGACACTTATAAAACTGACAAAATATCAAATAGAGAGGATGTTTAAAAGAGTCTAACATGGATCGGATAATAATCATAGCCGGGGCCACAGCCGTTGGAAAAACTGAATATTCCATAGAAATAGCAAAAACAATTGGTGGTGAGATAATCTCATGTGACTCAATGCAGCTTTATAAATTTATGGATATAGGAAGCGCGAAACCTGCAAAAGAAGATCTTTTGCAGGTAAGGCATTATCTCATAGATGTGGTAGACCCGCGTGAGAAATTTTCTGTAGCGTTATACGCAGATATGGCAAAACATGCGATAAAAGACATACTGGCAAAAGGATGCATACCTGTCGTTACGGGCGGAACAGGCCTGTATATGAACGCTCTTATATATGATATGGACTTCTCCGCCGCACCAGTGTGCAAAGGATATAGAAAAAAACTTAAATACATCGCGGCGGAACAGGGATATAAGTACCTGCATGATATGCTTAGAGAAGCAGATCCCGGCGCAGCGGAAAGGATACATCCGAACAATTTAAAAAAGGTCATACGGGCGCTTGAGAGAGCATCAGCTGAAAAAGAGCCGATTAAAGACTTTTCCGGGCTCAATAAAAAGACCGAAGATTACGAAGTAATACTAATTGGTCTTAAAAGAGACAGAGAAGATCTTTACGAACGCATAAACAACCGAGTTGACAAAATTGTGAAAAGCGGTCTCACGGAGGAAGTGTCCGGACTTTTGGCTATGGGGCTCACAGAAGATGACATATCCATGAAGGGTATCGGATATAAGGAAATGATCGGATATCTGAACGGCAGATATGACAAGGATGAAGCTGTAAGGCTCATAAAGCGAAATACGCGTCACTATGCAAAGCGACAGATGACGTGGTTTAGAAGATACGATGATATGAAATGGTTTGATCTTTCTCGTCACAGAAACAGTGAAGATGCACTTGAGGATATTCAAAACTGGCTGAAAACACAGTTATGAAATAAATATATTTTGAGTATACACAACTAAATCGTTTAACTGCAGGGATTAATATCAAAAGGATGACCGGATATGGCTGAAAAACAAATAAAAATACATAATAAGAGTGACAAACCGGACAACATATTCTTAAAAGAACATGAAATAATATCGCGGTGTGAGGATATAGAGCAGACTCTTCCTGGATTCATGCGCGGTTTTTTTGCATATCTTAAAGGAAATGTACTTACTATGAGCCGTTTTGCATATCTGCATGACATTAAATTTTTTTGCTCGTATCTTATTGAAGAGACAGACCTCACGACAGCAGACGATACAAAAGATATCAGGCTTGAAGATTTCAATCGTATAAAAGCGCCGGATGTCAATCTCTTTATTGATTATTGCAGAAAATACAGGATGGAGACCGATACGACCATAACAATATATGAAAACAATAACAAGACGCTTGCGCGTAAAAAATCATCGTTATCAGTTCTTTTCAAACAGCTTTACAGAGATGAGCTCATCGAAAAAAATATAACAGACGGGTTCAACCCGATACGCGTACCAAAGCCGGATGAACGTGAAATCAAAGCTCTGCAGGATGATGAAGTGATGCTGATGCTTGATGCAGTCAACAGCGGGACCGGTCTGACAAAAAAAGAACACGAGTTTTGGGAAAAAACTAAACTGCGTGATAAAGCAATTCTGGTGATTTTTTTGACTTACGGACTTAGACTTTCAGAACTTCAGCAGCTTAATGTAAGTTCATTCAATTTCAGCCGCGGTGAATTTAAGATATTCAGAAAGAGGGGCAAAGAATCCGTAATGCCACTTAATAAATCTGTTACAATGGTGGTTAAAAACTATGTCAAAAATGAACGGGCGCCGGATGAGAAACTGGATGATGCACATAAAGATGCGCTGTTCCTGTCGCTTCAGTGTAAGAGAATGACGGAACGACAGATACGTGAACTTGTCAAAAAATACACGGCTATTGCTCTTAAGACTTCACGTAAAGCCGGTTACAGCCCTCATAAACTGCGTGCTACAACTGCGACCAGTCTCATCGGGAGGGGGAACTCGATCTTCGATGTTCAGGCGCTGCTGGATCATGAACAAGTAACCACTACACAGCTTTATGCCGCACATAAAAAGAATGTAAAACAGAAGCTTGTACGCGGCATGGAATGGGAAGTTGAACGTAATGAAGGGAATAACGAAAAAGAATAAGGCAGCCAACAAATTAATATCAATAACTAAGAATCGAGGAAAACCAAAATGCAAAAAAACACAAAAACACTATTAACAGAAAACCTGGGCGTATCTGAAAAAATTTTAGATCTGATCTCTTCTTCGGAAGACGAAATAAAAGACATATTCAATGAACTTGATGATATAGCAGCTTATAATCAGTATAAGGTACTCGATGCATTTCAGAAAAACAACATAAGTGACAGACATTTCAACTGGAATACCGGATATGGATACGATGATGCAGGACGCGAAGCGCTTGAATGTATATATGCCGATCTTTTCAAAACTGAAGCTGCGCTTGTAAGGCCTATAATCGTAAACGGAACACATGCGCTGACACTGACTCTTGCAGGTATACTGCGCCCCGGAGATGAACTGATATATTGCACAGGCGGACCTTATGAGACACTCGAAGAAGTAATCGGCATAAGAGGTGAAGGTAAAGGTTCTTTAAAGGAATACGGGGTATCATACAAGCAGATCGAACTGAATGCAGAGGGAGAAGTCGACTTTGACGCACTTGAAAAAGCTATAACGCCAAAGACAAAGATGGTGTCTTCACAGAGGTCAACAGGATACAGTTGGAGAAAAGCAATCACTATTGAGCAGCTTAATGAACTTACTTCATTTATTAAAAACATAAACCCTGACATAATATGCATGGCGGACAACTGCTACGGTGAATTTCTTGACATAAAAGAACCGACTGAAGTCGGCATGGATGTGATCGCAGGTTCACTTATAAAAAATCCGGGTGGAGGGCTTGCACTGTCAGGCGGATACATCGTGGGTAGACAGGATCTGATAGATCTTATATCATACAGGATGACATCGCCGGGTATCGGTGGAGAATGCGGTCTTATGTTCGGACAGACACGATCCATGATGCAAGGTCTATTTACGGGACCTTCTGTAGTAAACAGTGCTATAAAAGGTGCAATACTCTGCAGCAAAGCATTTGAAAAACTCGGATATGAAACATGTCCTAAATCAACAGATAAAAGAAGCGATATAATCGAGGCTGTGAAGCTTGGAAGTCCTGAAGCTATGGTCGCATTCTGCAAGGGAATACAGGCTGCGGCTCCGGTCGACTCATTTGTATCGCCTGAACCGTGGGAAATGCCGGGATATGAAGACAAGATCGTTATGGCTGCAGGCGCGTTTGTGCAGGGCTCTTCGATCGAGCTTTCTGCAGACGGACCCATCCGTGAACCTTATAACGTTTATTTCCAAGGCGGGCTTACATATGAACATTCTAAATTCGGTGTTATAAAGGCGCTTCAGGCTATGCTGGATGCCGGTTTACTTGATCTTTAAAAAAATAAGTGTCATATCTTGATCAATAAACATATATGCACTGCTGACAGTCGCTTAGAAAGACAAAATATGACTGTGAAGAAGAACAAAAAAAACGATAAATATCTGAGAAACAGTGCTTCTGTAAAAGGCACAGATTATTTTAATGTGGAAACAGAGGCGTGCAGTACTAAAAAAAATGCAGATCCGGTAGGAAAATCCGCCAGGAGAAAAAAGACTTTATTTACGATAGTTAAATTTGCCATACTTGTTGCAATAGTTGTCGGGATACCTATATATGTCTTTTTATTTCACAGAGATTTTATCAATAATTTCAGAACTGTGGAATCCGTGCAGAAGCTATTTGAACATTATAGGTCTGAAAGCGTAATGATATACTTCGGAGGGCAGATCCTGCAGATAATAATCGCCGCGATCCCGGGACAGGCTCTTCAGATCGTGGCCGGATATTTTTTCGGGTTTTTCCGGGGACTTTTATGGTCTGTAGCAGGAGTTCTGGCAGGTACAGTCATTACGTTCTATCTTGCAAGACTGCTGGGTCAGGATGCAATGTATCTGATATTTGGCGAGGAAAAGCTTAAAAAATTCATAGAAAAGCTGAACAGTAAAAAAGCTTATACTGTGGTATTCATACTGTATCTGATACCGGGACTGCCAAAAGATATTTTCAATTACGCCGTCGGTCTGTCCGAAATGAATTTCAAAGCATTTCTTATACTTTCAACTATCGGAAGGATACCGGGGATGACGGGCTCTCTTGCAGTCGGCTTCCTGCTGGTAAAGAAAAGCTATACGGCACTCATTATCTTATGTACATGTGTTATTATATGTGCCATTTTCGCATTTATATTCAGAAAAAAGTTAAAAGGGTGGCTTGACAGATTTTATGAAAGGATCAAAGAATAGGTAATATGACAGATCGAACGGGAAAATGAACGACTATAAAAAAAAGGATGATCATAAGCAGAGGTAAAATCGTGTATAAGCAGGAAAGCGGGAACTGAAAAATGAAAAACGCGCAAAGATGGGCATATATACTGTATGCTGCAGGATTAATGCTGCTTCTTGTACCTTTAGTTGCGGGAAGGCTGTTTGATATTCAGATATATGATTATTTTTCTGTCAAAATCATACTTTCCGCCGGATGCGTTACAGCAGCATGCGGAAAAATCATATTGATCCGCAAAAAAAAAGAACTTCGAGAAAATTTTTCTTACGATGCTGCGATGATGCTTATATTTTTGGCACTTGCCTCCTGGAATATATTAAGGTAAGCAAAAATAATATTTGTTTTTGCTTGATTTCGAACAGCTGTTCGCGTATTATGAATGTGCGAACAGCTGTTCGGGCAGGAGGAAAATGCAATGTACGAAAGATCGGTAAAGAAGCAGATACGCATCAAATCAATCAAAAGATTTATTATTTTTATTTTACTTATAATCACAGGTGTATCGACTTTTATAACTTGGGTTTTAAATAGCAGGGATGAAGATACTTTCAATACAAGCAAAACATCTGTTAAATGCAAGGCGGTGCACATTGATTCCGGTGATACAGTTTGGGATATAGCCAGAGAATAAAATCTTCAAATACAGATATGCGCGAGGTCGTATATGCTATTTTAAATGTAAATGATATCGAAGCATCGGATTTAGCTCCCGGCATGACTTTAAATATTCCGACATCTATATAAAACTCATCTTAATATAATTTAATTGTAATTTGTTCAAATGTCCACATCTATTCCTAAAATTATGATTTTAGGAATAGATGTTAAGGCAAACATGATCTCCTCCCCGACTGGTCATGTGATGACCCTATAGACTTTTATACACCGACAGACTGTTTAATATATGGCTGTCTGACCTTACTGTTTATCGATGAGATTTCAAAATTATTTCAAAATTTATGTGCCAGTTCTTTTACTTTTGTAATACCGTCGGTATTATTGATGTCACCTATCTCTTCTATTCCCGTTAAGTAAAGTTCTTCCACTTCGTCACATTCCAGAAGCTCAAATGATTTATTCATTGATGATCGTATACTGTCGAAAACACTCATATCATATTCACCGCAACACGATATAATTATGGCTTTTTTACCTTTAAAAGTTTTTTCAGCCATACAAAAAGCATACCAATGATCAATTACAGACTTCAGCTGTGCCGGTACAGCATACCAATATACAGGAAATATAAGAACTATTACATCAGATTCTTCGATCGCATCAGAGATCATATTGTATTTCGGCTCAAATGCGCACGGTGTGTCGTTTACAAAGCATGCGTCACATGCTCGGCATCCGCCGATTTTCAGTCTTGTAGTGTCAAAACGTGTTATTTTGTGTCCCGCAAGCCTCGCCTCATTACAAAATGAGTCTGCAAGTGAGTTGGAATTTCCTTTTTTACGCGGGCTGCCTGTCAATACTACTATTTTGCTCATATTTTCACATTTCCTTATCTGCAGAGATTCATACAAGCAATATTATAACACAGTAAATTATTAAATATCCTTTAAGTTGTTTAAGAACAGGAATCTTGTAAGTCTATCGGACTGAATCAAGATAGCTTTGCAATATCAGGACAGCAGCTTGTTTATCAATGACTTTTTTTCGCTTTTTTCTGCTCATGTCCGCTTCGATCAAAACCTTTTCCGCCATAACGGTTGTAAACCTTTCGTCCTGAAATTTGGTTTTGACATCCTTCATGCCTGAACTCATGAGCTTATTGTCCATCATCAGTTTGAAATCTTTCACATTTTCAGTCTGCACGCTGTATGTCCCGTCTAAATTGAGCGGCAGTCCTATTATTAAAGTGCCGCAGTTATGTTCTTTGATGAGCTCAAGCACTTTTGCCGTATCTTTTCTTATGCCGATTCGATCGATAGTGGTTATACCCTGTGCAGTTAAAAGCAGAGCGTCGGAAACAGCAACGCCGATGGTTTTATCACCTACATCCAGAGCCATTATCTTTCTTTTCATTGTAAGTCCTCCATAAAAAAGCGAGCCTTTTCGAGACCCGCTTAAAATTTCCAGTATTTAGGCATGCAAACTATTTACCAATATAATCTTTGATAAGTTCTTCCACCAGCTCATCCCTTTCCACGTGACCTATAATATTTCTGGCGTTATTATGGCTGGTGATATATGAAGGGTCTCCGGAAAGAATATATCCAACGATCTGGTCTGTAGCATTGTAGCCTCTTTCATCCAGTGCATTATATACAACTGTCAAAATTTCTTTAATTGTTCTTTTTGGCGGTTTTTCGAAGTTGTCATACATTTTCGTTTTTCTATCCATTATTAACCTCCTACAGCAATTACATATATAAAGATTATACCCTTTCAACTTGATTTACAAGGACTTCACAAAATCTTCACATTCTCTTTACAAACTACAATCCTTATTCTTTACATTGAGGTTATTAATTCACAGCAGTTGCTTCGCCTTTTCAAGAGCATCGTTTATTTTTGAAATATCCTTGGCGCCTGCCTGTGCAAGGTCAGCTTTGCCGCCTCCTTTGCCTCCCGCAACCGCAGCTATCTGCCGAATCATAGTTCCGGCATGATATCCTGCATCTACAAGGTCTTTTGTAAGCGACACAAGAAATGTGACTTTGGGACCGTTTTGCAATGCGAAGACCATGGCAATTTTATTATTCTCCGCTTTTATACTGTCAGAAAGCTTTCTCAAATTACCCGTGTCAATATCTTTGAATGAAGCGGTTACAAGTTTTATGCCATTTATTTCTTCAGCATTTTTGATAAGGTCGGCTGATTCCGATACAAGTGTTTTATCTTCGAATGATTCGAGCTTATTTTTGATGCTCTTGAGTTCTTTCATCGTTGCTGCAAGTTTTTCTCCAATCTGCTCAGGAGTTGTTTTTAAAAGCTGAGCGGTCTTTAATGTCACAGCTTCTTTTGCATTGAGCATATCGAGTACTGCTTTGCCTGTGACAGCTTCAATCCTGCGGACACCTGATGCAATACCGTTTTCACTGATAATTTTAAATGCGCCTATCTGTCCCGAATTTTTAACATGTATTCCTCCGCAAAGTTCTCTGCTGTATTTTCCAACCGCTACAACTCTCACAGTATCGCCGTATTTATCTTCAAAAAGTCCTATTGCACCGCTTTTTTCAGCATCCGCAAGAGACATTTCTTCTGTTGTAACATCTAAAAACAAGCCTATCTTTTCATTTACAAGAGATTCTGTCTGTTTTATTTCGTGTGCACTCATAGCTTCAAAATGCGAAAAATCAAAGCGAAGCCCTTCAGCGTCAACAGAAGATCCTGCCTGATTAACATGGCTTCCCAGCACATCGCGCAGTGCCTGCTGCAAAAGATGCGTGGCGGTATGATTTCTGGCAGAACTGTTTCTGTTGAGTTCATCGACATTGCAAGAGATCTTTTGTCCTGTTTTCACTGTTCCTTTTAAGACCTTTATTTTATGAACATACACGTCGTTCTTTTTTTCTACTGCAAGCATTTCTGCTTCAAAACCGGCTGAAGTCATTTTACCCCTGTCGGACAGCTGCCCGCCCATTTCTGCATAAAACGGAGTCGTGTCAATTATGAGATTTCCGATCTGCCCTTCACTGATAGTTTCAACACGTTTGTTTTCAGATATTACAGCTGCTGCCACGGCATCTCCCGCAGAGGTGTCATATCCTGTGAAAATTGTCTTATCATTCAAAAGTTCTTCTATTCGGGCATCGTCCCAGGCTTCGTCTGATTTTTCAGCATCGGCCTTTCCTCGTGCCTTCTGTTTTTCCATTTCAGCCTCAAAGCCCTTCCTGTCTACTCCGAATCCCTGCTCTTCGAATATCTCTTCTGTTATATCTATAGGGAATCCGTATGTATCGTGCAACTTAAATGCTTTTTCACCGCTGAGGATGATTTCATCAGCAAGGTTCATGTCTTCAAAATAGTCTTCGATAAGTTTCATGCCTCTGTCCAGTGTAGAATTGAACTTATTTTCTTCTTCATCAATTATCTTCTTGATAAATACACGTTGTTTATCCAAATCCGGATATGCGCCCGTCGATACGTGTATGGCAGTATCTGCGATCTCGCTGAGTAACGCTTTTTTCATACCGAGCTTCCTGCTATGGCGTGCAGCGCGCCTGATCAGCCTTCTCAGCACGTAACCTCTGCCTTCATTAGACGGTGTGATCTGATCACCTATCATGAATGTGGCAGATCTGACGTGGTCAGTTATTATTCTTATGGAAATATCAGTCTCTGCTTCTCCGCCTTTATATTCCACTCCCGTTTTCCGCTCGACTATTTTCAGTATTTCATGAATGGTATCAACATCAAATATGGAGTCAACGCCCTGCATTATGCATGCCACTCTTTCCAGACCCATGCCTGTATCTATATTTTTATGGTCGAGCTCGCTGTATATACCGTTTCCTTCATTGTTGAACTGAGTGAATACATGATTCCAGAACTCCACGTACCTGTCGCATTCACAGCCGGGCCTGCAATCGGGCTCACCGCATCCGTATTCTTCTCCCCTGTCAAAGTAAAGTTCAGAGCAAGGTCCGCACGGACCGGTTCCGATTTCCCAGAAATTGTCGTCTTTGCCCATTCTAATTATATGGCTTTCATCAATGCCGATCTTATCCTTCCATATATCATATGTTTCATCATCTTTTTCATATACCGATACCCATATTTTTTCAGCAGGCATCTTCAGCACTTCTGTAACAAACTCCCATCCCCATGTGACGGATTCTTTCTTGAAATAATCGCCGAATGAAAAACTTCCCAACATTTCAAAGAATGTACCGTGCCTTGAAGTAATGCCGACATTTTCGATATCGGCAGTCCTTATGCACTTCTGACATGTGGTCATACGCGGTGCCGGCGGGTTTTCCAGCCCGGCAAAATACGCTTTTAACGGTGCCATGCCTGAGTTTATTATGAGCAGGCTTTTATCATTTTTCGGTATAAGCGAAAAACTTTGTATTCTGAAGTGTTCTTTTGATTCATAAAAGCTTAAAAAAGCTTCTCTTATTTCATTAATTCCTAACTTGTCCATCTGTATAATCCTCTTTCATAAATGCAGAAAATCATTTTATCTTTTCGCCGTCTTTGAAAGCATTCCCGACAGGACCGGCAAGCCGCATATATGTGTGTTTTACCGGATCGAAGCATATGGCATCTATCTTTTCAAGGTCGATACTGCCGTCAGCTTCCAATATAGCCTCATCAACGCTTACATTGATTATATCCCCTATAACGCGTGCACTGGTGCCTTTGTCCTGCAGATCAGAAAGGCTGCATTCGAGCGTTATCGGAAACTCAGTTATCACAGGTGCGTCCACAAATTCGCTTTTGACAGCATGACAGCCGCTTTTTTCAAATTTATCAGGAACATCGTTTGCTGAAACGATACCGAAATAATCTGCTTCGACCATATGTGCCATATCTGCAACACTTACAGTGAACGCTTTCCTGTTTTTTATGTTCTCATATGATTTATGGCTTTTTCCGATGTTGATCTCTACCTGCGGTCTTCCGCATATGCAACCCCATGCAACGTTCATGGCATCCTCAGTGCCGTTTTTATCATAAGTCCCGACGATCAATACGGGCATAGGGAAAAGATACGATTTTGCTCCAAGATTCTTTCTCATTAGATCCTCCTCATATAATCAAGTGGTTTTTTGTTGAAAATCCAAGGTTTTTAAGCCCT
>DAISVU010000008.1:0-53351 GCA_036839975.1 Bacillota bacterium | reverse complement strand
GGTCGGCGAACGCCGCCAAGCGGCGTTCTGCCGGTTTTACCGAAACACTCAGTCTTTATTTACCAGAAGTACTCTGCCTTTTACTCTGCCTTTTTCTTTAAACAGCTTAAACGCCTTCCCCGCGTCACACATGTCATACTTTGCATAGAAAAGCTCCGTATCAAACATGAGTTCACCCGATCTGAATTTCTCAGCCGTCTCAGTCCAGTCTGCACCGGGATACGGAAGTCCGCCGCTCATCCATGATGCTGTCACAGTAAGTTCTTTACGATTTAATCTTTCCCATTCATCCTTTGAAAAGGTTATATCCCCCGAAGGTGTCCCGACATAACATACCGTCGCCCTGTCAGCCGCAAGATCCATCGCCGTCTTCATTGTCGGAACCGTCCCAGCTGTATCAAACAGCACATCAAAGCCCCGGCCGTTTTTTGTCTCAGCAAGAGCTATGTCTCTCCAGTCGTCATCATTTGTGGAAATAAGCACATCTGCACCAAGGCGTTTGTTTATCTTGAGTCTCTGTTTGTTGCGCCCGAACACCACTACTTTTGAAGCTCCCTTGATCCTCGCCCACTGCGCAACGAACGCGCCTATCGTACCTCCGCCTAAAACAGCTGCAGTCGAGCCTTCATTTATTTTTGCAAGAGATACTCCGTGATGCGCTACCGAACTGGGCTCAAACAAGGCTCCCTGCTCATAGCTGACGGAATCATCTATCCTGACTGCATTTGTTTCAGGCAGCACCACAAAATCCGCAAAGCCTCCGCTTACTCGTGAACCTATGAATATATAATTTTTACAAAGGGAGAACAGCCCATGTCTGCAGTTATCGCATTGCATGCATGGAACAAGCGGCACAGCAGCGATTCTGTCTCCTTCTTTTACAGCTGTAACTCCTTCTCCCGTCTTATCTATATATCCGGAAAATTCGTGACCAAGCACTATCGGATAAAAATGTGCTCCCCCATCCGTCACACGCGGGATGTCGGAGCCGCATATACCACACGCCTTAACACGCACGCGGACCTGACCTTTTGACGGTTCAGGCGTTTCTACATCTTCATATCTTATATCATCATTACCGTATAAAACTGCTGCTTTCATTATGCTACCTCCTTTTCTCTGTCTTTATCATCGATCTTTCTTTTTATTACATCGACCAGTTTGGATGCCAGCCATGCTGAGATTATCGCAATAACTGCCATTGCCGTATATCTATATAAATTACCTTCTCTGTAAAAGCTTGTCGCTCTGTACAGCCGGTTAAGCATAATGTGGCTTAAATAAAGCTCAAGTGAAAATCCTCCCATCCAGTTGAAGAACCTGATAATCAGAGAATCACGTTTTCCGCAAAGCCTGTCGATACCTGAAAAAACTAGCGCAAGCGCATATGCTCCTGAAATGCCGCCTGCAAAAAACCAGTAACGCCTTATGATATCATGAAGCAGATTTATGTGAAGCACGGCAAAGAATATCAGCGTCAGCACAACTGACAGCAAACCGAAAAATCCGGGGATCTTTTTGTCATCATACACAAATTTGCCCATCATGCAGCCAAAAATAAATACAGGTATCCTTGTGATAGCAATTGCCCAGTTTTCATAAAGCTTATTGTTGGAAAAAGAAAAGCTTGTTATTATCACATATGTCAAAACCATAAGTACAATCCCGCGGATGATGACTTCTCTCATATCGTTCGGAGATTTATAAATAAATCCATAAAAATACGGATATAGGAAATACAGCAGCACGATCAGTGAAACGAACCATATCATCCTGTCACCGGTTTCCCACAATCCGAGAGTAGTGATATTTGTAAAGAACAGTTCAGGCCTTTTCTGGATAAAAAAGCATCTGACCAGCCAGTAGCCTCCGTCAATTATCAGAAGCGGGAGAAATACTCGGCTCATTCTGCTCTTTATATACTGATCAAGCGTAGGACCCTTTCTGAATGAGAAGTAAAGTGATATCCCAGACAGAAACAGAAATATATCGACTCCCACACTGCCGTTGTTCATTATTGTTCTGAAATGCCTCAATATATGTACACCGAATGAATAGTCTACATTATCTATCGCATTCGCGTGGAAAAACACAATCCATAAAATCGCGAACCCATATAACGCATCCCTGTATTTAGTTACTATATTAAGGGATAACCTCTTATTGCTTAAACTCATTTATTTTTCCTGTCTTCTGTCCACCTGTATATCTCATCATATATCCTCGAACAATTCCCGCAATCGTCAAATGCGAAGAAATCATCTGCGTTTGCTTTATATGTTTCAGGCATTCTGCAATCATTTTCAACATATTCACAGATCAAGCTGACTGCTTCCTCATATTCTGTGCACAACGGACCGAACCCCATTGTCTTAAACTTCATGCCGCCCTCTTCAAATCTCATCGGGACTTCCTTTGGCTGATAGTATATGACAGGTTTCCGCATGTATCCGAAATCATAATGTATACCGGAGTAATCAGTCACCATAAGACTGGATTCTGTAAGAATCTTTTCATATGACATGTCGCCGGATGCCTGCAGAAAGTCCACATAGTCATTTCTGTCATAATCCTCCGCCTGCGCACTCATAAGCGGATGAAGGAGGAAAATGACTCTATATCCCTTTCGCTTCGCTGTCTGTATTATGCGCTCATCATTTATAAGGCTGTTGTATATCTTATAGTAACTGGACTGCCTGAACGCATCCGAATAGTTTCTTGCCGTGTTACGGCCGGAATCCCCCACTATGCTCCTTCTCCATGTCGGGGTTATAAGGATCTGCTTTTTATCTCTGTTGACAAGCCCGTCAAATCTTGCCATGCCTGTAAGTGCTATCTCGTCATCGCTGTATCCGTATACAGGCTTTTTCAAATGGTCCACCTCATACTCGGAACTTGTCGTATAGAACATAGTATTGTCATACAGTCTGTTTTGATAGTCCGCGTTCTTCTGTATCGTCACACCGTGTGCTATACAGATGAGGTTTGGATTGTACAGATCCTTAACATAATGCTTTTCAGTTTTACCGATACCGAGAAATTCTATTATATCCGGGTGCGTTGCTATGATGTTTTCCGCAAGCAGGCCATATGACTTGCATTTCTGCGTTCCGTATATAAGTATGTGACCCGGGAATTCCTTTTTAAGTCTTTCACATTCCGGAGCTTCTCCGTTTATGATGTAGTAATGCTCGATTCCGTTCCTTTCGTTGGCCATGGAATAGCGGAACATGTATTCGCCATTATCCCCGGCTTTGAAAAGCTTATCGAAATGGATCCATATCCTTCTGCCTTTCAGCATTTCCTTTGTTTTAAAATATTCTGTTCTCGTTTTCTTTATAGCTTTGATATCTTTGCTGTTTAACGCACTGTCAGGATTCTTTCTGACTGCCATGATCTCTGAAATCAGTGCTCTTTCGCATTTTACAGTCTCAGCTTCATCAAATTTCCTGAAGACAAGCTCTCTGTTCTGATATATCAGATAGATATCATCTTTATAATGCCAGTATGAACTCGGACAGGTAGATATCAGCTTGGATGAAACTGCCGGAAATGTAACCGGAAGTTTCTTTTTTTCGCCGTTGATTGTCATATAAAACGATATCGATGTATTATCTTTTAAGGTTTCAGAAACAGGCACATCTATCTGAAAGTTGTATCTTCTGTGTATTGTCTGACCGAAAACTTTAGTCAGATTATATATGTCTATGCTTCGTACTTTGACTTTCTCATTATTCACAAAAGCCGTTATTGCTCCCGGGTGCTTCTTTTCGACCACGTCTGAAAAATAACTCATATCTAATTTGAGATTATCGCCTTTGACATTAAATGCTCTGGTTTCCACACTCTCATGCTCGCTTATTTCATACCTTTGCCCGGCAAGGCAGTAATACAGATGCGGCTCTCCCTGCGGATCCGTCTCAAATATCATGTCCCTGTTGAGGTATTCCTCATCTCCTTCGTGCTTGAGATACATAAACAGATATTTTAAAGCCAGCGGAGGCGTCAGCTGTTCATACGCTACGTTTCCTGTTATTATCCTGTCATCTATATACTTCAAAAGTTCAGAAGATGCGGCATAAAATTCTTTCAAAGCATCATCATGCAGAAGCTCCTTGTCTCTGGCATTGTAATTATTGAAATATTTTATATAAAGCAGATAATATACTATCCGCTGAAGCCATACGGGCGGTTCTTCGGTCTCCTTGTATTCTTCCATGAGCGGCAGGAAATTTCCAACAAGTGAATCCGTATAGAATGCGATGTTGTGCGCGCCGTAATAGTTGCTGCTGCCCCTTCTTATTTCTCGTTTATAGAACACATATACATTTTCTAAGAACAACATTCTGCGCTCTTTTTTCATAGCATGAAGCAGCGCGATCGTCTCTGTCTCCTCATGGCATATATTTGTAAAGAATTCCGGCCTAAGCAGATCTTTTCTTATAAAATATGAATGTGCAAAATAATGCATCTCCTGATCCTCCCGCATCTCGATATATTCCTTCTTCGGGTATCTCGAATATATGCTCTTTGCAGTCTTTGAAATAAATATCTTACGATTGTACATCGCATAGTTCGTAGAGATGAGTCCGCAGCGGGGATCGCTTTTTATACACCTGCGCACCACAGGGAATACGTTGGCTGCAAATGTCATGTACTCATTGGAAATGTTTATATATCTTCCCTCTGCGACATCAAGCGCCTTTTTATAAGCGTCCTGTATCGTTTCATCGCACACTACCGTGCAAACATTGCTTTTCTGCATATGCTTCCGCAGCACCGATATGCCGCTGTAATCCGATTTATCTCTGAACAGCAGTATCCATTGTACATGCTTCTGCGAGCCGATCAGCGTAATGTTCCTTCTATAGAAAGCTTTCATCTCCTGTGCATTATTTATAAGCACGATTACCGATATTTCGTATTTTCCCTTGTTTTCTTCCATTTCCTCAACCGTTGAAAAGCCCGTTTATCATATAGTTGACTTTTACCGCATAATTATAATCCTCAACAAGTATTTTAACGTTATCCTTTGCCAGTTCCCTTGCTTTCAGAGCAAGCATCCCGTCTCTTACCTTAGGGTACTGAAGCGGCATGTACTGGTGCAGCATGCCAAGCGGTATATCAACCGAATCAAGGTTCGAAAACAGCTTTCTCACGGCATTTGCAACACCCGGAAGCGATGTATAGTATCTGCTCCTGTCAGAAAAGCTGTATTTTCTCTTTATTTTTTGCTGGTAGTCATCACCATGATAATGCTTTATCCAGTCCTTGGGCTCTTTTAGCATTTCGTATTCCACAGTCTCAATGAAATCTGCTCTGTCCCGCTCCGGTATCAGTTCCTTTTCGATCATCGAAAGCGCATAAAGAGCCTCTCTCAACGCATATGTCAGCGCCGGGCCGACCTTGAGTATAGCGACTCCGTCTTCAACCATCTCTCTCAACAGCTTTGGCGGCTGGTAGTCCGTGGAGTGTCCTTCAAACACGATATCCGGATATTCCAGAAGTCTGTGACACAGCTTCCTTGCATCTTCTCTGTTGTACTTATGGATCCCTTCATCTCCGAACTCAACACCCGGCTGAACTACTACTGCGATTATATGATCCCAGGCGTCAGCCAGTCCCATTTCGGAAAACTTCTTTTTATAAGCCAACAGAGTATTTTCAAAAGCATCAGGATCCGTTACAGTCACGCTGTCTTCTTCCTCCTGAGAACCGCCGGGGATAGGTACCTCACTGCCGATTACGAATACAGGATGCGGCGCATCCGGCGCATCCTTTTTAATTTCTTCGAACGCTTCTTCTGCAGCCTTGTAAAGTACCGCGCCCCTCTCCGCTATAACATCGTCTGAAAGTCTGACACTCGTATCATCATCTCCGAGCATCATCGATGTATCAAGATGGATCTTCCTGTATCCGGCAAGCACGCACTGCCTGACAAGTTCCCGCGCATTTTCCATGGCCTCTGCCGCAGGTCTGTCAGCCCATGGAAGCGGGCCGAGGTGATCTCCTCCCAGTATTACTTTTTCTCTGTCAAAGCCTATCTTATCAGCTATGCGGTAAACGTATTCCTTAAAATCCTGCGAAGTCATATCTTTATATCCCCCAAACTGGTTTACCTGGTTTGAGGTTGCTTCTATCACGGCAAAGTCATCGAAACGCTGCGCCTGTTCAAGCACTGATTCGATAACGATTTTATCCGCGCTGCAAAACGAAGGTACACCGCAGTGTATTCCGAGCTGTCTTTTAGTTACCATCGTTCTTATAGGATTATTTTCCATTTTGTCCTCCCTTTATGATTAATTCTCCTCTCTTAAAACTACTGATCTGCTTACTTCGGATATCAGTCTTCAAAAAAATATGTCTTCGCAAGTTTTTTGAAGATCTCCATATCTTCCTGATAAGTTATTTTCAGATTAATAATATTGGCCTTTATGACCTTCATCTTAATATCGTTTGCAAGCGCAATTGCCCCCGCGCTTGTCATAATCTCAAACTGTTCTTCAGGTGTATCGCGGTATATCCTGTATATGTCTCCGAACAAAAATGCCTCGGGGCTTGCTCCTGCCGCAACGACTTCCCTGGGGATCACTTCCTCCAGCATGTCATTCGCATTTTTTCTGTAGACAGTGTCGTACTGATACTGCGCCAGCGTCGCGCCGCCGCATTCCCTTGCAGCTTTTATAACATCTATTGTGCCCTGCACATCAACATATGGATGGGTCGCATCATGTATCAAAACGACATCTTTATCATCTGCAAAGGCCGAAGCTTCAACAAGACCGTTCAAAACCGATGCCGATCGCGTATCTCCGCCTGTAACAATATGCAGTTTTGCATATATCTCAAGCTTAGATGCCCATTCCCTGACGAAGCCTGTCCAGTCTCTGTGGGAAACTGCAACCACCTCGTCTATTTCTTTCATTTTTGAATATTTTTCGAGAATATATGCAAATACAGGCACTCCGTCTATTTCAACATACTGCTTGGGTATATCGGCGCCAAACCTCGTACCGCTTCCTCCCATCATGAGAAGTAATATATTTTTCATTATCCGACTCCTTCATATATTCATGATGTCTATGATCGCCTCGCACACCGTTTTACCCTCAGGCATAACAATATTCTTATCGATAAACATCCTGAACGCCTCATGATCAAACTCATTTTTTTCTATAGCCTTTATGATCTCTGCGGGATCTGAAGTAAACACAGAAGGAACCTCCTTTTCAAGATCTATGTTTATCTCGCGTTTTGTGCTGTATTCTACCCAGTCATATGCATACAGATATACCGGCAGCCCCAGCAGCCCCGCTTCATATATTATACTCGAGTAGTCACTTATCACAAAGTCACAGGCAAACATCATTTCAAATTTTTCATCGTACTCGCTGAAGACCCTGTCGTCCTCGATTTTTGTATCACTGAGCGAATGCGGTTTATATATAAAATTGTACTTTTCAAAATCAACGCAGTCTATAAGCTTCTTTATGCTCTCACTGTTCCGTTCATCAGTTTCTTTTCTGAATGTAGGACAGTACATAATATTTTTCTTTTCTTCAAGAAATGGGTATTTAGCGTACAGCTTAGCACAAGCTGCCTCTTTATATTCCCTGTTTGTGAGAAGATCGGCTTTAGGAAGCGGGATTTCCCTAACTATCGCAGGATCCGACCTGAAACCCTCTTCATAATCTCTTATAAACCATTTTGAAGATATGAGTATCTCATCATAACCCCTGTGCATCTTCATTATCCGAGCCACATCCGGATCGCTTCCCTCTTCTTTTCCGAGCATTGCATATCCGAACTTTTTCATGCTGCCCATAGCATGCCACATCTGAATTACCTGAAGGGATTTCTTGTGATTAAGTACGCTGATGGCTATGCAGTAAGAGTCCAATATAACCACTTTTGAGGTGCTTATATGATATATCTGCTTTAAAATGTGAAATATGTATGAGGCGCCATTGAGTTTCTTTGAAAGAATAACGGTATCATATTTCGGCTTTCTGTCCTTAACAGCCTGCGCAAGCAGGCGGATATCGATGCCGGGCTCATCACTCTGCCGGCTTATAAATGTAACCTTGTCACGCGGCGGTATCAATTTGACTACAGCATATATGCCCTTTAATACTCCCACTGCACATTTAAGCGCCGACAGTTTTATTTTTTGCATATCCCGGGCACCTCTTTACCAAGCAATACGAAATCTATGACCTTATCGCTCGCAAACAGATCCGATGTCCTGCATTTATCGATCAGCATCTCCTTTGCCTCCGTCTTGCCGTAATCTTCATTTTGCAATGCAGTCATGAGCTCGTCAAAATCTCTGCATATCTTCCCCGGAGCCACCGAATCTATGGGTCTGTGCACACCGCGGGTTGCGGAATAATACGCTTTGTCATACACGAAAAACAGCACCGGCTGTCCGAGCAGCAGGTAATCATAAAAGCATGATGAATAATCAGTTATAAGGATGTCTGAAATGTAAAAAAGTTCATTTATCTGCTCTTGTGCAACGTCTATAAAAAGATCTCTATGTTCAGCTTTGACAGGGAACGGTTCCTCTATAAAATGATGCATTTTAAAAAGCACCGAAAAGTTGTTTTCCTTGCACCACTTATACAACCTGTCCCTATCGATCTTATCGTAATCATAATATGCGCTCTTCTGATTGAGCCCTCTGTATGTAGGGGCAAACAGGATCACCTTTCTGCCTAAAAGCATACCGTACTTCTCATAGAGCGCCCGTCTGCAGCGATGCATATGCTCTCTGTCCAGGAAATGATCCAGTCTCGGCATGCCTGTTGACAGGAGAGCTTCTTCCTCGATCCCGAACACCTCTGAATATATCTCCCTTAAATGATCGTTCCCAACCAGCGCATAGTCGTACTTTCTGTGGCATGAAACAAAAGGATGCGGAGATCCTCCTATCCCGAATCTCGCATATCCCACCAGCTTAAATCCGAATCCCGCATGCCATGTCTGTATGAGCTTTGTCTTGTACAGATTGATGAGCGAAAAAACGGGCACATAGTCATCTACAAAGATTATATCATTTTTTGCAATAGCGTTTACCGCTCTGATCCAGTCAAAACAACTCTGTTTTTTCCCAAAGATATTACGGAAATGATATGAAACTTTAAATTCGCTGTCGAGACCGCGTTCCCTTATCCTGCGGTCAATGGCCAGCATATTGTCTCTTATATGATCCATATTGTCTGACATAAAAAGCACTCTATTGCCTTTATTAGGTGAAAGCCTGACGATTATTTGATAGTAAATATTTACCAGCATTCTTATAAGGCGTATCTTACCTCGCTGTTTTTTCTTATGCGCGTTCTTCTGCATATACGCCACATTCATCCGGATCCCGATATTCTCAGGATCATCTCCATTGAGCTCGAAGGTTACCGTATATGCAAAAATATCCTGCGAATACCTGAATACTCTTGAGATATCCTCTATCCCGAACATGACCTCATCAGATATCCGTATTGTTTCTTCGTGTTCATTAATAACGCTCCACATTCCCTCATCCAGCATTTCTCTGCCTTCAGCTATTGCAATATTGAGCTTTGCCCGCTGCTTACCCGGTCCAAGTTCTTTTGAATGCATGACAACCTTACGGCCGCTTTCTTTGCTGCACAGGGCAATTTCCTCCGCATCTTCGCTGTCGTATTCAAAAAAAAGATATGTCCGCTTCCAAAAGACTTTTGTTATCATAATATCTCCATGCCTGTGTTTTTATTTCATCCTGTAAGTTCCTTCTTATATCCGTCTGGCATTCTACTTATCTCGATTCTGTTGAGCATTGTAAGAAGCTCACTTTCATAGCTGAAATTCTAACATTGACAACTGTTTAAGTCAATTTCCAAGTATCACATCGCTTATCAAATAAGGTTAAAACGGTATACAGTCTATGATCCTCAAAACAGGCATAACGGCATCCATTGCAGATATTTGGATTTGCTTTTCATTCAGATATCCTACGTCATTCAACTTCCCGCGATCCTTAATTTATTATTATATGTTCTCATCATACAAACTCACATGCATTTTACCGTCTGAATCTTCTTACTTGCCTCCGTGACTATATAAAAAGTTTTCTCGATTTTAAAGTACGTTCTGTTTAAGATATTCCGCAAAATCATCGCTTATCTTTATGTGCAGCAATGAAGACGGATGCAGCTTGTCCGGCATGTATTCATAAATCGTTTTTTCGTTCACTATATTTGCTTTTTTTGAATCATATAAATAGCATCCGTACTTTTTTGCTATATTCTTTGACGCGTTGCAGTAATCCAAAAGAGCATATCCGGCCTTATTTTTCGTAATGTATCCGTATTTATAATAATTGTCATGATACCGCCCTCTCTCCAGAGGAGTAATAATAACGATCTTGGCGCCGGGAGCCTTGTGTTTTGCTTTAGAAATTATGTAGTTCCATGCGCCATAATATGTACTGCCTCCTGTATCGTTCAGTTTTCCGATTTCAAGATCATGGTCATAGTCATTAGTCCCCGCAAAAAACCATAACATTTCACAATCACCTTCATATCCTTGAGTTTTCGCTCTATAGAACAAACTCAATCCGGGGTTCTTGTAATTCATTGTTACAGTCGAACTGTCCACTGCCATATTTTTTATACTCATGCCATAAAGATTCGCCGTCCTGTACGCCCATGAATATGTCGGCGCTGTTATACTGTCTCCCTCTGCAATCACTTTTTTACTTCGATATTTTTTACCTCTGAAATAGCGGTCTGAATAAGTTTCATCAAAACGTGATCTGCAACGGCCTTTTTCCGCCATTACCGAATAACAGTTGTTGTGTTGAAATTTCCCGCAACAATACGTTCTGTTTGTTTTGCGCATGTTAATCCATTTATCAGCTTTTTTAATTAAAATAATATATTTTTCAGCACCGGGTACTGCATTCCATTTCATTTTTCTTCTGCTTATCAATCTTATTTCAGGTGTTTTTAAACGGCATACACAGCTGACGCTTTTACTTTTTTTACATTTACGAAAAGAGCTGTATCCCTGCACCATATATTCATACTCTTCGGCTGCGTTAACCTTTTTATCCGTATACCTCGTCGTGCAGTTCCCTGAAAGTCGGCCTATCCGTATCCAATTATTATCTGATTTTCTGTATACTGAATAGCCGTCAGCTTTTTTAATTATATTCCAGCTGACTGTTATTCTTTGATCTTCGCTTCGTACCTTCAATAATGGCGCCGGCAGCTCCGCCAAAAAAAACACAATCAAAGCAATTGCTGCAAACATTATTACTCCGATTACAAGAACTGCTATTGCTTTTCTTTTGTTTGACACTCATTTCCTCCTGCCTGCAGACTCCTTTTTATGTTAACTTATTAATTATACACGTTTCAGTTCAAACTGACATCTGTTTTTTATTAATAATATTTTTTGTATGATTGTAACACAATGTAAATACCTTTACAAATACACCTGTGGCGCTTACTGATTTTACAAACAGCAAACAGCTAGTACATATACAGGCATGATGTTATATGGTATATATTTTGTATAAGCCGGATTCCAGATATTTAACAGGTTGTTAAAGTTGCTGAAAGATGATAGCATAATATACAAGAAAGCGAGGATATATAATACGTCAGGGATTCCTAACGATTCTGGCGTTATTTATGGGACATGAGAAAAAAAATCAAAATAACTTCCGTTATTTCCATATGCTTATTTCTTTTTGCATGTATTCCGGCAATCACTTTTGCCCAGCCGCTGAAGACGCCGATTTTAAAAGCACGGAGTGAAGATCAGCGGACCACAATAAGCTGGACTCCTGTCGAAAATGCAGCAGGATACCAAGTGTATCAGCTGCAAAACTCTTCATGGGTACTTGCCGCAACATGCAAAGGCAATAAAAATTTTCTTTATACCCGGAAGGGCGCAAATCCCAGAAGAAAAGAGGTCTATAAAGTACGCGCATATTCAGAATGCAGGGGCGGTCCTTTCAGCAAAAAATTGAAGGTCGCCAATCGTATAAAAATGCCTGTAATAACCGGAATCCGGAAAAAAAAGATCACCTGGCAGAAAATGCCCAGCGCTGACTATTACACCGTATACGTCAAAAAATCCGGAAGGTGGAAACGTCTCGGCAAAACGAAAAAAACTTATTTTAAAGGCAGATTTTACAGGAAAAAACATTATACAGTGACCGCATGGAACAAAATCCAGCATTCACGTTTTGATACGACATTTTCAAACAGATTTTACGGATATAAAAACTGGCACAGAAAAAAAAGTCCTGATAGACGGGGACAGTATTTCCTCTCCATCTTACTCATGGTCAAATCGTACCGCAAATCTTTTTGGAATAAAAGCACAGAATAAGTCCAGACCCGGCAAGACCGTCGCTTATAACAACACGACTCCATCGAACAGCTTGCTTTATAATGCGACAGTCAACAAATGCTACAAAAACTTTAAATTGCTAATTTTCAATGGCGGTACTAATGATTACTCAAGCAACTGTGAACTGGGTGACATAACAAGCAAAGACGCGCGCACATATTACGGCGCCTGGAATCGCATACTTTCCAAGGCAAGAAACGATAATCCGAAAGCAAAAATAGTTATTGTCACGCCGATAGAACGCAAAAAATTATACGATGATTATACTTTATCCGGATATGAAACCCCGAACAGCGCAGGCTGTACTCTTTTGGATTACGGCAACGCATCCCAAAAAATCGCCGAAAAATACAATTGCTTTGTTTACGATTCCAAGGAAGCCGGTGTGGTCAACAAAACTGCATTGTCCAAATACATGTTGGATAATGTCCATCCATGTTCGCTTCTGCATGTAAAAATGAGCGATGATTTCGCGGAATATCTGAAACAATACGTACTTTAAACGGCTATAGCCGTAGAGCAGGGTAAGAACTGTCAGGATCTACATTTCAGATCCGGCATTATTTGAAATTTCTGTTGCTGAATTCTACTTTAAACGGAAGAAGTCTTCAATTCTGTTATTACAATCTACTACATTATTATACTGTATCATTTGATATTCCTTAAGAGCCACGCCGCATCCCGACTGCACATTATTACAGTAAATCTTTCCACCGTTATCAATACAGCAGTTCTGAGTTATTACAGGTATCTTTTTGTACAGATCCATCAGGTATTTATTGTATCCTGTCATCTGCCCGCCTGTTTTATACAACAAATATGAAGACAGATAGTTAGCGCTTATCTCAATATTCTTTTCTTCTTTTATATCAAAGTTGCCCCATATTACAAACGGCACCTTGTATCTCCGCTCAAGTCTTTGTAGTCCTGTCTCATCGGAATTCCTTCCCTTGAGAGCACTATAGAAGCTGTCACCCAATCTCGGCTCGTGATCGCCAAACATAACTACAATGGTAGGCTCAGATTCTTTTTTATAATAGCTTAAAAGATCTTTAAAAGCATCATCCGATATTTTCACCAGATTGAGGTATTGCTCTGCCGACTCTTCCCACGCCTGGTTGTCCCGGATTGATATTTTTCTTTTTACCACACCGTTGGTGAATTTATAATTTCCGTGATTTTGTATGGTGACATTGAACATCCAGAACGGCTTCGTCTTGTTTTTCTTTCTGAATTTTTCATACTGTGATATCACGACATCATAATCAGCCTTGTCCGAAACATATGCGCGCACCAGTTCGGGGTCTTTTAAGTCTTCAAATGAGATGAATTTATCAAAGCCAAGATTCGGATACGCGTTATTACGATTATACGAATCTTGCATGCCCGGATGAAAAGCAACGTTACCGCCGTATCCGCGGCTCGTCATCGTGCGTGCCAGAGACGGCGTGTTTTCATGTACCTTCGTATTGTAAGGTACCAGGGCATATGGCAGAAACGCCAGTGAATTCCCGGTCAAAAACTCATATTCCGTATTCGCTGTCTGCCCGCCAAATACAGATGTATGCAAGGTTCCTTTTATAGTATTCTTTTTTAAGCCTCTCACAAACGGTATATAGTCCGCCGAAGTTTTAAACGACCCCAGGTAGCTCAGATCTGTAAACGACTCGTTCATTACTACTATAACGTTCGGTGTTTTCCTCGATACCGCCGCTTTCCCGTCGCATGCATCTGATTCGTATTTTTCTGTGATTTTCTTTACCTTTGCAATTGAATAACCTTTAGGCTTTTTGATCACTGAAGATCTTCCCGTTAAAGCAAATGCATATGAAGATCCGAGATTTTTGTACGATCTCTTCGGATTGAATCCGCTGGTCTTTATGTTTTTTGAAGGTCCCCAGGAAGACAAGATTATGCAATAAAAACTGCCGGCCAGCATTAACATTACGATCAGGCCAATGATACGGCTCCTGCCTTTCAGACTCTTATACTGTCTCAGGCTCGTGTTCAGACAGACATATATGATCGCTGCGTATAAGCTCCAAAGCATCGCCTTGGTGACTATCAGAGTATACGTTCCGGCCACGTCTATCGCTGTTCCGACCGATGCGATATCCATCGCCTGAAGAGGAGAATTTCTAAATTGTATCAGCATGAAATTCAAAAAACCGAAAATCCCGGCTGTCACTGCAAGCGTCGTGGATGCATATTTGATTCTGTTACAGATAGTATAAAAAAGCCACAACAGACATACGAGTGTAAGAATATTGTAAAAACCGAAAGGTGTAAACAGCTTTCTTACTATCGTGAAGCTGCTAAAGCCAATCGCTTTTTCAATAATGAAAAACGAAGCAAACGGTGAAAGCACGAACATCACCCTTGAAAGAGTTTTGTTCAGATCTGTGTCTCGCTTTCGTCTTATGCTCAGCCTGCTGTTCAAGGAATCTATCGGCAGCAGTATAAGCAGCATTGCAATTATATACGCCAAAGCAATGATAGATATTGCCATAAGGTTAAAATGCACGTATGCGGCGCCATATAAAAGTCCTTGTTTTTCCCTGTTCCCGTTATAAGTAAACCTGTCGTCTTTGTTCTTGTCCTGTTCACAAAGATATATTCCAAACCTGCCTTTTACTTTGATGTTTTTACTTTCAAGCTTAAGCGTGTACCTGTCCCCTTTATTAACAGATATACCCTTTACCGTGTACAGTGTAAGACTTTTGCTTATAATATTATTCTTGTTGACGCTTTCAGAGCTGTCAATAAAGTCAAAATATGTAATGCTCTGATGCCTTATAAGAGTTACATCCACAGAAGCCGAGCATAGCTGCTTTCCCTTTTCATCTAAAATGCTTGCCTTTACAACGCCTTCACCGGTATATCCCTGAGGATTGTTGAATATAAAATTAACACACCTGATCTCATCTTCTTTTGCGGTAAAAGTCTGCGTGATGACACTGTTCCCCTTCATGTTTTTTTCTTGTGATGTATACGTGCTCAACTGATACTTGAAATAGTCGTCTTTTTTCTCATCTACTGCTTGCGGATCTTTTTCATATTCCTTTACTGTTTTCGATGATATATGTTTTACTTTCTCATTATTGAAAAATGTTCTGAGTGAATTGAAATTCTGAGCTTGCATTATCGTAAAGACAAGCCCTGCCAGAAGAATTATGATCAGTATGATTTTTTTGATCGCAAGTTCTTTTTTTACAGCTTTCATAAAATTGTCCATGTGTTGTTTTCCCCTTTGAATTATTACCGGTTTTATGACAAGTATCTTTTTTCCGAAAAACGGCATTGATTCAACATCTGCCGATTTCTGCTTTGTCCGGGTTTTAATCCGGGCGGTTAGCTTTTGCTAAAACATTTGTATTATAACATTTAACTGAATTTTATCAAGAGGGTCATTTATCTTCTCTGCCGCTCCTGAACGCAAACAGCCTCTGCCCCAGATAATTGAGCCCGGTAAATAACACCATCCCCACGAACATCGCAATATTGGTCTGCACTTTTTCACCTGCACCGCTTAAAACCCAAAGGGCAAAGGGTTTTGCCATTCCATATGCAAGCAAATAGCACACTGCAATATTTACTGCAAATTTGACCACCTGCATCCACGACCAGCCCCTGCTGTTGAACGTAAAATATTTATTAAAAAAAAAGCTGAGTATACTTGTCAGTATATAATTGGCCGCCGAAGATATCCAGTACGAGCATCCGGCAAAATTATAAAGACCGAACATTATCGCAGAACCGACAAGAGTGTTGATTACTCCGACTATAATGAACTTCAGAAGCTTTCCGTCTACGAGTCCCTTTGCTTTCTGCATCAAACCCATTTATTCATCCTCGTTCACAATCTTTTCAACTATATATATAGGTCTTGCCTTAGTCTCCACGAGCAGAACGGCAAGATATTCCCCTATTATTCCTATTATTACGAGAGTCGCCGCGAACATGAAACACAATACGACTATGATCGTCGAATACCCGGCCGGCGCGCCGTTTATGATCTTGTTGACTATGGTGTATATCATTATTATAAAGCCTGCCGCCGCAGTGATCACTCCTGCGTATATACCAAGTCGCAGCGGCATGTCCGAAAAACTGCACATGGCATAAAAGGAAGTCTGAGTAAGTTTTTTGAGATTATATTTGCTTTTGCCCGCAACTCTCGATGCAGCCGCATACTCAATACTCGTCTTGTTGAATCCGACCAGCTGCACATAGCCTCTTAAAAACCGTGCTTTTTCCCTGTAGTCGTTTCGCAGCACATCAGCCGCCCGCTTTGACACGGCAATGAAGTCGCTTGCATTCTCCTTAAATTCCACCGGGGACATTTTATTCATAAGTCTGTAGAAAAAAGAAGATGTGATTCGTTTGAATATCCCTGCATCCCTGTTTTTAGTGCGTACCAGCGTCACAACATCGTATCCCGCATCAAACTGCACGATTATTTCCGGAATCTTTTCCGGCGGATGCTGAAGATCCGCATCCATGCATATGATCCCGTCTCCTTTTGCATAATCTATGCCTGCGATCATTGCAGCTTCATGTCCGAAATTTCTTGAAAAGCTTATCACTTTTACCTTTTTATCTGATGCGGCTATTTTTTCAAGTATGGGAAGGCTGGCATCCCTGCTCCCGTCGTTTACAAATATTATCTCGTGATCCCATGCACAGGTGCCTAAAATCCTGTCTGCCCTTTCATAAAACAGCTTAATCGCCGTCTCTTCATTATATACAGATACAACTACTGATATAAGTTTGTTTCCCCCACTCATTTATTGCACTCCTTTTTCAAGTCTCGATTGTCTTTTTATTTCATCTTTGCCGCCTACTCCGTAACCGTGTTCATAATTTCACCTGCGGCAGGCACGACCTGTTTCAGCCGTGCTCCGTCTGCCCTTAATACTTGTGTAAAAATCATCCCCCGCATATTTCAGCACCTGTTACGGATTCCCTTTTATTACAAGATCCTCCGGCAGATTATAAAAATCTTTATATCCCTTGATCTGATAATGCTCGCTGTCCGGGGTGATCTTGTGAACAAAGGTTTCGTCCGGGAGGTGCTGGATCTGCAGTGTCCTTACACCTTTCTCATACGCATTTTTGATATCGGTAAGTCTTGCCTTATCGGCATTGTTCACCGATATATATGTCGTAAGATAAAACACAAATGCAGTGAGCAGCACCACAGTATAAAGAGCCCTTGCAAAACTGCCGTTTACTTTATCTTTCCATTTCTGCGGAAGCATATCGGTCAAAAGACATGTCTGAAGCACATATATCATATACTCTCCGAACAGACACCTCGTGGTGAAAGGATGTATGAACAGAAACGGCAGAGACAATGTCGCAATGCTCAGCAGGCAAAACAGAGATTCCCACAGCCTGTCCGCTTTTTTCGCCAACATTAAAATCACAATCCATGTAAAAGCCGCAGCCGTTACACCCTCTGCAACAATCACACCCTGCGGCAGCAGCGACAGACCTTCGCTTGTCATAAATACCGCGGCATTGAAAATGTATATAATCCCTGATACCGTGATCGCAACTATGCATATGTTCTTTTCAGACTTTTTAAAAAAGTTTATCATACCTGCAAAAAGTATTATGATAACTGCAAGCATTATGAGACAAAACCAAACATTCTCCAGAAATCCGTACCTTATGAGGTTTATCGTCATTCGCGCGGATTCAGATGCCCTGTCGATATCTTCATTTATTGTTTTCCTGTAAAAGTCTTTTCCGGAAAATATTTTTATGTATGCAGAATTTGAAAACATCAGCACCGCGCCGGCAAGTACCCCTGCAAGATAGGTGAAATTTTTTATCTGTATCTTTTGTTTTTTTGCCTTGACGTATATCATCAGACCCGCTGCAATAACCGCGCAGTAAAGTGTAAAGTGTTCAACAAGCAGCGCGCTTGCAAATCCAAGTACTGCAAACAGCGCGATCCCGGACTTTGTGTCCTTTGTTTCCTCTCCTCTGAAAACCTTATATATATAATCAATGAAGATAAGTGCCAGCAATACGCTGACCGTATAGTTTACAAACCCCGAAAGCCAGGCAACCGATTGCCTGAGCATGACAGGCGCTGATACTGCAATGAGTATCAGCGTAATATAAAATGCGCACTTCTGTCTCGATATCTTTTCCACATAACAGACCATCCCTGCCGTTACGGCCGACATGAAAACGCTCTTTAAAACGACCGATCTTGTCAGAGCCAGTGAAAGCATGTACCCGAGATATCTTCCGCCGTAATTGTAAAAATGCCGTTGCATGCGGCGTTCGCCGTAAAAGCTTCCCCACCTCAAATCATCTGCTGTATATGGAACAAAATAAAATATTGTGTATAAAAGTACAAACAGAATTACATATCTGTATTTGTAAAGTTTGTCCAGCACGGTATTTTTCATAAATGGTATCGAACAACTCCTTATTTCGTCTTACGCTCTCATGTGCTGCCACACCCGACGTTTTTATTTAAGACAAAAAATCAGCCCGGTGCTTTTATCCGTATATTGACCTCATCTTCTAAAAAGCATTCCGGTCTTCCCGATCATATCATTGATTCTACCATTTTTACGCGTTTGCACGCAACAAAAAATACTCTGCACTGACCTTTACAACTAAAAAAGGAAGTGTTACAATAGGTTCAGCAGGATTTTTCAAAAATCAAGAATAAAGGAAATGCACATGTCTGACCGCACAGCCCATAAAGCAGAATATTCTTATCTTTACTTTACTTGTAACAGTAAAGTTTGTTCTGCTGTAGCGAGTTAGACCGTTAAATGATGTGCATTTTAAAAATGTAAATCAAAACTCCGCAGGTGGAACTCACTTGCGGAGTTTTTCACAATTATGCGGCGCGGAAAGCAGTCTTTTCCGTTTACACATGTGAATATGAAACATACACGTAAGGTCTCTGCCGCAAACCCCGAGATCAACGAAGAGAGGACAAAAGAAGACAAAAAATGATTATTGTACTAAAACCGAAACCGGAACAAAAACAACTTGACAATCTTATATCCTGGCTGAGATCCATGGACCTTGACATTAATTTCAGCAAAGGAGCAAACACCACCGTTCTCGGACTTATAGGAGATAGCAGCACGGTCGACATAGACCTCATACGCGCGCTCGACATCGTTCAAACCGTAAAGCGCATACAGGAGCCCTACAAGAGCGCGAACCGTCTCTTCCATCCTGAAGACACGGTCATAGATGTGGCGGGTGAAAAGATCGGCGGCGGTAATTTCCGGATAATCGCAGGACCTTGCTCCGTTGAATCTCACGAGCAGATCACGAAAGTCGCAAATGCGGTAAAAGCTTCGGGAGCCCGGCTCTTCAGAGGCGGCGCATTCAAACCTAGGACTTCGCCTTATGCATTTCAGGGGCTTAGAGAAAAAGGTTTGGAAATGCTTCTCGAAGCAAAGAAAGAGACAGGTCTTCCTATCGTAACCGAAGTAATGGACATATCACACCTTCCGCTCTTCAAGGACGTAGACGTCATACAGGTCGGCGCAAGAAACATGCAGAACTTTGAACTTCTTAAAGAGCTTGGTACATGCAGGAAGCCGATCCTTTTAAAACGCGGACTGTCGAATACTCTCCAGGAGTTCCTCATGAGCGCCGAATACATCATGTCAGGCGGCAATGAAAACATCATACTCTGTGAAAGAGGGATCAGAACATTTGAAACCGCAACAAGAAACATTCTTGACCTTGCGGCCATACCGCTTCTCAAAAACAAAACGCATCTGCCCGTAATAGTCGATCCGTCACATGCGACCGGTATAGCTGACCTTGTAAAACCGATGGCAATGGCAGCAGCTGCCGCGGGAGCAGACGGTCTTATGATAGAAGTGCATAATGATCCTCCGCACGCCCTGTGCGACGGTGCACAATCACTTACACCGGAAAAGTTCGATGATTTAATACGGGCTGTAACTGCCATTCTGCCGCACAGATACACAAGATGATTTCCGAAGAAAATAAAATGACAAAAGATCTCAATAAAAAAATCAATATCGCAGTCATAGGTCTGGGCCTTATAGGCGGCTCTATGGCTAAAGCTATCAAAAACAATACACATCACTACATATACGGCTTTGATACCGATGACACCGTTATTAAGAAAGCGCTGCTTGTAGACGCGATAAATGAATCTCTGCATGATAACGCACTTTCAGAATGCGACCTTGTGATCGTTGCCCTCTACCCGGGTGACACCGTAGACTTTGTGAAATCGCACTCAGGCGAATTCAAGAAGGGAGCAACAGTAATGGACTGCTGCGGCGTCAAGGGGGTCGTATGTTCGGCACTCGAACCTGCCGCCAAAGAACACGGCTTCGTTTTCATTGGTGCGCACCCGATGGCAGGTCTTGAACATTCAGGATTTGATCATTCCAGGAATGCGCTGTTTAAGAACGCGTCAATGATACTGACGCCTGCTAAAGGCACGCGTATCGAAGTTGTTGAACAGATAATGATCCTTTCAAGGAAGATAGGCTTCAGCAATGTTAAAATCACAACACCTGAAGACCACGATCGCATGATAGCCTTTACTTCACAACTTGCGCATGTGGTTTCCAGCGCTTACATTCAAAGTCCCACAGCCGCAGAGCATGAGGGTTTTTCGGCCGGCAGCTATCATGATCTTACGCGCGTGGCAAAATTGAATGAGAACATGTGGACAGAGCTTTTTTTAGATAATCCCGATGCACTTGCCTTTGAGATAGACGGGCTGATGGAACGTTTATCGGAATACAGCAGAGCTCTGAAAGACCGCGACGATGAAAAACTGCACGAAATGCTGCGAACCGGACGCGAACAGAAAGCCGCCATAGATAAAGAAGTCTTTTAACTTAAGATTTTCCCGAACGGAAAGAAGACAGGAAAACGCCGGCCTGTTTATATATTGAAACTCTGATATACTTGATGCATGTTACAAGATCATATGATTAAACTGAACATAAAAACCGGAAAAAATTATGAATATCTCATGAAAGACGGTCTGCTGGCGAATGCCGGCACGCTTATCGCCGACTCCTTTGACACAGAGATCCCGGAAAAACTGGCCATTGTGACCGACGATACAGTTGCATCCCTGTACGCCGGTGACTGTCATCCATTTATCAAAAGCCTGAAAGAAACGGGTTTTGAAGTTTTTAAATATGTTTTCCCTCACGGAGAGGCATCGAAGGATTTTCAAACGCTTTCAGATCTTATGGAATTTCTGGCTTCAAATAAAGTGGCACTTACGCGAAACGATGCCATTATTGCTCTCGGCGGAGGTATCGCGGGCGATCTTGCCGGTTTTGCGGCATCCATATATATGCGCGGTATCCCGTTCGTACAGATCCCGACTTCACTTCTTGCAGCGGTCGATTCATCCGTCGGCGGGAAGACTGCAGTTAATCTCGCAGCCGGCAAGAATCTTGCAGGATCATTCCATCAGCCTGAACTCGTCCTGTTTGACAGCAGTACGCTTAGATCACTTCCAAAAGACCGGATGCTTGAAGGCCTTGCGGAAGTAATCAAAAGCGCAGTTATCGGAGATAAGGATCTTTTCAGTTTCACAGCGAACAATAAAGACATCCTTTCTGAATTTACAGAAACCGGCGGCGCAGGCTCAGCCGCTGCTGTGAAATATCTTGTCAGAGCATCCGTTACTGTAAAAGCCGACACCGTAAGCAGGGATGAAAGAGAAAACGGACTGAGACAGATACTCAACTTCGGACACACGATAGGTCACGCGATCGAAAAATGCAGCGGTTTTGAAATAAGCCACGGGTTCGCAGTCGCCACAGGAATGAATATGATCACAAAGTCTGCAGCGGCGCGCGGTCTTGCGGATAAACAGCTGGCCGATACCCTTGAGAAAATTCTCACTGATACAGGCTTTGACCTCGAATGTCCGTATTCATCAGAAGCGCTTGCGGAGGCCGCGCTTGCAGACAAAAAGCGCCGCAAAGATCGTTTAACTCTGGCGATCGCACCGAAAGCGGGGGAATGTCTGCTGCACGACATCCCTGTAAATGAACTGGCGGATTTCATAGACTGCGGGCGCTGACAAAAAAACACCGTTGAAAAATATTGTTGATAAAAAAGTTTAACTGAAAGCGAAAAAGGATTTAACATGGATATAAAGATTACTCCCGGTTTATTGGCCGGCAAAATAAATGCGATACCTTCTAAATCACACGGGCACCGTCTGCTGATCTCAAATACACTGGCGGCACTTTGCGATCTGGCCGGAGACAGCAACGTCGCATCGGCTTTAAAATCAACAGAAACAGAAAAAGCCAGAGCCGTTATAGAAAGATCAGTAAATGAGATCGATACCGGACACAATTCAACGGATATTTCGGCTACACGGGAATGTCTGCTTTCACTTGCAGATCAGGTCCCTGAGATGGATTGCGTCGAAAGCGGCTCCACACTCAGATTCATGATGCCGGTCACCATGGTGCTGAGGGAAAGAGCGCTTCTTAAAGGCAGCCCCGCACTGTTGTCAAGACCGATATCAGCACTGAAGAAAACGATGGAACAAAACGGCTGCAGTATCAGAATCACCAACAATTCCCTTGAAATAAACGGCGCAATGAAAGCGGGAACTTATGTGCTTCCGGGCAACATCAGCTCACAATACATCACAGGACTTATGCTTGCGCTTCCACTTCTCGATTCCGGCAGTATTATCGAAGTAACAACAAAACTGGAATCTTCAGGCTATATCGGCATGACGATGGGAGCACTCAGGGAATTCGGAATAGAGATAAGCAAAAAATCCGCTACAAAAAAGAAGCGGCTTAGATACATGATCGATGGCGGTCAGAGATACACAAGTTCCTGTGACCTTGCAGTCGAAGGCGACTGGTCCAACATGGCATTCTGGTTTACAGCCAATGCTCTCGGCTCGAAGATAATATGTGGCGGTGTCGATCTCAAATCGATGCAAGGAGACAAAGCGATCATCGATATAATTGCGCGCTATGAAAATCTCGGCTCACCGTATGATACGGGCAGACCGGTCACAATAGACGGCGCCGATACGCCGGACCTTATCCCCGCAGCGGCTGTTCTGGCAACACAGATCCCCAGGAAGACAAGAATCGTACATGCATCAAGACTGCGCATCAAGGAAAGCAACCGCCTGCGAAGCACCTGTGACATGCTGCTCGCTCTCGGCGCTGAAATTTCCGAGACCCCCGACGGACTTATCCTAAAAGGTGTCTCAACCCTGCATGGCGGCACGGTAGACGGACGTAATGATCACCGGATCGTGATGGCAGCCGCCATTGCGGCGACTGTCTGTTCATCACCTGTTATTATAAAAGGCGCCGAGGCTGTTGAGAAATCATATCCTGATTTCTTTAAGGACTTTGTATCGCTCGGCGGCAAAGCTGAGGTGCTTAAATGACTTATAATTCGATACATTCCTGCTTCGGGAACAAAATAAAAGTCGATATATTCGGAGGATCTCACGAGCCTTTCGTAGGAACGATCATTACCGGTCTTCCCGCAGGAGTTGAGGTCGACCTTGATGAAGTCAGGGCTTTCATGGCGCTCCGGGCACCGGGGAACAGCATCTTCACAACAGCCCGAAAGGAGCCTGACATCCCCGAAATAAAAAGCGGCGCTTTTATATGCGGTAAGCAGCTGACTACAGACGGTACGCCGCTTGAGATCGTTATCAAAAACGCTGACACACAACCGGAAGATTACAAAAAATTCAAAACGGTGCCGCGTCCGGGACATGCGGATTTTTCAGCTTTCATGAAATATCGTGCCAGTGCGGACGGCGCCGGCGATCGGACAGACGATCCCGGACCATCGCTGGCAGGCGGCGGCCCTTTCTCCGCTCGAATGACAGCGCCGCTCTGCGCAGCGGGCGCGATTGCAATCCAGATGCTCAAGAAATGCCGTATCTGTATCGGATCACACATATTTTCAGTGGGCAATATTTATGATGTTCCGTTTGAACCGGCAAGAATAACGAATGAGCAGCTGCTCGGTCTGAATTTCCGCACTTTTCCTGTGATCAATAATGCGGCAGGTGAAAAGATGAAAACTGCAATTTTAAAGGTCAAATCGGCAGGCGACTCGCTCGGCGGCATCATAGAAACTGCTGCAGCAGGACTTCCGGCAGGACTCGGCGGACCTTTGTATTCCGGTGTTGAAAGTGTTCTTTCACCGATATTGTTTGGCATCCCCGCTGTAAAAGGCGTGGAATTCGGAACGGGTTTCGCCGCAGCCACGCTCATAGGATCTGAAAACAATGATCCGTTCATGCTCGAAGCCGGGCGCGTAGTAACAAGGACTAACCACCACGGCGGCATCCTCGGAGGCATAACTACAGGCATGCCGCTCGTAGTCCGCATAGCCTTTAAACCCACTCCTTCAATAGCTCTGGAACAGGATTCTGTGGATTTGGAGAAGATGGAGCCTGCAAAGATTTCAATAAAAGGACGACATGACCCGTGTGTTGCAATCAGAGCCTTTCCGGCCGTAGAGGCTGCTATCGCACTGGGAATAGCTGATCTGCTGCTGTAGTAATCACGGGCAGACCGGGCGTTCCGTGCGAAAAAACAAAGAGACCGTCTGCAGCCGGCAAAAATTTTGAAGGGAACAAAATGTCTGAAACAAAAAATATAGATACCGCCAGAAAACAGATCGATGCGATAGATGATAAGATATCCGACCTGTTTGTCCGCAGAATGGAGCTCGCGCTCTCCATCGCAAAATATAAAAAAGAAAACGGAATCGCCGTGACAGATACGTCTCGCGAAACTGAAATACTACACCGCGTAACGGGCAGAATCGGCACGCCGACAGATCGATACGCCCGTATTTTGTTCAACACTCTATTTGACGTGAGCCGTTCATATCAGCGAAGCCTCATGAACGACAGCTCCGGGATCCGTGAAACGATCGAACAGGCAGAAACACGCACTCCCGGAGTTTTCCCTGAAAGTGCGGCAGTTGCCTGTATGGCCGATGCGTATCAATCCTCAAAGAGCGCGGTGGAAAAACTTTTCAAATCCCCTTCCGTTGAATTTTTCTCAAATGTTGAAGACATCTTCGCTGCCGTCCGAAATGGAATATGCGAATACGGTCTCGTTCCTGCTGAAAACAATTCATACCACTCTTTCGGCAGAATTTATGACCTTATTAAAAGCCGCAGTTTTTATATCGTCAGAACCATTCGTCTTAATACAAAAGAAAAACAGCTTGAAAAGAGCGGATCCGAACGGCAGGACAGTCACTACAAACGTTTTATCTGCATTTCTAAAAACCTTGAAATATACCCGGACGCGTCAACCATCTCAATCATGCTTTCACATGTGCGCAGACCTGCATCGCTTTACAATATTCTCTGCAGTTTTTCATCGCCAGGATTTAGCGTTGCCAGACTTGAATCCCGAAATATTCCGGGCAGCGGGTCCGATTTCATGTTTTACTTTGACATAGATGTTCCGGTATGCCGGCAAGATGTTGTCGACTTTCTGCGCGAACTGGACCTAAGCCCAGAGACATTCACATTCCTGGGCAGTTATAAGGAGATATATAGATAATGAGATTCGGTCTTATAGGTGAAAAGCTCGGTCACAGCTACAGTAAAGTGATCCATGAAATGCTCGGTGAATATGAATATGAACTCATACCGCTTGAAGGATCTCAGATCGATAATTTTTTGAAAGAACGTGATTTTACCGGTCTTAATGTCACAATACCATATAAAAAGACCGTGATGTCCTACTGTGATCATGTTTCGGAACTTGCAGAAAAACTTGGAGCTGTAAACACTCTTTACTTTAACGAAAACGATGAGCTCTGCGGCACCAATACCGATTACCACGGCTTCCTCAAGGCTTCAGCTTCGGCAGGCATTGTCTATGCCGGAAAACGTGTACTTGTTCTTGGTGACGGAGGAGCAGGCGGAATGGTGAGACAGGCAGTGCGCGACAGCGGCGCGGCAGAAGTCATAGTAGCAACGCGCGATCCGGCAAAGTCCGCTGCGCGCGGTGAGTTTACAGTCATCTCCTACGAGGCCCTGGCAGCCGCATCTTCATTCAGCTCATCCAATGGATCAGACCCGCTCCGCATAGAAACAATAGTAAATACAACTCCGGTCGGCATGTATCCTGACACCGGTCATGCACTGGTAGATATCAAAGATTTCCCCGAATGCGAAGGAGTTTTTGATCTGATCTACAATCCTGCTTTGACAGCTCTTCTGCTGCAGGCCAGGAAGAGCGGCATCGCATATGAAAACGGCCTTTCCATGCTTGTATCACAAGCAACCGAGGCAGCCGCCTATTTCACAGGGCGCACCGGAGCAGCTGGGGGCGGAAATTCCGGCAGGTACAATGATTTAAGCGATCGCGACCATAATATACTGTCTGCACTTCGCATGCAGATGATGAATATCGTTTTGATCGGCATGCCGGGTTCCGGCAAATCATCAGTCGGGCGAAGCCTTTCTGAGATAACTGGAAAGAAATTCGTGGACATGGACGATGAGATAATAAAAAAAGCGGGTATGAGCATACCTGAGATCTTTGAAAAATACGGCGAGACATACTTCCGTGATCTTGAGTCGGAATTCTCATGCAGACTGGGGCAGGGAAGCTCACAGATAATAGCGACCGGCGGAGGCGTAATACTGCGTGAACATAATATGGATGCTCTTTCGCAGAACGCGTATACAGTACTGCTTGAAAGACCTATGGAAGAACTTGAAATGGACGGCCGTCCGCTCTCAAAAGATATAAAAACACTTGAAGCAATGGCTCGCGAACGAGGACCGCTCTACGAAAAATACAGTGACTTTTCCGCTGCTGTTTCCAAAAACGGTCCGCAGGATACCGCAGCTGATATATACAGCATCCTGACTGCCGAATGAAGTGCCGTTAACTGCCTTATATCGCTCTGCGCAGGCAGCGCCCGGTTTTCTTTCTATGCTTCAAAATATTTCTTTAACTCTTCCAAAGGTATCTGCCCCGGCGCAGAAGCGGCGCCTGCACTGTGCCCTGCATTTTTCCCCGGTAATCTGCCTGACAGATCATCCCCCGATACATTCATGCTGACGCACTTTTCTGATTCTGTGCTGCCGGGCGTGATAACGGCAAAGCTCAAAGCGGATCCGAGGTCTGCGGCTTCAAGTCTTGTCCGCCGGCCCTGTTCACCCATCGATATAGCGACATAAGGTCTGTCTGCAATGTGTTCTTTCATTTCATGCGCGGCATCCGTAAGTTTCTTTACATCGCTCTCACCAGAAGGCATAACTGCGATCTTTGTGATGCCGGCGCCGATTATCTGCATTTCTTTAAACAGCTTTATCAGTTCAGCAAAATCAGGCGTTTTATCAAAATCATGATACGAAGCGATTATTGAAACAGCCTTTCCGCAGTGTTTTTTGCCTTTGCACTGTGCTAACCTCACAGCCTCTTCGAGCACATTCTTTTTTTTGAACTCAACATCCACTAGGTCCGCTGCCCCGTCTTCTATCGCAGTCATAACAAGTCTGCGGTAATCCTGCTCCGGGAGAAATCTTTCACCGCCCTCTTCATAATTCCTGAATGTAAATATAAGCGGCTTCCCTTTAAGCGCATCACAAATGCGGCGGGCTGCCACTCGTATTTTTTCAATGTCAGCCGACCCCGTCAAAGAAAACCCCATGTCAAAACGATCTACCCGCCATTCAGCCATGTCTGCATCACAAGACGCCGCGATCGCTTCAGCCTGCGCGACAGCAGAAGCCGCATCGGCGGCTGTTATCGGCACACAGATCTTTGGTATTCCGTCACCTAATTCAAGCGTTTTTAACTTCAGACTCCTGTATTGTCCCATTCCGCAGTCTCCCCGCCACATATCATCAAAATGCAGCAGCATTATCTGTCTGTTATCTTTACGATGACCGGAGCGCCATCACTCTATCGATCACTGTTTTACAGACAGGGCTTGCTGAGTGATGATCTATGCATCAATATTAATTATATTCTATTATGAACGAATGTCCATAATTATCGATATATATACATAAAAGCAGTAGCCCCGGTTTATAAACCGGGGCTACTGCCTGTGTGTTTGGATTTATTGAAAAGAAAAAATTGTTATTGGGCAAAGCATTCACTGCTTGCACTTCATAAGGTTGTATAGACTTATTCCCTTATGCAATTGTATGTTACCCGTAAAACCTTAAAATACTCTTAAAAACTCAAAAACTTTATTAAGTTTTATTTAAGGCTGTTATTGTATCATATACTGGTTAATATTGGTGAAGGCATTAACATTACGTGTTATAATAAATGCAGCGGAAGAACCGGCGCGTACGTGCAACCTAATGACGTCCGTACAAAAAAATGTCGGTCCGTATCCGTAATTAAGGAGAAAAAAACATGCATATACTTATTGTGGAAGATGAAGTCAGGCTGGCTGAGGCGTTGGGTCATATCCTGAAGGAGCAGAAATATAAAGTGGATATAGTCAACGACGGGCATGACGGACTCGAATACGCTCTCAGCGGCATATACGATCTGCTGCTCCTTGATATCATGCTTCCGAAAATTAACGGCTTTGAGATCGCGTCGGAACTCCGGAAAAACAAGATCGACATCCCTATCCTGATGCTTACGGCAAAAGACTCAACGGACGACAAAGTCATCGGTCTTGACTCGGGCGCCGACGATTACATGACCAAGCCGTTTGAACCGGCAGAGCTCCTTGCAAGAGTACGGGCGCTTACAAGACGCCACGGTGAAGTCGTGCTGGATGAAATGACTTTTGAAGATCTGCAGCTGATACTGTCAACGTGTGATCTGAAGTGCGGTCATAAGAGCACCCATTTAAATTTTAAGGAATTTGAGATATTAAAGCTTCTGATGGCAACCCCTAACGTAGCATTGACAAAAGAAGAGATCATCGTAAAAGTATGGGGTTATGACTCAGATGCCACAGATAACAACGTTGAGGCATACATTTCGTTTTTAAGAAAAAAACTGGGCTTCCTTAATTCTAAAGTAAGAATAATAGCTCTGCGCAAGATTGGCTACAAGCTTGAAAAGAAAAACGACAAATAAGTCAACATCTCGTCTGTTACTGAGCACAGCAGCTCACCCCGTGTAAGCAGGTGGCTGAAATATGTTAAATAAACTTCGCAAAAAGATAATATCTATGAACATGGGCCTGGTCGGCATAGTCCTGATCTCGGTCTGCGTTTTGGTATGCATCAATGTATATAACGTGCAGCTTTCCGCAGTGGAACACGCTCTCAGACAGACGCTTGCCGGGCATCTGCCAAACATTCCGAGGCCGGATTTCACCGCTCCGTATCTGCCCGACCACAGCGATAGCTCCGATGATTACAGCGAAAGGAGCCAGAGAAGGATAACAGCCTCAGCTTTAGTTTTCATAAATCCGGATATGGAAGGAAGTTATACTACTACGCAGAACTCTCTGGCGCTTGAAAACAGTATTATCGACAGTGCGGTACAGGCGGCGCTTGCATGTGACCGGGATATGGCCGCTTTGGATGACTACAATCTTTACTATCTTAAAGATGTGGATTCTGATTCAAATACCATAAAGATCGCATTTGTGGATTCATCGAGCTTAAAGAATGCTTTAAAAAAAGTGGTCATATGGTCTATAGTTCTGGTTCTCGGCGGTCTTATATTCATATTTTTCATAAGTCTTCTCTTGTCCGGACTCGCCATAAAACCTATCAGACTAGCATGGCGGCAGCAGCAGCGTTTCATGGCAGACGCATCGCATGAACTAAAAACCCCGCTGACAGTTATCCTGGCCAACAACAATATCCTGCTCGCTCATCCGGATGATCTTATCAAAAACCAGAATAAATGGCTGGCAAGTACACAGGAAGAGGCTCAGCACATGGGCAATCTCATAAATGATATGCTGTTTCTCGCAAAGTCAGATGAAGGGAATCCTCTGGTGCTTGCAGATGTCAATTTCAGTGATATCTGTGAAAGCGACGTTCTCCAGTTTGAACCGGTAGCATTTGAAAGAGGCCTTACGCTCGGTAGCAGCGTTGAGCCGGGCATCATACTCCGCGGAGATAATACACAGCTGAATCAGCTCGTTCATATATTTTTGGACAACGCCTGTAAGTATACGCCTTCAGGAGGCACTTTATTTCTGTCGCTCTCCAGATCCTCCGGTATCGTCAGACTTGTTGTTTCCAACAGCGGCAAGCCTATTCCCGCAGAATCGCTGCCTCATCTTTTTGACAGATTTTACCGCATTGACTCATCCCGCACAAAAAATAGCATGGCAGGCGGCTTCGGTCTCGGACTCTCGATAGCCAAGACTATTGCAGAAAAAAACGGCGGCGCCATCCACGTTGAAAGCACCGCCGAAAAAGGAACTGTTTTTTCAGTCATCTTCAAATAATTCTTTGCCTTTATATTATTCTGTAGTACTCAGTATCTCCTTGTTTTTTTCAACCTGGCTGACTTTCATTCTGTCGACCGCATCGCGATCCACCGTTTCATTAAGTTCCAGAATCGTCGGGCCGAGATAAGTTGTTGAGAGCACTTCCCCGTCAAGTGAAACTTTGCTGAACTCTGTAAAATTCTGCCCCTTTATGTAGTACTTGTCTCCTATCTTGACAATGCCTTTGATCTTTATATCTTTTACACCCATCTTGAGTTTAGTCGCTTTAAACGGCATCTTTTCACCGTATATGTACTTCTTTCCGTACAGCATATCATACGAAAGCGCTTCGAGATTTTTCAGGTACCCTTTGTCTTTCCGGTGATCCTGGTGGTATATGGTGATCAGCCCTTCCTTAAACCCCAGGCGTTTTTGCACTTCCGCACCGATCTGATATGCATAAAGCATCTTATCCTGTTTTTCCAGTTCGAAATTACTCCATATTATATACTCAGTATCGAATATAGTGTGCCCTTTTTTAAGATTCTCCTCGGTTATATCAAGAGCAGGAATGTGATCGCCATAGAAGATAACGACTGTATCTTCATTGCGTTTTTCCAATGTGTCGGTGAGATTCTTAACAAACTTATCCATCTCGTAGAGCTGATTTACATAGTATCCGTACTGCCATCTCAGCGTATCGGACGGCGACTTTGTGACTTTTATGACAGGGTTGGTCAGCGTCTGCTGTTCAGGGTACTTGCCGTGACCCTGTACTGAAATCGTATAGATGTAATCTTTTCCGTCTGTCGAATTGAGCGCGGCCATTATCTCCCCTGTAAGAATACTGTCCTTGGCCCAGTTTTTCGGAGTCGTAACTGCATTATTCATATATTCCAGTGATGTGAATGTGTCAAATCCGAGATTCTTAAAAGCCACATTTCGCCCGTAAAATGCGCCCCTGTGATTATGTATAGCATGCGAAGAATAACCGATATCCTTCAAGTCATAAGCCATGCTTTCACAGGGCTCTTCCTGCAGAACTTCTTTGTACGGGTATTCGCCGGGACCGAAGAATTTGGCGCTTATGCCGGTTATAGCCTCAAATTCCGTATTCGCTGTACCGGCGCCGACCACAGGCACTCTGAATATGCCCGAAGAATACTTCTTCTTCATTTTCCGGAAATTGGGTATCGGATCCTGTGAAAAGCTGTAACCCTTTATTGTTTCCGGATCCATGAAAGATTCAAGCTGGACAAATATGATATTAGACCCGTCGACAGTTTTTTTCTTTTCAGGGGAATAGGTGGATCTGCCTCCAAGCTCGCCCTTATCGAATCTGCCCGTGATATATCCGCGCGTGTAGTTATCCGGCTTGGAAATGCCTTTATTGACCCAGCTGCTTATGAAACAGTACGGTACGCCGTAGTCGCGGTATCCGTATGCGAGGTTCATGAAGTAAGTGTCTACCACACCGGCTTTGAGCGCGCCGGCTGAAATACAGGCCATGCCCGCGAAGATACATATGAGAATGCCGATGTGTTTTTTGAATTCGCGTTTTGCCGCCCTGGGTCCCTTCAGAAATAAATATATGAAAAGCAGGATCACTGCCGCTACAGCCGCAATGATCAGAATGATCTTGGTCTTGCTCATGTAATTTGTGACGAGCGAAAGGCCATCACCGAGAACAGAGAAATCCGCCACTGTAAACGGCGTCATCCTGTTCAGCAGTATAATGCCGTTTACGGTCCCGAGCAGCATCCACATGAACGATATGAATACATACCAGAACATACGCCGCTTTATTACCAGCGCTCCCGAGGCCGTAGTAAATATTATGCATGTGTTAAAAAAGTATACCAGAGGGCTGGTAACCATAAACCGTAAGGCTCCGATAAGTGAATGTCTCGCAAAAGTTTCTATGTACAGCAGCACAAGCACTGAAAGCAAAAATGTAACTATTATCTTGTTTCTGGTATTTTTATTATAAAAAGCTCTGATTCGCTTCATTATCATCCTCCTCTTCTTAAACTACATCTGACATCCGGGCAGATCCGGGTGGCTGAGGCGCGGCCTTTACTCTGTAACCACTCGGCTCTCGGGTTATACGGCTGTACCGAACGCTGCGGAGGCGTGGATTTACGACCGTACCGCTGCCCTTGCGCGCTACACTTCCCCTGCTTTGATCATCTCATCCGTAAGACGCGTGAAGTCATCGATGTCAAGTGTCTCCGCTCTCCTGTGCGGTGCGATATCCGCATTTTGCAGTATACGCCTCAAGCTGTCCTTATCTGTTCCAAAAGCCTCGTTCAACGAATTGAGCAGTGTCTTTCTTCTCTGTCCGAAAGCTGCCCTGATACAGCGGAAAAATGCTTTTTCGTCGAGCACGCTGAATGGCTTTTCTTCTCGTATGTCAAGTCTTATCACCGCTGAATCGACTTTAGGCTCGGGCACGAAAGCCTCCCGCGGCACCGTGCAGATCCTTTCGACCGTGCAGTAATACCTGACTGCTGCCGATATCGCACCGTATGTCCGGTTTCCCGGCAGCGATTCGATCCTGTCAGCGACCTCTTTCTGCATCATCGCGGTTATACTCTTTGCGCACACGCTGTCTTCAAGTATTTTCATAATTATAGGTGTTGTTATATAATACGGCAGATTGCCTATGATTCTGACATTTTCATATGTCCCGACTTCGCCTGCCTTTTCGATAAGCGCATTCAAATCTGTTTTCAAAATGTCCGCATTTATGATCTCAACATTTTCATAACCATTCACGGTATCAGTGAGTATTGGGATAAGACGCCTGTCGATCTCGACCGCGAGCACCTTCTTCGCCGCCGCTGCCGCAGGTCTTGTAAGCACACCCGCGCCGGGGCCGATCTCGATCACAAGATCTTCGGGTCCGATATTTGAACCTGATATGATCCCGGCTATGATGTTTTTGTCTTTAAGAAAATTCTGCCCCAGGCTTTTTGAATGTCTGAAGCCATACTTTTTTTTCATATCCCTATACTCTGCATCACTTCTCATTTTCACAGCTCTCCTGTGTCAAACTTGTCCCGCGCCCATCGTTCTTGCTGTCTCCGCGCATCCGGTTCAAAGCTTTTTCAAAAACTTCACGCGTAATACCGTAGCCGTTCAGTTTTAAAAGAAAGCTCTTTCCGCTCCCGTAGCCTGTGCCGAGTATCTTTCCCAACTTGTCACGTCTCTCCTTTGCGCCGAAGCCGCCCATGAGTCCCGCATCCTGCAGATCTCTGTGCGAGAACGTTTCGATTTTTTCCCGCATGCTGACCTTTGCTCCGGCAAGCGCTCCGCGTATCGCTTCAACTGATGCATTCTCAATCCCTATATCATCTCCCGATGCTGCATCGCTCCTCGAAAGAAAGGCTTGACCGGCACCGGGGAACCTTGCAGTTATCCGCGTTCTGATCTCATTTCCCGCATGATCTGGATCTGTGAATATCACGATCCCGCGATCATTATACGCTTTTTCCATCAGTTCCCATGTTTCCTTTCGGATCCCAAAGCCTCGGGTCTCAATAGTATCGGCATCAAATGCGCGCTTTACCGCAGCCGTGTCATTACGGCCCTCTACTATGATGACTTCTTTTATCCTCTCTTTATCTGCTGTTCCCGCTGTCATCATCGTCCTCCGGAAACACATAAAGAGTCTCGCCCGGCATAATCAGCTTCAGCTGCTCCCGCGCCTGATTTTCAACGTATTTCGAATCTTTTATCTTTTTCAGCTTTTTCTGAAGCTCCGCCTTTTTCTTCAGGAGTTTTTCATTTTTTTCAATCACCGAACGCTCTTCCATTTTCAGCGAAACGATATTGAATATTGAATAAACAAGCATGCCTGAAACCACAAGCATAACTGCTATGCATACCGCTCTAAATCTCTTCTGTTTTGCGCGCCTTCTGGCAGACAGATTTCCTCTGTTTTCCTCCAGACGCTTTTTCGCCGCCTGTTTTTCCTGTTTCTCGCGCTTAGCTTTACGCTGCGCGCGAGCTTCTTCTATGTCTATAATGTCACTGTTCTTCTTGAATTCCCGGCTTCTGCTTTTCCTTCTCTTGTTTTTCTTCATTATCTCTAATATCCGATATGCTTTTTTGCCTGCAAGCGCATTCCGGCATACGGTCCAATATGACTTAATATACAATCAAATAAAAAATCAAAATATATTATAACACAATACGGCCTTTTGCGGGTGATTTAGTGAAATAATCAAATTCACTGTGCTTTAAAAGAGTACGCGCACGTTGCTCCGGCGATCCGTGCTCTCAATTATTTAAGCTTTAGCTCAAATAAAAATCGACTGACATATCAGTCGGTCTCAGTGTATTTTAAATTCAAGCCATATATCATCTGTGCTCCATAGCACACAAATTCTCATCCGGAGAGTGCTGAACCTTATCGCGGACAACGGCTGTGCACGAACAGTCTTCCAGTGAATGTTTCACTCTGTCACGCTCCTCGGCCCTCTTGGCATCGTTCCATTGATCCATCGTGCCTACAAGATATCCGGTGATCCTTCTGATTCTTTCAAACGGAACCTTTGCAAACTGATAGTGAAGATCCGCATATTCGCCATCTATATTTATATCAAGGCTTTCGAGCTTACGATGATATTTTTCCTGTAAATAGTCCACGTATGACTGCTGTTCTTTAAGATCTGCGTTGCCTGTTATAGTAATGCTCATTTACCTCATCTCCTTTATACTTTAAGCAAGATTCATTATACCATATCTCGTCATTTTATACCTCTTTTTTTTAAATATAAACGATATATGCACAATTCTTTTGCTTTTACACAAGGTTTTATATCGCTTTAAATCAGCTGTTTGATATAAACTTTTGGCAGTCTCTGTCTGAATCCACAGATGACCTCGTAGTTGATCATTCCCGCAGCCTCTGCGATATCATCGGCCAGGATTGAATTCACACCGTCGCTTCCCATTACTATAACTTCATCTCCGATCTTTACTCCGAGGATGTCGGTAACATCGATCATACACTGATCCATGCAGATGTTCCCGACAATCGGGGCTTTTTTTCCGTTAATAAGCACATGCGCCCTGCCCGAACATCTCCTTGGAAGCCCGTCCGCATATCCGAGCGTGATCGTAGCGATCCTGCTCGGTCTTTCCGTGATAAAGCTGCTTCCGTAACTTACCGCAAAGCCTTTATCCACATCTTTGAGATAGGCGATCTCCGCCTTGATCGTCATCACCGGAAGAATTGAAAGACTGCTCCTGTCCACCTCATCCGACGGATAATATCCGTAAAGTATAATTCCCGGACGTACCGCATCGTAATGCGCTCCCGGAAGCTGCATTACAGCTGCACTGTTTGCAAAGGTTTTGATGCCTGTATCGATCCCTTCCGCTTCGATCATATCTGCAAATTCTTTGTATTTTCGCTCCTGCTCGTGCGAATAGCTCTGATCCTCACAGTCCGCGCAAGCAAAGTGTGAGATCATGCCTTTGATTTCAAACGACGGCAGACCGGCGATTTTCTTTATCTCCACCAAAGACGCCTCGCGATGTGCATCATCCGCAAGCAGACCGATCCTGCCCATCCCCGTATCTACGGCAATAAATCCGGTCGCTGTTTTTCCCGTATCTTCAGCCGCATCTGAAAAAGCCTTTGCAGACTCGCAGCTGCTTATAACCGGAATAAGATCATACTCTATCACGACATCCGCACATATGCCGGGCACAAGGCAAAATATGACGATCTCTTCTTTTATTCCCGCCTCCCTCAGAGTTATCGCTTCCTCAAGCGATGAAACTGCAAAGCAGTCGACTCCGCTTTTTCTCAGCACTTCCGCCACTTCCACAGCTCCGTGACCATAGGCGTCAGCCTTCACAACGGCTATTATCTTTTTATCCCGACCTGCTTTTGCTCTTATATTTCTCAAATTGTATTCAAGGTTTATCAAATTGATCTCTGCCCATGCAGACCGCATAGTTGCTTTATACATTTAAACACCCTCTTTCCTGTAAGCGCACAATTTTTATCTTGTTTTTCTGCGTCATGAATGCCATCCTGACTGCATTTACCTAATTTTATGATTTATATAATATTTTCTCTGTCTGCCGTCCGATATTATGTCCAGCTTCAGATCTTCTCTTCGGATCCCTTCTGATCATATCCTCACGGCCCGGGCCGTTCGATACCATCGTGATAGGAACTCCTACCTCACATTCTATTCTATCTATGTATTTTATACACTCCCGCGGCAGCTCCTCTGTTTTTCTGATGCCTCTGATATCGCTTTTCCAGCACAGGCTTTGCCTTTTCAAGCCCGACCGTGTTCGGGAAACTGTGCACTTCGTGCCCGTCTATCTCATATCCTGTGCAAACAGGTCTCTCATCAAGGTATCCGAGCGGATCCACCACCGTTAGCGCCACTTCCTTAGCACCCTGCATCCTGCATCCGTACCTTGTCGCGACCGAATCGAACCAGCCGACTCTTCTCGGTCTTCCTGTCGTCGCCCCGTACTCGCCTCCGTCACCGCCGCGCCGTTACCGATCAGATTCGTCGTATGTCCGTAAAAAACACCTGAAGGCAGCATGTGCAGCGCCGGACAAGTGTCAGGCTCCGCTACTTTATTTTTAAACGTTTATGTCAGCCTCAAGTCCCAGCCTGTCCTTGTATTTTTCAAGTACGGGCGAGACTTCATCTGTCAGAAATCTCTCCGTCTGCTCTTCCGCGCAGCCCGTAAAATTTTTCGGTTCCATCAAAGCAGTTATCTGCTCACGGTTCATGCCAAATGCCGGATCTGCAGCAATCCTGTCTACAAGATCGTTTGCCCCTCCTTCTTCTTTGATTTTCCTGCCCGCCGCCATCGAATGCTGTCTGATTTTTTCATGCAGCTCCTGTCTGTCTCCGCCCGCTTTGACCGCATCCATAATTATATTTTCAGTCGCCATAAAAGGGAGCTCGTTCATCAGTCTCATTTCTATCACTTTAGGATATACCACAAGTCCCGAAGCGACGTTTAAATAAAGCTCCAGTATGCCGTCAAGCGCAAGGAAGCCTTCAGGAATGCTCAGACGCTTATTTGCCGAATCATCCAATGTCCGCTCAAACCACTGCATCGCTGCCGTAATCATCGGATTTACCGCATTTGCGATCACATGATTCGCAAGTGATGCGATCCTTTCGCTCCTCATCGGGTTTCTCTTATAAGCCATCGCCGATGAACCTATCTGATCCTTTTCAAACGGTTCTTCTATTTCCTTAAGGTGCTGAAGCAGCCTTATATCATTTGAAAATTTATGCGCGCTCTGCGCTATCCCTGCAAGCACGTTCAGGACCCGGCTGTCAACTTTACGAGAATACGTCTGTCCCGATACCGGATAGCATTCGGCAAAACCCATCTTTTCCGCTATCATCTGATCTGTCTTTCTTACCTTTTCCATATCTCCGTCAAAAAGTTCAAAAAATGAGGCCTGTGTCCCGGTGGTGCCTTTGGATCCGAGCAGCTTAAGTGAAGCCGATACGTATTCGAGATCAGCAAGATCCATCATAAGATCATGTATCCACAGCGTTGCGCGCTTTCCCACCGTCGTAGGCTGAGCCGGCTGAAAATGAGTAAATCCGAGTGTCGGCAAAGCCTTATATTTTCTAGCAAAATCTGAAAGCTTCGCGATTATGTTCACAAGCTTTACCCGAACGATACCGAGCGCTTCCTTCATCAGTATAATATCTGTATTGTCACCGACATAGCACGATGTCGCGCCAAGATGTATTATCCCCTTCGCCTTCGGACACTGAAGCCCGTACGCGTATACATGCGACATTACATCATGTCTGACGACTGTCTCACGTTTTTCAGCCTCCTCGTAATTTATATCGTCCGCATTCTCCTTTAACTCATCTATCTGCTCTTGCGAAATGTCGAGTCCGAGATCTTTTTCTGTTTCAGCGAGAGCTATCCACAGCTTTCGCCATGTCCTGAATTTCTTCTCCGGTGAAAAGATATACTTCATTTCCCTGCTTGGATATCTTTCCGATAACGGGCTTTCATATGCTTTCATGGGTCTCTCCTTCCCCGCTTTTCCTCGCCGCGTGTCACATACGGGGTTAAATATAAAAACAAGGCTCACTATCCTAATGTTCTATCCCCTGTTCTGCAAGTTGTTTCAATAACGAAATATTATAGCATTTTTCCGCCTAAAGCTCAACGATCCGACTTTATGATAAGAGACCCGGATCTAAACAAAAATTTCTTGGCCTATATTGACTCATCTTCATTTATCCTGTACAATACGCCTTCTTCATGGGGGGAGTAGTTGACGTTTTGTTACCTTCACACCATGAACCCGTCATCCTTATCTCTTCTTATTGCTGCATAGATATTATTTCTTATTTCTTTGGCCTCAGGCAGAAAACCTGCTGCAGCCCATGTATACATCATGCCCTCACCAATGTTTTCATAATCACACCATCCGCTTCAGTTTTTCCTTAGCTTCAGAAAGTTGAGATATAAGTACCTCGTAAGAGCCGTAAATAACATACATCTCAGGCAAGCCTTTCCATGAATAAGCGATGGGAGATTTCATATATCCCACATTTTGTAAATCAACCTTATTTATGACCTTATCCTGCTCTATTATATAACTGGCCGGAATAATACAATCCAGTTTATCTTTACGCCTCATCTCTTCCATTTGTTCCTTACCGGGAGGAAGACGGAATGTTGGAGAATACATAATCAATCTTTTCGGCATCGGCAATTTCAAATCTTTTTCAAGAATATGCAAAAAAATACTTTGAGCAAGGCTCGCCCCGCTTGATAACCCGAAAAATGTAATGTCCTTTGCATCAAACAATTTAAGTGCATCCTGATAAACATTTAATTCCGCTTCAATGATTTGTAAACCGGTTGTCTTTGGAAAAAGCGGATACCATACAAGCCATTCTTCCGCATCACTTTGATTTGCCATCTCCTGACCAAATTCAAAATCACCGGAATTTCTCGATGTTGTATATCCGCCACCGAAGAAATATAAAACAAGTCGCTTTGCTATTTTAACCTTTGGTTTGATGGCATAATACACCGTTCCATTTGCACACCTTTCTTCAAAATTATAAGATTTATGGAGTTTTTCAATCTGTTATAATGACATGAAAACATTTTTGGGAGACTTCATATGACAGAAAAAGAAACATACCGAGGGGAAAAAATTCTGATTTTAATTCTCATGCTGGCTGTCTCGGCATCTGGCTGGTTTATGTACAATGCCGTAGATCTTACCGGCCCTCAGATACCGCCTGAAAAAGGTGACCCGCTTTACATTATGAGCCACAGTCCTTCACAGCTTTTAGATTCCGTAGATGTCGATCATCTCACCAGCCGCAACGCAACGGTTTTTGATCTTGAAAATTCCAAGGTCATTTACAGCAAAGCAGCTAACAAAAAGACTCGTCCTGCATCGCTCACCAAAATGATGACCTGCCTTGTCGCGATCGAAAACATCAAAGATCTTAATGACAAATTTACATTTTCATCAAAGCTTATAAATAAGCTGGACGGGACAGGTCTTGCCGTTGCAGGCTTTAAAAAGAATGAGACGGTATCGTGCAAGACGCTTCTTTACGGAACTATGCTTCCGTCAGGCGCTGACTGCGCATGTGCACTTGCGAAAAAGAGTGCGGGTTCCGAAAAAAAATTCGTTGCACTCATGAACAAAAAGGCAAAGAAGCTTAAAATGAGCCGCACTCACTTTTCAAACCCGGTAGGCTCTGACAGCAGGGGGACTTACACGACGACGAATGATTTAACAAAGCTGCTGAAATATGCGCTAAAAAACAAGACCTTTCGAAAGGTGTTCACATCGAAAAAACACAAAGTCCCCGTGACGAATATAACTAAGAAAAAAAGAATTCTCAGAAGCACTGTATTCGGAAAAATCGGAAGAAACGCCGGATATATCAAAGGCGGCAAGACCGGCACTACAGGAGGTGCACTAAACTGCCTCGCCACACTTGCCTCTCTGCGCGGGAATGAATATATCTGTATAACCACATACGCAAAAAGCACAGCAAAGGACTCAAGACCCGCCGGCACTGATGCAAAGAAAGTATATTCAAAGATCGACAGGAGACTCATGGCTGTAGCCTTAAAATATTTCGCTAAACGCTAATATAAGTAAAAGTAGGTCTGATATATGCCTGTGCCGGGAAGCTTTACGCAAAAAGCCTCCTCTGCTATTTGTCCTGTCCATATTCATTATGCACAAAATTACGCATGAATTTAACGTGATCGTCTTGTATCGGCTGCGGTGTACCGATCGTGCGTGCCTTCCAGTAGACCCGTGCTGTTGTCTCAAGCACGACAGCAGTTTTCACTGCATCTTCCATATCCTCTCCGAAGCATACAGCGCCATGTGATTTAAGCAGACAGGCCTTCTGTCCTGATCTGAGTTTTACAATACAGTTTTCTGCAAGTTCCATGCTTCCGGGCAATGCGTAATCTGCTGTTTCAGCCGGAAATTCCAGACTTTGAGCCGCTTCATCTGTTATGATCGGGATCGTTTCACCGAGAACGGCAAACACCAGAGAATCCTCTGCATGTGTATATATTACTGCATTTATATCGCTGCGCTCTTTATATATTTTCAGATGTAGATACTTTTCACTTGTCGGTTTTCTTTCGCCTTCTAAAATATTGCCGTCGATATCGCAGACGATGATATCGTCCTCTTTTATGATATCGTATCTCATCGCGCTGGGCGTCATGTATATTTTTCCGCTTTCAGGATCTCTGCTGCTTATATTTCCCCACGTCTCTGCTGTAAGCTTTTTTTCAAGCAGAGCAATTCCTGTTTCAACCAGTGTCTTTTTGAAGTTCATCTCCTGTCACATACCGGTACCGGCTTCCGGCATGTACTCCTTTCTGTATCCTTCACGCTTCCGCCAGGATCGTAAGTCTTTTCCTGCCTCACTTTTCTTCCCGCCGTTTTTTTAAAAGCGCTTTTATCGACTCTGCAAACGGCGGTCTTGCGATCCCGCATTCAGTGATTATGGCTGATATGTTTTCTCTGTTCGTTATATCAAAAGCAGGGTTATATACAGCTGCTCTTTCCGGAGCCATCGGTCTTTCAAACCATTTCATCGTTACCTCAGAAGCCGGTCTTTCCTCTATGACGATATCATTTCCTGTCCTGCAGTTCATATCCACAGTTGAAAGCGGCGCACATACGTACACGGGAATATCATAATATTTTGCTATTATTGCGATCCCTGCCGTTCCTATTTTATTTGCGGTGTCTCCGTTTGCCGCTATCCTGTCCGCTCCCGTAAATATCATGTCCACTTTGCCGGTCCTCATTACTGCGGCTGCAGCGCTGTCACAAATCAGCGTAACATCTATACCTGCCTCCATAAGCTCATATGCAGTCAGGCGGCTTCCCTGCAAAAGAGGGCGTGTTTCATCTGCAAACACTTTTATCTCATACCCGCGTTCCGCAGCCATATATATGCCTGCAAGAGCAGTACCGTATTTTACAGCTGCAAACCTTCCCGCATTGCAATGAGTGAGTATCGCACTGCCGTCGCCTATGAGCATAAGCGCGTTTTCGCCTATTCTTCTGCATGTCTCAATATCTTCTTCTTTTATTCTGTCCGCTTCTTCAAGCAGTGCCTGCTTTATCTCGGCAGTGCTTTTATCCATATTTTTCCTAAACGCTTCATCCATGCGCTCAAGCGCCCGGGAAAGACTTACCGCAGTAGGTCTCGCGGACAAGAGGTAATTCTTCTTTTCCCCGAAATCCTCGTACAGATCTTCCGCATCCTGCGCGTCACTTTCCGCCGTCCCCAGATATATGCCGTAAGCTGCGCACACACCGATAGCAGGCGCGCCCCTCACTTTAAGCTTATATATGGCATTCCTGATCTCTTCCTGAGTCTTTAATTCTATTATCTTTTCTTCGCCGGGCAGCCTTGTCTGATCGATCGTTATGATCCGGTCATTTTTATCCCCGAGCGAAACAGTTTGTATGATTTTCTTCCTTCTCACGGCCGGCTCTCCTTTCTTTTTTCATTCCTTCTCAGATTCTTTGCTTTTTATCTCGCTTCTTTATTATAACTTAAAAGCCCGGGTGTCTGCCGGACTTTTAGTTTCACGTGGAACTATTTAACAGAGCGCAGCATATCAATGAGTCTGTCTAATTCATCTCTGCTGTAATATTCGATCTCGATTCTTCCGCTGCTGCCATGATGATCCAATATGATTTTCGTACCGAATACATCTTTAAGCTCATTTTCAACTCTTTCTATTTCTGCATCTCTGCGTCTTGTCTTTTTTCTGGGCTTTCTGCGCGGCTGTTTCCCCCTGATGGCAGCTTCAACCGCTCTGACCGAAAGGTCTTCCCTTGCTATTTTATCAGCAAGCTCCTTCTGCTGTTTTTCGCTTTCCATACCCAGCAGGGCTCTTGCATGACCCATCGACAAACTGCCCGCTGACACCATCCGCTGCACCTCTTCCGACAATTTTAACAGTCTCAGAGAATTTGTCACATACGGCCTGCTTTTAGATATGCTTTTTGCTATCTGCTCCTGCGTCAGCCCATATGTGTGCGCCATCTTGTCGAGGCCTTCCGCTTCTTCGATCGGATCAAGGTCTTCGCGCTGCATGTTTTCAATGATTGCAAGCAACATATTTTCTTCATCAGTCAGTTTTTTTATTATACAGGGCACTTCTTTAAGGTCGGCAAGTCTTGCGGCTCTCCACCGTCTTTCGCCTGCAACCAGACTGTAGCCCGTTTTGGTTTTTCTTAAAACAAGCGGCTGTATGATGCCGTGCTTTTTTATGGAATCCGCCAATTCCAGCAGTTTTTCTTCATCAAAGACTTTCCTCGGCTGATCTTCGTTGGGCGCGATATCATTTATATCAATGTACCGAACTGCATCCTCTGCTGTTTCTCCATGCGCGTTTATATTTTTTAAATTCTGTTCTGCTCCCTGACTGCCGCCTGTTGAAACCGCCGCATCTGCAAACAAAGCATCCAGACCCTTGCCCAGTCCGCTTTTCTTAACTGCCATTAGCCTCCTCCTCCAACTTCAGAAATTCATCCGCAAACTTCATATATGCTTTCGCGCCTGTGCTGCGCGGGTCGTACTGCGCTATAGGCATTCCAAAACTTGGAGCTTCAGCCAGTTTGACATTTCTCGGAATTACAGTCGTAAACACTCTGTCCCTGAAATATTTCTTCACTTCTTCGACTACTTGGGCCGAGAGATTTGTTCTTCCGTCAAACATGCTGAGAATAACACCTTCTATTTCAAGCTCCTTATTCAGTTTTGATTTTACAATCTCTATTGTGCTCATCAGCTGGCTAACGCCTTCAAGCGCATAAAATTCGCATTGTATCGGTATGAGCACCGATTCCACAGCCGTCAGCGAATTTATCGTCAGAAGTCCGAGCGAAGGCGGACAGTCTATGAATATATAATCATAGTCCGGTTTTACTTTATCAAGTGCGTTTTTCAGCCTGGTTTCCCGTCCTTCCACCTGTACAAGCTCCACTTCGGCTCCTGCGAGCTGCACATTAGCCGGAATTATATCCAGTCCCTTTATACCGGTCGGCAGAACAGCTTTTCTCGGATCCATATCGTCTTCCATCAGAAGCTCATATGTCGATACCCTGAGATCCCTCTTTGATATACCTACCCCGCTGGTCGTGTTTCCCTGAGGATCGATATCCAATATCAATATTTTTCTGCCTTTAAGCGCCAGACAGGCGGCAAGGTTGATGTTGGTGGTCGTCTTTCCGACGCCACCTTTCTGGTTAAATATTGCTATCGCTTTACCCAAAACATACCTCCTAAATATGTTCTCCCTGTTTTCACAGGGTGCTTTTTATTTTATTTTCTTTTTTATTATATACTGTTTTTCGTTCCATTACTACAGAATCCTAGGAATCATCGGCAGATATGTTTTTTGTGTTTCACGTGAAACATTCCGTACAGCATTACATCTACCCTATAGCGGCCGTTTAGACGGGGTCCCGGCTTTACGCGGGAATTTATCGGGAGTATGTTTTTCCTTTGAAATATATATATAAGGATGTGTTTCTGGCTGATTCCGTCCGGCTGTTCCTTTCTCACAGTACCTCCGCCAAGCAGCTGTATCGCTTTTTCAGCTTCACAAAGTTCCTGCTCAACACCCGAACTCTTGTAGGCTATAAATGTTCCCGAGACCTTTACAAACGGAAGACAATATTCTGCAAGGGTTGCCATCGATGCAACCGAGCGTGAGACAGCCACACCAAAAGCTTCTCTATACTCGCTGCCTTTTTTTGCCAGATCCTCCGCTCTGCCGTGCACACACGTAACATTTTCAATGCCGATCTTTGCACACAGGTCTTCTATGATCTGAAGCCTTTTATTTAAAGAATCGATCAGAACAAAGTCTTTTTCAGGATAAACCAGAGCCAGCGGAACGCCCGGAAATCCGCCGCCGGAACCTATATCTACGATACGCTCCGCGCCGGTCACCACATGGGACGGTGCGCATGCAAGAGAGTCCGCAAAGTGCTTCACTATAAACGAGTCTCTGTCATTGACAGCCGTGAGATTCACCTTATCGTTCCATGCCAAAATCCCTTTCATATAAGAAGTCATTTTTTTGAGTATGGCTGCGCGCGCGCGTATTTTCAACACCCGCAAGACTTTCGAGCCCTTGCAGGATTTTATCTATTCTGTACAAGGCTATCCTCTCATCCTTCTAAGCTTCTCCAGATATATAAGCAACACATTTATATCGGCGGGAGAGACGCCTGATATGCGCGAAGCCTGACCGACCGATTCCGGCTTTATCCGGTTGAATTTCTCAACAGCCTCAAGACGGAGACCTCCTATGGAAGCATAGTCCATATCCCTGACAAGCCTCCGGTTTTCAAGTTTTTTAAAACGTTTTATCTGCTGTTCCTGCCTGTCTATGTACCCTTCGTATTTTATCTGCACCTCGATTTGAGTTTTTATATGCTCGGAAAGCTCAGGTCTTCCGCAGTCTATCTCTGTAAGTTTTTCATAATCAAGTTCAGGTCTTTTTATCATCTCTGCAAGTGACGTCTTGTTTTTTAAAGGAGTTCCCCCGAACTTTTCCATAAAACCCCTGATCTCAGATGGAGCGACTTTTGTCTCACGCAGTCTTTTCATTTCTTTCTCTACGGCTGACTGTTTCTTCAAAAGTCTGTCATATCTTTCCTCATCCGCAAGTCCGAGCTTATAACTTAAGGCGGTGAGCCTCATATCTGCGTTATCCTGCCTGAGAAGCAGTCTATATTCCGCTCTCGACGTCATAATTCTATAAGGCTCACTAGTACCTTTAGTCACCAGATCGTCGATCAGAACGCCAATATAAGCTTCACTTCTGTCCAGAATGAAGGCGTCTTTTCCATTTGTTGCCAAAACAGCGTTGATGCCGGCCATTATACCCTGCGCCGCCGCTTCCTCATATCCCGAGCTGCCGTTGAACTGTCCTGCACAGAAAAGCATTTTTATGTGCCTGTTTTCCAAATTCAGCTCGAGATCCTGCGGATCGATACAATCATATTCGATCGCATACGCCGGTCTTGTGATCTTTAAGTTTTCCAGACCCGATATTGTTTTATAGAATTTCTCCTGAACATCTTCCGGCAGACTTGATGACATCCCCTGAAGATACATTTCTTCTGTATCGAGACCTTCGGGCTCAACAAAAAGCTGGTGTCTCTTCTTGTCTGCAAATCTTTTCACCTTATCTTCTATTGAAGGACAGTACCGCGGGCCGATGCCTTCGATCTGGCCGCCGAAAAGCGCCGATCTGTGAAAATTATCGCGTATCACCCGGTGTGTTTCATCATTTGTATAGGTGAGCCAGCAGGAGATCTGGTCCTTTTCAAGATCATCATTCATAAACGAGAACGGAACGATCTTATCATCACCCTTTTCTTCCTTCATTGCGGAATAGTCGAGGCTCGATGAAAGTGCCCGCGCAGGCGTCCCTGTTTTAAACCTTCGCATAGGAAGCCCGTATCTTTTTAAAGCGTCTGCAAGTTCTAAAGACGGTGCCAAACCGTTAGGCCCGCTCCGGTATGAACTGTCTCCTATAAATATCCTGCCCCGCAGAAACGTACCTGTTGCAAGTATTACAGCCTTTGCCCTGTATTCTGCGCCGGTCTTTAAAACGACTCCACACGCAGTATCATCTTCCACTATCAGATCTGTTACTTCTCCCTGCTTCAGATCAAGCCCTTCCTGTTTTTCAAGTACCCGCTTCATCTCCAGGTGATAGCCGGTTTTGTCAGCCTGCGCTCTGAGTGACCTGACCGCCGGGCCTTTTGCAGTATTCAGCATCTTACTTTGGATAAATGTTTTGTCAATGACTTTTCCCATCTCGCCGCCGAGCGCGTCTATTTCTCTTACGAGATGACCTTTACCCGTCCCTCCTATCGAAGGATTGCATGCCATCATTGCGATGGCTTCAAGATTTATGGAAAATACGGCAGTCTTTTTTCCCATCCTCGCACAGGCCAGCGCAGCCTCACACCCTGCATGGCCGGCGCCTACAACGATCACATCATATGTTTTCATCAAAAATCTTTCCATATGCTGTTTCCTATCCTTTACGTTCATATTTCAATCTATTGCCGGACATGTGAAAATCTCTTAGATCATCCGTTTTATTTCCCGAGACAGAACCTGGCAAAAACTTCATTTAATATATCGTCCGAGACTTCATCCCCCGTTATATCACATATCGCCTGATAGGCTCTGTTGACATCCATTTCCGCAAAATCCAACGCTTCACCACTTTCGGCAGCAAGCCTTGCATCATTTATGGCAGAACGCGCCCGCTCGAGCAGATCTTTATGGCGGACATTCGTTATGATAATGCTGTTTTCCTGCTTCAGCTGTCCACCGTGCACCATTTCAACAATGCAGTTTTCAATAGCTTCAACACCCTCTCTGGTCTGCATCGATGTCTCGATCACCTTTGCGCCGGGCAAAAGTTTTTCTGCGGTCTCTTTTTCTATGACGGACTTTAAGTCAGTCTTGTTTAAAAGCACGAGCATTTTTTTAGATCCCGCCATCTTCATGAGTTCTCTGTCCGCATCGTCGAGTGGGCTGCTTTTATCGAGCATAAATATCACAAGATCCGCGCTGTTGAAGCTCGCTTTGCTCTTAAGTATGCCCATCTTCTCGACAGCATCCTCTGTTTCATGTATTCCCGCCGTGTCTGTCAGTTTCACAGGTATCCCCCGGATGTTGAGCATCTCTTCTATAGTATCTCTGGTAGTGCCCGGGATATTTGTTACAATAGCGCGGGATTCTTTTAAAAGTGCATTCATCAGAGAGGATTTCCCTACGTTCGGCTTGCCGATGATTACACAGTTTATCCCTTCTCTCAGCATTCTCCCTTCATCTGCAGATGCCAGCAAATTATCTGTCATCGATCTGATCCGGTCAAGCTCTTCTATCAGCTTTTTGTATGTCATTTCCTCTGTATCTTCATCCGGGTAATCTATATTTACCGAAAGTTCCGCCAGAAGATCGAGTATCTTCTTTTTAAGCGGCTCCATTTCTCTTGCGATACGCCCCTCCAGCTGTTCGAAGGCAACATCAAAGCTTTTTTCTGTTTTGGCGCTCACAACATCCATGACGGCCTCCGCTTGCGAAAGATCGAGCCGGCCGTTTAAAAATGCGCGCTTTGTAAACTCACCCATCTCTGCCGGCCGGGCGCCGGATCTCAAAACAAGCTCCAGTGTTTTTTTGAGCGATACCACACTTCCGTGACAATCTATCTCTGCGACATCCTCACATGTATATGTGAACGGAGATTTCATAAAGACCGCCATGACTTCATCTATCGTCTCGTTTTTTTCGGGATCTTTCACAAACCCGTACGTCAGTTTTCTGTTGTCCATTTTCGCAAACTTTCCGGCAGGTACAAAAATACTCTCCAGTATAGCTTTCGCATTTTGTCCGCTTATACGTATTATTCCTATGCCGCCCTCACCGTAAGGCGTCGCAATGGCTGCAATCGTATCGTCAATTTTCATCATTTTTCATCTCAACCGCTGATTTTAATAATTGTGCCGCCGGCGTTTTAATTTTAGAATGCCATACGGGATATGACCGGACTAAAATTAAAAAACAGCCCGCGTATCGAACACGAGCTGCACCTGAATCATTTCAATTCAATTACGACCCTTCTGCGCGGTTCATCTCCCATACTCTTCGTCGTTACTTTCGGATGACCCTGTAGCGTCGCATGTATAACTTTTCTTTCATAAGGATTCATCGGCTCAAGTCTCACACTCTTTTTATTTCTGACAACTTTCCGGGCCAGTTTTTCAGCAAGCTGTTCAAGCGTCTGACCGCGTTTATTTCTGTAATTCTCAGCATCTACGATCACCCTTATGTACTTTTCTTCATCCCTGTTGACAACAAGGCTTGCGAGATACTGTATAGCATCGAGCGTCTGCCCCCTCTTGCCGATTACGGCACCTGCGTCTTTTCCGTTTATGCTTATGTATATAGTATCATGGCCTGTCTTGCCCGTTACCGTAAGATCGAGCCCCATTTTTTCCGTGACTTCCTTTATAAAGTCAAGCGATGCATGTTCTTCCATAGGCTCAAGATCTCTTTCAATCTGCAATATCTCTTCTATACTGGGGATCGAAGCCGCCCAGGCTCTTTCTTCTTCGGATATCACACTTTTCGGTTTTTTCCCTGTCTGATGTTTTCCGGAACGGCTCTTCTTTTCCGGTTTTTCCCCGACCTTTACAGGTCTTCCGCTTCCTGTGACCGTATCGGTTTTTCTGACGGGCGCTTCAACTGCTCTTTCGTACTCCGGTTTTTCAGGTTCACATATCTTCTTTTCAACTCTTACTTTTGCAAGCTTCGAACCTATTCCGAAAAATCCTCTCGAAGGCTGCTCAAGAACTTCTATATCTACTTCATCTTTTGTTAATTTAAGGTCCTCCAAGGCCAGTTTGACAGCTTCATCAATACTGGTCCCCCATTTTTCCGAATATTCCATTTCGTCTGTTCCTCCTGTGGCATTTATTATCTGCTCTTTTTCCCTTTTGCCGCCATTTTCTTTGCTTCATCTTCCAGTCTCGTTTTTTCTCTTATTCTGTTTAAGTTTATAGTAAAGAACACTTGTATTACCTGACTGAAAAACCAGTAGATTGTAAGACCTGAAGGGAAAGTCCTTCCCATCCAGACGATCATTAGCGGAAATATTATTTTCATCGCTTTCATCATGCTGTTCGTCTGATTTGATCCCGCAGCTGACTGCTGCTGCTGAGAAAGTGAAAATGATATAAACGTAGTTATGCCTGCTGCTATCGGAAGTATCCATTTATCCGGCTGGCTCAGATCCTGCATCCACAAGAAACTTTCATGTGCTGCAAAGAATATTCTGTCATCCGATATATAATCCTGCGGTGTTCTGAGCAGTGCAAAAAGACCTAATATGATAGGCATCTGAATAAGCATCGGAAAACACCCGCCCATAGGGTTGAATTTTTCTTCCTTATACAGCTCTTCCATCTTCATATTCAGCATCTGCTTGTCGTTTGCATACATTGCCTGCAATTCCTTCATTTTCGGCTGCACAGTAGCCATCCTCATGGTCGATTTCATCTGTTTGGCATATAGAGGATACAGTGCTAATTTTACTATCAGAGTAAAAATCAAAATAGCTATGCCGTAGTTTCCAACAAGATCATATATCAAACTAAGAAGCATTCCCAGGGGTTTTGCTATAACTCCTATTAATTTGTACATTTAATTCCTCCTGTTATTTTAAAGGATCATATCCGCCGGGATTCCATGGATGGCATCTCAAAAGACGTCTTATGCCGAGATAACTTCCTTTAAAAAAGCCGTACTTTTCCAGAGCCTGCATAAAATAAGCAGAGCAGGTCGGATAAAAACGGCAATGAGCAGGAAACAATGGTGATATTAACGTCTGATATCCTTTTATAAAGAATATAAGCGCATGTTTCAAACAATCACCTTCATTTCTTTTTTTTCATATCTGGTTTTAAGATCTTACCTTTTTTTAAGGCTTTTTCCATTGAAATCTGAACATCTTTCAGGGTTCTTCCCAAAATTGTTTTCCTTGTTATGAATATCATATCATAGCCGCCGGGAATCTTATCTTTGAGGCTGCGGTGGCTTTCCTTCATAAGTCTTCTCGCTCTGTTCCTCGTCACCGCATTGCCTACTTTTTTGCTGGCTAAAAACGCAGTTCTGCTGTAAGAAAGATTGTTTTTAATATAAAAAAGCACTATGTACCTTTCTCCTGTAGACTTTCCTTTTTTATATATCCCGGAAAAATCCGCTTTTTTTCTCAAAATATCTTCTTTCAACATCATCGGTCACATTCCATGCCCATGAGATTCCAACAAAAAGACCACTTTATGCGTTCTTTAAGCTGACAGTCTTTTTCTGCCCTTGAGTCTTCTTCTCTTTACAACGTTTCTACCGTTTTTTGTACTCATTCTTTTTCTAAAACCGTGCTCTTTTTTCCGCTGTCTTGTCTTTGGCTGATAAGTATGTTTCACAATTACACCTCCTTGTTTATTTATGTTTTCTGCACATATCTGAATTTCAATATATGCAAATATGTTTATTTATTATACAGGCATGATTTTTTAATGTCAAACTATTTCAAGATGTTTCAAAGTCTTTTAATTAACTTAAATTTCTTTTTTCTGTTCCATGTTTCAATACATCAATATATTGTGGTTTTGTTTGCATTGTTCACAAATTTATCCACAAGTGGTGGATAATCAGCAAAGTCTGATTTTTTTAAATCTTCTCTGCAAACACTTGCCTGTGGATATCTTTTTCTGTATCATATTTATTACGCACTGTATATCATTTTTAAACCGTATATATAGTGTAACTATACTATGAGGGAATTAAACGGGAAATGAAAAATTTAGATTTGATCTGGAAAAAGGTTCTGACATCCATTAAAAAGGAAATAACTCCGACAAGCTTCAAAACGTGGTTTATGCCGCTCAAAGCTGTAAAGATCGACAACGATCTCAATCTGCTTAATCTGAGCATACACGATCCTTTTTTTATGGGTGTTTTAAAGGAAAGATACATAGGAATAATCGAAAGAGCTGTAAAAGACGTACTCAAAAAACCTTATAAAGTAGCAATTGAACTCGAATCGGACATAGCAGAGGATGAAACTGAAAATTCTTCGCCTTCTCCGGGGAGCAAAAACTATAAGACAGTTTCAGAGCCTGTATTCAACAATGAATTCATACTCGATCCGAATTACAGTTTCGATAATTTTATAGTCGGCGACAACAACAAATATGCATACGTTGCATCACTGGCAGTCGCTGAAAGTCCTTCCGAATTATATAACCCGCTTTTCATATACGGAGGTTCAGGTCTGGGTAAGACTCATCTCATGCATGCGATAGGTCATTTTGTACTTGAAAATCACACACATTTAAAAGTCCTTTACATTTCTTCGGAAATGTTCACGAACGAATTTATAAAAGCACTCGGCAACAGTAAAAAAACAGGCGGAATGAGCGCATTTCAAAGAAAATACAGAAGCATCGACGTGCTTTTAATAGACGACATTCAGTTCATTGAAGGAAAAGAAGCCACAGAAACCGAATTTTTCAATACGTTCAACAGATTATACGAATCAAATAAACAAATAATAATATCGAGCGACAGGGCTCCGTCAGATATGAAGATCCTCGATGAAAGACTGAAATCAAGATTTCAGTGGAACCTTGTGGCTGATATACAGCCTCCTGAATTTGAAACACGAGTTGCAATTCTGAGAAGTAAGGCAGAACTTGACAATATAGAAATAACAGATGATGTTTCAGAAGTAATATCATTCATAGCTGAAAAAATAAAATTCAATGTAAGAGAACTCGAAGGCGCATTTTCAAGAGTTACAGGTTTTTCAGCACTTTTAAATGAAAAAATCGATATGAAATTCGCAAAAAAAATATTAAAAGATTTAGCCGCCAGTGGAGAATTCAACATAAACTGTGAAACAATAAAAAAACACGTCTGTAATGAATACGGAATAAAACTGTCAGACATAGAGTCTCCGAAAAGAACCCGAAACCTTACAGTTCCAAGGCAGATCGCAATGTATCTTTGCAGAGAAATGACAGATTCATCACTTCCTAAAATCGGAAAAGCTTTTGGAGGCCGTGATCACACTACAGTCCTGCATGCGCACAGCAAAATATCAAAAGAATTGAAAATAAATTCTGTTTTAAAGGATGAAATAGACAATATTACTGATATAATAAATGAAAGCTGAACACATATTATAAAAACAGGATTTTATAGGCCGTGCAGTTCAATTATTAAGATAAGAGTATGAAAATAATTTTATAAACAATGAGTGTTTATAAAAAAAGCAGCTTATAAACAGAAAACAAACAACAACTTCTCAAGCAGCCGCAATGCATTTACAAGTTTTCAACAGTTTAAACAAGGCCTATTACTAATACTACGCCGACC
>DAISVU010000007.1:0-83026 GCA_036839975.1 Bacillota bacterium | reverse complement strand
AACTCGCGACCCTCGCCTTGGCAAGGCGATGCTCTACCCCTGAGCCACTTCCGCACATATTGGTGGAGGAGAGTGGATTTGAACCACTGAAAGCTAAGCTAACGGATTTACAGTCCGCCCCCTTTGGCCACTCGGGAACTCCTCCTCATTATTTATGGAGCTGGCAGAGGGATTTGAACCCCCGACCTGCTGATTACAAATCAGCTGCTCTACCAGCTGAGCTATGCCAGCGCATCCTGTCTGATCGTACCGCGCAGTCTGTTTTTTTATTGGCGATCCGGATCGGGTTCGAACCGACGACCTCCAGCGTGACAGGCTGGCATTCTAACCAACTGAACTACCGGACCGCATTTGCCTGTCCTTTCATGCTGTCAATGTACTGCCGCTTCTCGTTCGGCGAGTCTTGCATGAATATACGTCCCTTTTATCAGAACGCGCTCCTTATATTTGCAAAAAAGCCTGCGCAAAATTTATATATGGTGGGCGCTACAGGGCTCGAACCTGTGACCCCCTGCTTGTAAGGCAGGTGCTCTCCCAGCTGAGCTAAGCGCCCGTATTCAAGTCCTTGTGACCTCTTAAACCTTTTTTTGAAAATGTTCTCAAAGCCACATTATTGACTCGGCACAGTTATAAATTTTACAGTATCACTCCTGCTGTGTCAAGTATTTTAAGCCTTTACGAGGATATTTTTTTCTTCCAAAACCTGTGCGGCGCCTGCAGTGAGATCATTGATGTAAGACTTGACATTTTCAGCATCGTCAATATCAGACAAGATACCCACTGTAACTTTATCATCGTAAATGATCCCATCTATATCAAAGCAGCCGTTTCTACTCGTGTTCTGTATCCTGCCCAGCGAAGCATAGTCAACATGCACCTTCAAAAAAGTACGTTCCCTGACAGTGCATATCCCCGCAGCAGCTATACCTGCGCGGCAGACCCCTGTATATGCCCTGACAAGACCTCCGGTGCCGAGCTTTATGTCGCCGAAATACCTTGTCACAACTACAACTGTATTGGTGATCCCCTCGCCCGCCATCATATGCACCATAGGTGCGCCCGATGTACCCTGAGGCTCACCGTCATCACTTGCCCACTGTATCTGCATTCTTTCTCCTATAACCATCGCAGGCACATTGTGAGTTGCATCTTTATATATTTTTTTGATACTGTCTATGAACTTCTCCGCTTCCTCCTTTGAAGCCACAGGTTTTACATGAGCTATAAATCTCGATTTTTCTATTGTCTGCTCACAAGAGGCTTCTTTTTCAACTGTTTTGTATTCTATCACAGCTTACAACCTCACAATTCGCTTATGACCTCCGTAACTTTATAAAAACCTGCTCTTGCTCAAGCATTCGCTTGTCATCTTAAAGAATATATCTGTCCAGATCTTCCGGATGTACTTTCTCGATGAATTTTTCTTTGACATAATCTATGTCTATCACAAATTCCTCTTCATCCATATCCGGTATATTGAACGATATGTCCTCAAGCAGCGTTTCCAGTATCGTATGAAGTCTTCTCGCGCCTATGTTTTCAGTCTGTTCATTCATAAGATAAGCAATGCTTGCTATCTCATCAATAGCCTCATCGGTGAATGTCACTTTTATGCCTTCAGTCTCCAGAAGTGCAGTATGCTGCTTTAAAAGCGCATTTTTCGGTTCCGTGAGTATCTTCAGGAATATCTCCTTATCAAGATTCTCAAGATCCACTCGGATCGGAAATCTGCCCTGGAGTTCAGGTATCAGATCCGTCGGTTTAGCAGTGTGAAACGCTCCCGCGCCGATAAAAAGTATATGATCCGTCTTTACAGGCCCGTACTTAGTGTTGATAACACTTCCTTCTACAATGGGCAATATGTCTCTTTGTACTCCTTCTCTCGACACATCGGCGCCGGATCTGTAACTCGACCCCGTCGCTATCTTATCTATCTCATCTATGAATATGATACCATTCTGTTCAGCATTTTCCAGTGCTTCTTCTTCAACCTGATCCATATCAACCAGATTCTGCGCTTCTTCTTCTCTGAGTATCTTGCGCGCGTCTTTTACCGTGACCTTCTTTTTCTTTGTCTTTTTCGGCATCATATCACCAAAGATATTTCCAATTGCAATGGTTCCCTCATTTCCCAGATCAATATTGTTCTTCGGTGCATCTGTGACTTCGATCTCTATATATTGATCCTCCAGTTTCCCGTCTCTAAGCTGCTGTCTTATCTGATCCCTTGCAAGAGAGGCATCAGAGGCATCCGCGTTTGCCGATTCATCTTCAAGTTTTTTCTGCCGGTTCTCTTCGTATTCTTCTTTCTGGCTCTTGTATCCTACACCGCTCAATATGAAATCAAACGGTCCTTTCGGTGAGCTGCTGCCAGAAGCCTTGCCGCCGCCCGGAACTATTGCTTCCAATATTTTTTCTTCTGCGATCTCTTCAGCCACCTCATATTTTTCCTGGATCCTCATCTGCTTTGTGATCCTCATTGATGCCTCTACAAGATCCCTAACCATCGAATCAACATCTCTTCCCACATATCCGACTTCCGTAAATTTAGTGGCCTCCACCTTTACGAAAGGAGCATCCATAAGTTTTGCAAGACGTCTTGCTATCTCGGTCTTCCCAACGCCTGTAGGGCCCATCATAAGAATATTTTTAGGAGTTATCTCCTCCCGCATTTCATCAGAAAGAAGACTTCTCCTGTATCTGTTTCTCAATGCTATCGCTACCGATTTTTTTGCTTTGTCCTGACCGATTATGTATTTATCGAGTTCCTGAACTATCTCCTTAGGAGTCATTTGATAAAGTTTAGTTGCCATATCCATTCTCCTTACAGTTTTTCCACAGTAATATTATCGTTTGTATAAACGCATATCGATGATGCTATCTTGAGAGCTTCTTTTACTATCTCTTCAGCGTTCATATCCGTATGATTGTAAAGCGCGTTCGCCGCAGCGTATGCGTAATTGCCGCCGGAACCTATCGCCATATAATCCTGATCCGGTTCGATTACCTCCCCGTTTCCGGATATTAGAAGAATATTTTCCTTGTCTGCAGCCAGCATAAGCGCCTCAAGATTTCTCATGACCTTGTCCGTGCGCCATATTTGCGCCAAAGCTACCGCAGCGCGCTTCAGATTACCGCCGTGCTCCTCAAGTTTACTTTCAAATTTTTCAGTCAACGAGAACGCATCCGCCACCGAGCCCGCAAAACCCGTTGCCACTGAATTTTTATATATCTTTCTTACTTTTTTCGCGCCGTTTTTCATGATTGCGGTTTCTCCCATTGTAACCTGTCCGTCACCGCCTATGCATACATCTCCGTTTTCTCTTTTGACCGCCACAATAGTGGTTGCATGAAATCGTGTCATTTCAACACCTCCCGTTAAACACATGAACTATTCTTTACAACTGCACTCGCTGTTTGAACATGCCAGCGTATAGTTTTTGCTTTTCTTTTCTATCATCAACGCACCGCACTCAGGGCATTTTTTTTCAACAGGTTTATTCCAGTATACCTGTTTACAGTCAGGATATCCACTGCAGCCGTAAAACATTCTTCCTCTCCTGCTCCTCTTTGCGATTATATCTTTCCCGCATATCGGACATTTTACACCGGTGCTTCTTACTATCGGCTTTGTGTTTTTACATTCCGGATATCCGCTGCACGCCATAAATTCGCCGAACCTGCCGTGTTTTATAACCATCGGACTGCCGCACTTTTCACACGTTTCATCAGTCGGTTTGTCTTCATATATGATCTTTTCTATCTTTTCGTCTGCTTCTTCAAGCTCCCTTTTAAATTCCTTATAGAAGTCTCGTATGATATCTTTCCATTCAGTTCCTTTTGCTTCAACATCGTCAAGCTTATTTTCCATCTCCGCCGTAAATCCGGCATCAACGATTTCCTCGAAATACTCCTCCATCATATCGTTTACAATGTTTCCGAGGTCTGTCAGCTTCAGAGACTTCTTTTCTCTCTCTATATACTTTCTGTCAAGTAGTGTTGCAACTATAGGAGCATAAGTGCTGGGCCGCCCTATATTTTTTTCCTCCAGAGCTTTCACAAGACCGGCCTCCGTAAATCTCGCCGGCGGCTGTGTAAAATTCTGCTCCGTGAGAAGTTCCTCAAGCTCCGGTTCATCGCCTATTGAAAGTTCAGGAAGTATTTTGTTTTCTTCATTGTTTCTGTCAGGCAAATAAACCTTAAGGAAGCCGTCGAATAAAAGCTGTGAACCGTTAGCCCTGAAGGTATAGTACCCGTTTTTGATATCGGCCACAACAGCAAGGAACTTCGCATTTGACATCTGACTAGCCACAAATCTTTCCCATATCAGCTTATAGAGTCGGTATTGATCATTGGAAAGAGATGCCTTGATATCATCAGGCACCATTTCTATATGACTTGGTCTTATAGCTTCATGTGCGTCCTGCACTTCCCTTTTCTTATTTAAATATATGTTGTTTGAATAATATTCACTTCCGTATTGTGATGTAATAAAATCCTTCGCCGCCGTCCTGGCCTCGTCAGATATCCTTACCGAGTCTGTTCGTATGTATGATACAAGACCCACCGTTCCATGTCCTCTTATCTCCATCCCCTCATACAGCTGCTGAGCGATCATCATTGTTTTTCGCGTTGAAAAATTCAATTTGTTTGATGCATCCTGCTGAAGGCTGCTTGTTGTGAACGGAGCATATGGTCGTCTGACACGATCCTTTTTCTCGACTGATTCGACAACATATTTAACGCCTTCAAGTTCATCTACGACTCTGTCGGTCTCTTCCCTGCAGAATATCCTGATTTTTTTACCTCTATACTCGGAAAGCCTCGCCGTGAACTGTCTGTCCTTTTTCAGTTTTGCCGTCACAATCCAGAATTCTTCAGGTTTAAAATCATTTATTTCTCTTTCCCTGTCACAGATTATCTTCAACGCCGCTGACTGGACTCTGCCTGCAGAAAGACCGCGTCTTATCTTTCTCCAGAGAAGAGGACTTATTTCATAACCGACAAGGCGGTCGAGCACCCGCCTCGCCTGCTGTGCATCCACAAGTCTGGAATCTATCTTTCTGGGATTTTTCACAGCATCCTTTATAGTCTTTTTCGTTATTTCGTTGAAAACTATCCTGCAGTTTTCTTCATCATCAATATCCAAAAGATAGGCAAGGTGCCACGATATTGCCTCGCCCTCCCTGTCCGGGTCTGTTGCAAGATATATTTTTGAAGCTCTGTTTGCTTCTTTTTTCAATTCCTTTATTACATCTCCCTTGCCCCTGATGTTTATATACTGCGGTTCAAAATCATTTTCTTTGTCAATACCGAGTTTGCTCTTCGGAAGGTCTCTTACGTGACCTACAGATGCTATGACCTTGTATCCGCTGCCAAGGAATTTCCCGATAGTTTTAGCTTTTGACGGGGATTCAACTATTACAAGTTTTTTCCCGGTGCGCGCCTTGCTTTTCTTGCCGGTCTTTCTCTTTGTTTTTGCTGCAGTTTGAACCATGCGTATCTTCTCCTTCTATAATATCGCTTATATAAGCATTCCCACGTTAAACAGCAGACTTTGTTTCCTGTCGTTCCTTTGCCTGCACAACTGCCGCCTTGTATGTCGATATGTTTTGTAATGTATCATGCCTTTTTTTATATTTCAAGCTATGATTATATTTCCATTTGACAAATTTTGCAACAAAAATTTGTCATACAAAGCTCTTATATGCCGTTTGCTTTAACATCCGCCTGTCGGCGCATCATACAAAAAGGCTTGAAATCCCTCTGCAGTCTCACTGCTTTTTCATCGTTGTGAAATCACAGAGAAGCATGGACCACCCTTTTATCTGATCCCGCCTCTTTGAAAAACTACATGATTTTATCACTTTCATCCGGCAGATCCTTGACATAAAATATAAATGCACAGACCGAGATATGCCTTTTGTTTTTGACCGGTACACTTTTAATCATTTGACATTCGTTGCTGTAAACTTTAATATATTTTTGTATCGTATGGTCAGACAAAATTCACTTTTAAAAGAACTTCGAGCATTAGCCGGCCTGCACTGTATGACTTGAAAATTTTCTAACGACCGCAGCATTTAATTGCAAAACAAGGAGCTTATCTATCATGAAAGAAAGTATATTAAACACAGAAAAAGCACAGAAAGAACTGTTCGATTTTATGGAACGGAACGCAAAAGTCGAAGACGGCCAGGAAAGACTTGAAAAGTACATGGAATTTACGATGTACGACAATAATGTAGGGCAAAAAGATATGTTCAACGGCCTTATGGACGGAAAATACACCGCATGCAATTTCGATGAACTTTCTATCACATTTGAATATCCTACTGTGAAAAGTCAGGCAAACCGTGTAGGCGCACTGCACGGCGGCGCATTCTGCGGTGCGTTCGATATGACGGTCACCGCACTCGCAAGATTCTGTGCAGGAAGTCCGTTCGCACCGACCATAAGTCTTGATGTAAAGTATATAAGACCGGTACAGATAGGTGACACATTCATAGTAAAGGCATACGCGACAGCAACAGGCAAGCGCGTCATACAGATAGCATGCGAAGGGTACAGCAAAAATACCGGCAAGCTTGCAGCGACAGCGTCCTCAGTGTGCCTGGCCATTGACACCACCAAAGAAAGACGCTGACCTGACTCAATGTGCCTCACTCGGGGTGGATTTCTATATTTTCAAAGATGCAGACGGCCGCAATCATGCCGGCTGCATTGTTTTTTTCTGTTCATCGTTATACCTTTATCCCTCATACTGAGGATCTATCTCTATCGTTTCCCTGGATGCCGTTGCTTCATCCACCAGTTTTTCAACATCAAGCAGCGCCTCTGATTTCAATATTCCGTCAAGTTTCGGCTTGGTCGCAGGGTGCTTTGGCAGAAATACTGTACAGCAGTCCTCGTAAGGCTTTATCGACGTCTTATAAGTCCCTATCTCCTCTGCCTTTTCCATTATATCAACTTTATCCATCGCAATAAGCGGTCTCATAACCGGCAGCGTCACCGACTGGTCAGTCACAACCAACGCCTCTGCCGTCTGGCTTGCTACCTGACCGAGATTTTCACCTGTTATGAGCATGCTGCAGCCTGTTTCTTTCGCAACTTTTTCCGCAATTCTCATCATGAATCTTCTGACATGTATCGTCGTCTCTTCTTCAGGACAATTTGATACTATCTGTTCCTGTATAGGAAGCAGGTTTATCACATGCATCCTGAATCTTCCGCAGTAGGTAGCCACAATAGATGCGAGCTCTTCGACTTTTTCCTGAGCGCGCCGGCTTGTATAAGGATAAGAATGAAAGTGTACCGCCTCTATCAGCATTCCGCGCTTCGCCATCATCCATGTCGCTACCGGGCTGTCTATACCGCCTGAAAGGAGGCTCATGCCTTTGCCGTTTGTGCCGAGCGGAAGTCCGCCGAAGCCCTGTATCTTATCTCTGTAAATATAGGCATGATCGTGTCTGACGTCCACATACAGCAGGCAATCAGGATCGTGCACATCAACTTTCAGCACCTTGCATCCTATCAGCACCTTTGCGCCTATGATTCTTGCGATCTCCGGAGATTTAACAGGGAAGTTTTTGTCTGCGCGCTTTGCCTCTACCTTAAATGTCCTTATATTTTCTTCTGCAATAAGTTTTTTCATACAATCGACAGCTTCTTTTCCTATCAAGTCGAGCTCAGGCTCCGTCTCGATAGCCGGACTTATAGATGCCACCCCGAACGCCTTTGATATTTCTTTTACAAGCGCATCCTTTTCTGTCGGTCCTTCTGACCTCACGAAAATGAGCCCTTCATGTCTTTTAACATCCACCCCGCCGAATTTTCGCGTTAATTTTTTGATTCTATCCGCCAGCATCCTCTCGAAGTACGGCTTGTTCATTCCCTTTAGCGCTAGCTCGCCGCACCTTACTATCAAAATATGTTTTTTTTCCACTTTATTCACTTGCTCCTTTTAATGTTTTTTAGGCAGTAAGTTAAATATATTCTACCTGAATGAGCCCAATCTGCGGAAACGCTCCACTGCGGTCTTCAGCTCACTTAGAACATACTCCATCTGCTCGACAGTCTCATCTCCGCTGAAACTGAAACGTACTGCGCTTTCGATCTCTTTGTCTGAAAGTCCCATAGCTGACAGCACATGACTTCGGCCCTTCTTATTCGATGAGCACGCAGAGCCTGTCGAAACATATATGCCCCGCTCCTCAAGCGTATGAAGGATTACTTCACCGCGTGTTCCGAGAAAGGAAATATTCAGTATAGAAGGACAGCACCGCACCTCGCCTGCGGTATCTGTCGCACCTTCTGTTTTGACATTCTCAGGGCTGTTCACCTTGACATCTTTTATCTCAGACCTGATCCCCTCAAGCAGGAACGCGCGGCACTTACTCATCTTCCCTGTCACCTCATCCAATCCCTGTACGGCAGCACTGTCCCCGTCAGTTGTACCTTTCATGCACAGATCAACAGCCTTTCCAAAGCCCGCGATACCGGGCACATTTTCTGTGCCTGAGCGCATATTTTTTTCCTGACCTCCCCCAACAATGAACGGCGATACATTTATTGAACCGCGAATATAAAGCGCACCTACACCTTTCGGCCCATGTACCTTATGTGAGCTGACGGAAATCATATCTACCCCCGCATTCTTCAGTCCGGATACGCATCGCAGTTTACAAAATGACTGAACTGCATCTGTATGCAAAATCATCCCAGTTTTATTTCTCCGCCTTTTCTTATTAAAAGCATCCTTAAGAGACCCGATCATTTCGATCGGCTGCACCGTCCCCGTCTCATTGTTTACATGCATCACAGATACAAAAACGACCTCATCGTCCATCTCGGATTCAAGCTGAGTCATATCTATAATGCCCCGATCATCTACATCCAGATACACGACTTCAAATCCCTCATTTTCAGCTCTTCTGCAGGCTTCGATCATAGCCGGGTGTTCAACCGCTGATGTGATTATCTTCTTTCCCGTACGCTTTCTGGCCGTCAAGGCACCGTACACAGCGGCGTTGTCCGATTCTGTGCCGCCGGAAGTAAAGTAAACCTCCTCGGTCAGAACCCCGAGAGCTGCAGCCGCACTGACCCGTGCAGCCTTAACCGCCTTTTCCGCCTCTATGCCGAGCCCGTGCAAAGAAGACGGATTCCCGAAATCGTGCTTCATATACTTGAGCATCTCAGCAGTTACTGCTTCATATTGCTTTGTTGTTGCACTATTGTCCAGATACACAAACATTTTAACCTACAAATTTTCAGACCAGCGAGTTTCCCCACTGGTCCGTTTTTCTCAATTTTCGAATTCCCGATTGTGTGATTATTTGGCATAATCAACAGCACGTGTCTCTCTAATGACATTTACTTTGATTTGCCCCGGATATTCCAGTTCAGATTCTATTTTCTTTGAAATATCCCTTGCAAGGAATACCATATCATCATCATTTATCTGATCCGGCTTTGCAACAATGCGTATTTCTCTGCCGGCCTGTATCGCAAATGATTTGTCCACACCCGGCGTGCTATCCGCGATCCCCTCGAGCTGTTTTAATCTCTTGATATATGTCTCAAGAGTTTCTCTTCTTGCACCCGGTCTTGCAGCTGACAGCGCATCGGCCGCTGTTATAAGCACAGCTTCCATCGACTGCGGTTCATAGTCGCCATGATGTGCGGCCATTCCATTTATAACTGTTTCAGATTCCTTGTATTTTCGCAGGATATCTATCCCGATATCAACATGTGTGCCTTCAATCTCATGATCAACAGCCTTGCCTATGTCATGGAGCAGTCCGGCACGCTTTGCCAGTTTTTCGTCAAGTCCCAGCTCACCTGCCATAAGACCTCCCAGATGAGCGACTTCAATGCTGTGTTTGAGAACATTCTGTCCGTATGAAGTTCTGTATTTCAGCCTCCCCAGCAGCTTTATCAGCTCCGGATGCAGATTATGAATGCCCACTTCAAATGTAGCCTGTTCACCTGCATCCTTTATGATAGCGCCGACTTCTTTCCTCGCTTTTTCTATAGTTTCCTCTATCCTCGCCGGATGTACTCTCCCGTCCACTATCAGTTTTTCAAGCGTCAGTCTTGCAACCTCTCTTCTGACAGGATCAAACGCTGACAGTATAACAGCTTCCGGTGTATCGTCTATAATCAGGTCTACGCCTGTCTGAGTCTCTATAGCTCTGATATTTCGTCCTTCACGTCCGATAATCCTACCCTTCATTTCATCATTAGGAAGGTTTACGACTGATACTGTGCTCTCAGCGACATGATCTGCCGCACATCTCTGTATTGCTCCAGTGATTATTTCACGTGCTTTCTTATCCGCTTCCTCTTTTGCTTTGTATTCTACATCCTTTATCATTACAGAAGCTTCATGCTTGATATCCTTCTCAACATTCGCGAGAAGCAGATTTTTGGCCTCTTCGATGGAATATCCTGATATCCTTTCAAGCTCTGTCATTTCCTTAGCTATGATCTTGTCAAGCTCACTCTGCTTATTCGATAATCCCCGTTCTTTGTTAGTAATGCTTTCTTCCTTCTTCTCTATGTTATCCAGCTTCCTGTCGATCGCCTCTTCCTTTTGTATGAGCCGACGTTCCGACTTGGAAATCTCGCTTCGCCTTTCCTTAACTTCGCGTTCGACGTCATTGCGCATCTTGTGCGCCTCTTCCTTCGCTTCTATAAGTACTTCCTTCCTTACAGTTTCAGATTTGTTCTCTGCGTCGAGGATAAGGTTTTGAGCTTTCTGCTCCGCACTTCCGATAGCTTTTTCACCAAGCGCCTTTCTCAGAATATATCCGATCAACATACCTATCGCAAGAGCAGTAACACCAATGATCACATACGTCACGGTATTTGCCATCTAAGCACCTCCTTTATTAAATTGTCTCATATTGTATTTCCCGGCTGTATTTCCTGATACAGTCAGGATATCTAATGTTCTATCCGCATTATATATGCTTCAAAAATTATGCATTACCTGTCGGTTTTCTTTTATAATCACACAATAGCATTATAATGTTTACAGGCTTTTTAGTCAAGCAATCAACCTTAAAGCCCGCCCCGCTCCCATGATTTTACCTTTGTGTAACACAATTTTTCAGCAAATACAGGGCAGTTTATTGATATCCCGCACAAATTCCTGTAAGCTCCGCAGAAGCACACCTTGAGCGCGCCATGGCACGCAAACAAAAAACGACCGCGTTTTATGCGGCCGATGATTCCTGGATACCGTTTTCGGTCTTTCATATGGCTGACTCATATTGCTAGACCATTATCCTGTCGAGAATATTATTGAAGTTTCTATATATGTATGTATCTTTTTTCATCACTATCGGAATGCCCATGTTTGTCGAAATATAGATATTGTCGTCATACTGCATTGCTCCTATCATTCTCGTCTTCATTTTCTCTGAGATTATCTCAAAGTCAGGAACATAGCCTTTTGCCATCAGATCGGCATGTACCTTATTTACTATATAGGCTCTCTTGTATATGCCCATCTTTGCCAGGTACTCATCGACCGTTTCAGCATTCCGCACTGAAGCATACTCGGCCTCTGTAAGCACGATCGCCTTGTCTGCTGCCACCGCAGAATTTATAAAGCCTTCACTCATACCCGCCGGCGCATCTATAAGAATGTAATCAAATTCCTTTTTAAGCTTTTCGCACAGGATCTCAACGTGAAGCGGTGTTATGTCCCTGTCATCAATCCCCGGAGAAGCTGCCATAATATACAGATCCTCATATCTCGTATCTTTGATCAAAGCCTTTGATACCCTGCATATGCCGGAAAGCACATCCATAATATTATATACAATATTGTTTTCAAGCCCCATATAAAGATCGAGGTTTCTAAGTCCCATATCAAGATCCAAAAGTACTGTTTTATAACCTCTACCGGCCAGAAGGATGCCCATATTTGCAACAAACATTGTCTTTCCCGTGCCGCCTTTTCCAGATGCGAATAAGATGATTTCGCTCATTTCCTGTTTCCTTTCACTGCTGAATTATACTGCTCTAATATATTACCACATATTTTATATATCGGTGGAGTTTATTTGAAAATTTTTAAGAAAACACGGTCTTTTTTAATCGACTCCGCAAGCATTCCGTCCACCGAGCAGTTCTCTGCTTTCAACAGCCGGAATTAAGTAATAACCCGCTTTGCATAATCCGGCTCATTCCGCTGATTATACATAAACACTATCGTCAAACAGTGAATTATCGATATATCTAAATAAATCCTTCTTTTTTGAGACTTCTGAATATTCCGTCACCTATTATTATATGATCAAGTACTTTTATCCCCAGAATTTCTCCGGCCTCGACAAGGCGCTTTGTAGTTTCAATATCCTCCTCGCTCGGTCCGGGGTCTCCGCTGGGATGATTGTGTAAAAGCACGACTGCTGCGGCGCATCGCTTCACAGCATTTGAAAACACTTCACGCGGATGCACTATCGCAGAAGAAAGATCCCCTACCGCTATCGTTTCCTTTTGAATGATCTCTCCTTTTGTATTTATCAAAAGAGCACAGAAATGTTCACGCTTCTGATAACGCATCTCTTCCATGAACATTTCGGCTATATCCGCAGGTCTGCTGATGCGAGGTTTCGACACTCGCGGCTTTGCCGCAACGCGCCGCCCGAGCTCAACTGCCGCCATCAACTGACATGTCTTTGCTCTGCCCATGCCTTTAATCTCCTGCAGCTCCTCAGGACTGCATTCACCTAAAAACAGTATCCCCCGTTTATCAGCCTTTAAAATATCTGTCGCAAGATCTATCGCCGACTTCTCGCGTGTACCCGTATGCAGGAGTATAGCAATAAGTTCTGCATTGGAAAGTGAATCCAGCCCCTGCATTATCAGCTTTTCTCTCGGTCTTTCATCATATGGCAACTGGTCTATAGTCATCACATTTCTCCTGTTCCGTAAAGCGAGTTTCCCTTACTGCCATATACAAATTTTACTACTTGCAGTATGTATTTAAAAGCACTTGTTTTCGACAATATCCGACATTCTGATCGGCACCTGCAACTGCAGTTAAACAAATTCCGAGACGCCTGTAAAAACGGCTCGCCCGATCAACCTATTCCTTTATTATACGAAAGAAATGCAGCAAACAGAGAATCTTCTCTTTCTACCGCACTTCTATGATACTAAAAACATCGAATAATTTTAAATCACTCGGCTTATATATCTTAATATGTCCTGTCATTTGTTTTTATGGCTGATGCGCTTGATGTCATGTCTCTGATATACAACCTGTGTGTATATCCTTCCCGGCTCTTTATATTATGTTCAGAGCTCATGTATAAAAAGTCCGCTGGCAAGTTTCGGCTCAAACCAAGTGGACTTTGGCGGCAACACCATACCGTTGTCAGAAACGTTCATAAGGTCCTCAATATCCACAGGATATACCGCAAATGCGACAGCCATATCATCTCGCACATGCCTTTCAAGGCCTTCAAGGCCGCGTATGCCTCCAACGAAATCGATCCGCGTATCAGTCCTTGGATCATCAATTCCCAGTATAGGACGAAGCACATTGTTCTGCAATATCGAAACATCAAGCGAATCTATCGGATGATCCGGCACCAATTCCTCAGAGGCAGTAATCCTATACCATTTATCCCCCAAGAACATTCCGAATACATGCTTTGAATCAGGTCTGCGGTGAGCTGCATCTGTCTCCTCTACATAAAAACCCGCATCCTTTATCTTGTTTATGAACTCTTCAGATGTGTTGCCGTTCAGATCTTTTACAACACGGTTGTAATCGAAAATTTTCAAATCAACGTCCGGAAATATTACAGCCATGAAGTAATTGAACTCTTCGTCGCCGGTATAACCCTGATTTTCTTCTCTGCGCTTTAAGCCAACTTTACACGCGGATGCGCTTCTGTGATGTCCATCCGCTATGTACATGGCAGATATCTCGCCATACAGCGCCGTAAGCCCCGCAATTACGCCATCATCGTCCACGACCCAAAGTATATGCTGTATCCCGTCTGATGAGGTGATGTCGTATTCCGGATCATGACTTGATGTCCATCCTTCGATCATCATATTTATCCTTGCATCGTTCCTATAAGTCAAAAATACGGGCTCAGTATCCGCATTGCAGATATCAAAGTGATTGATCCTGTCTCTCTCTTTTTCAACACGCGTAAACTCATGCTTCTTGATTTTGTTGTTCTGATATTCATCTACCGACACGCAGCCCGCTATTCCCGTCTGTACTCTCCCTTCCATGATCTGACGGTAAATATAAAGCGCCGGTCTCTCTTCACGTATGAAAATACCTTTTTCCAAAAATTCACATATATTATCGCGCGCCCTTTCATAAACGCTTTTATCATAAGGATCATCCTGCGCAGGCATATCTATCTCAGCCCGGCATATATGAAGAAAGCTGTAAGGGTTTCCTTCAGCTGTTTCAACAGCTTCTTTCCTGTTCATTACATCATATGGAAGCGATATCACCTTGTCGGCATACTTTTTTTTAGGCCTGATGGCCTTAAACGGTCTCACGATCGACATTTTGATTTATCTCCTTTAAAATTCTATCTGTAACTTCCGCGACTGACATATTGCTTGTGTCTATCTCAATTGCATCATCAGCCTTTTTCAGAGGATTTAATTTCCTGTGTATATCATCATAATCTCTTTTGTTTATATCCTCAAGAACATCACCATATTTTACATTTTCACCCTTTTCGATGAGTTCTTTGTACCTTCTGTCCGCTCTTACTTCAGCCGATGCATTCAGATAAAACTTATATTCCGCATCAGTCAGTATATTTGTGCCTATATCACGACCGTCCATGATAACACTCCTGAACTTTCCCATACTGCGCTGAAGGTCTGCAAGCTTAGCTCTTACCTCATGAAGACCGGAATATTTCGATGCCGCCATTGAGGCCTCAGAGGTTCTTATCTGTTTATCGATATTTTGACCATCGAGATACACACTGCCGTTTGAAAAGTCTATATCAGTATCATCGAGCATCGCCTGAAGAGCATCGCCCGATTTCGCCTCGATTCCGTTTACAGACATCTTGTAACCACAGGCTCTGTACATTGCTCCCGTATCTATATAGTCAAGATCCAGTGCCTTCGCGACTTTCTTTGCGATCGTGCTTTTGCCCGCGCCGCTGGGACCGTCAATTGCCACTCTGATCAGTTTGCCCATATTTGATCTTACCTACATCCCTCTCTTGCTGATAAGCAGTTTTTCTATTTCGGATACAAATGTGTTTATATCTGTAAACTGCCTGTATACTGATGCAAATCTTACATATGCGACCTCATCCATATCCCGCAGTTTTTCCATTATAAGTTCACCTATAAACGAGCTTTCGACTTCCTTCTCCATCATATTGTTCAGCCCGCGTTCAATCTCATCTACAACAGCCTCGATCTCTGCGACCGGGACCGGCCGCTTTTCACAGGCCTTTACTATGCCGTTCATTATCTTACTTCTGTCAAAAGCTTCCCTGCTGCCGTCTTTTTTGATGACCATAAGTATCATTTCTTCAACTTTTTCATAAGTTGTGAACCGCTTATTACAGTTTTCACATTCCCTTCTTCTCCTGATGGCGTGACCGTCATCGGTTTGTCTCGAATCGATTACCTTGGTATCTGAATTTTCACAGAAAGGACATTTCATATACCTGCCTCCTCATGATAGTGATCTGTAGCTTCTAACGATTAAATAATTTTACTACATATTGTGGTTATTGCCAAGTTGTTTGCATGATTTTTCGGTCTGTAGTGTCTATATCGTTCAAAAATAGCAAATAGCCAGCAGACAGCTATCGATATGTCCATATTTAGATATTTTTCTCAGAACAGGATAAACAATAATCATAACTTCATAATCAATAGTTATATGCCGCGGTCCGCCGCGACTGCAGGTTTTGCAGCTGAAGCGTTCATAAAAATATGGTCCCGGTATCCCTGAACCATATTTCAATATATTCTTATACTGCAAATTTTAAAATCTGTCAGACTTTTTCAGCTGCCGCTCTGCTGCTATTTGCCTGTTTTTTCCTTTCCGCCTGCAAGCTTTGACTTATCATATATATAGTCAGTAACCTTTTTGGTCAAAAGACTGAGTTCATAGTTATCAATATATTCGTCGATCGTCTGATTGTACTGAGACTTGAAACTCTCCTCGTCAAGGCCCGCTTTTTCAATCTGTTTTTCCAGATCTTCCTTCGGATCCGTATCAAGCTTAATGTCTTTCTTTTGAGATATATAGTAGACTATCATTGCATTCCTTACTGTGTTCTTAGCCTGATCTTTTATGTACTTTTTATATTCGGATTCACTTTTCAGTCCAAGCTGCGGATATATGTTTTCAACTTTGGTCCCCATTCGCGAAGCATAGCTTTCCATCTGCTTTTTAATCGAATCCTGCATCTGCGACAGCTCTTTGTCCGGGTATTTCTTTACTTTTGCTTTGGCTTCGACCTTTGACCATAATGACTGCTTAACCTTCGAAAGCGCCGTTTCATCTTTTCTCTTGAGGATCTGTTTTTTGACAGCTGTCCTGTATTCTTTAACTGTTTTATAATTAGTTTTTTCTTTTATATAGCTTGCGACTGACGGCGTGTAATTCTTCGTTATAGAATTGAGTTTTATGGTAAATACCACTTTCTTTCCCGAAAGCTTTGCATTGTTTGGATATTTCTCCGGAAACCTGAGATTCAGCTTCTTCGTATCACCTACATTCATACCGATAATGCCGTCCTCGAAACCGTCAATCATACTGCCCGATCCGAGTTCAACGCTTGATCCTTTTGCTGTACCGCCGTCAAATGTCTTCCCGTTAATCCTGCCCGTGTAGTCCAGACCTACCGTATCGCCTTTCTTTGCCTTACCTTTTTTTATCTCTTTTGTCGTCTTCGCAGCTTCAAGCTCTGTTTTTACCTGCTTATCGATCTCTTTTTCAGTTACAGTTGATTTCTCCTGCACATCTCTTTTTATACCGATGTAATCTTTTTCAGCAAGCTTTACATATTCTGACAAATCATAATCATAAGCCTGCTCGCCTTTGTTAAACACGATTACAGAAACTACTGCTGCAACTACCAGTATTAATACTGCGAATATAGCTATTTTCCTTTTACTACTCATTTTCACCGATTCCTTTCCAGTGCTGATTCGTTTTGCAGAAATTTATATAATTTATCCCGATCTTCGCAATCCCTCATTTAACCGTATTAAATACCTGTCTGCCAGCATTAAAATTCACGGTATTCGGTTTTCATACAACTGCGATTGCTTATTATATCATTATTCACCTTAAAAAATCCTAAAATCCTTTATGTTTTCATAAATGTAAAATTAGGGAAAACGCATATATAGCCGAAGGATATCTCCAGCGGCTATAAACATGGCTTTACGTTAATTAGTCTGTCCGTGCATTCTTTGCAGTCTCGCATACCTTTGCAAATGCATCAGCATCGTTGATCGCCATTTCCGAAAGCATCTTTCTGTTTATCTGAACACCTGCTTTCTTCAGGCCGTTCATCAATCTGCTGTATGAGATTCCGTTCATTCTTGCACCTGCATTGATCCTTGTAATCCACATCTTTCTGTATTCTCTCTTCTTGAGCTTTCTTCCTGTATATGCCGAACGCAGCGCTCTCATAACTGCAGGGTTTGCAGCTCTGAACACCTTGCTTTTTGCACCATAATATCCCTTAGCCTGCTTTAATACTTTCTTATGTCGCTTATGAGCGTTGAGTCCTTTCTTTACTCTTGCCATCTCTTCCTACCTCCAATCTTATTTATTTAAAACAGCCTTCATTCTCTTTTGATCTGCACTTCCCAAAATCGCAGCCTTCCTGAGGCCTCTCTTTCTCTTGGCAGTCTTCTTAGTAAGAATGTGGCCTTTATATGCCTTATTTCTCTTCACCTTGCCGGATCCTGTCACTTTCATCCTTTTAGCTGCCCCTCTGTGGGTCTTCATCTTATTTTTTGCCATTGTGATAACTCCTCCTATATATAAATTTTAATTTATTGTTTATTTATCACTTTTAGGTGCTACGATCATAATTAGCGACCGTCCTTCAAACTTCGGTTTCTTTTCAACAGTGCCGTGCTCCGAAACTATATCCGCAAACCTGTCCATGACCTCTCTTCCCCTAAACGTATAGGTTTTTTCCCTGCCTCTGAATCTCAAGCTGACTTTTACCTTGTCGCCTTCATCCAGGAACTTCGATGCCGTCTTCGCTTTGACCTTTATGTCATGCTCTTCTATGAACACGCTAAGCCTGATTTCCTTGATCTGCGTGGTCTTCTGCTTTTTTCTGGCTTCCTTTTCCTTCTTCTGCTGTTCATATCTGTACTTTCCATAGTCTAAAAGCTTGCATACCGGCGGCTTGGCCTTCGGGGCTATACAAACCAGGTCAAGTTCTTTATCCTCGGCCATCCTGAGAGCTTCGTTTCTGCTCATTATCCCCAATTGCGTTCCATCCGTGTTAACTACCCTCATTTCCCTAGCACGGATCTGTTCATTTATAAGGTTTTCTTTACTAATTGTCAGCACCTCCTATATTCTATGGTGTCAAGACTCTGTGTTTCTGCCGCGGCCTTCAATGCGCGTTTAATGCGGTTTGGCACTAAATAAAAAGCAGCGAACCAAATTATCCGCTGCACAAAACGCCTGATTTGTGATATATTTCAATATATACCCGATCAGCACAGTTGCCGAAAAGGTGAGAAGCGGATAACTTCTTCTTCGATACAGGCTTTAATCTATCATACATCCGCAGAGATTGCAAGTTTTTTGCGACAATTTATTTTACAAGCTTCTGTCATACCGCAGAGCATTTATACTTTTCCCTTTTAAACACCGTTTCAGTTGAAGTTTCATTTTTCTTCAAATACAAGCGTAACTTCTTCAGGTATTCCGTAAAACTCTTTGTAAAAAACCACTCGGTTTGACTTTCTCGGACTTGAGATCCACCTGTAATCCTTATGCGGGTATTCGTGAAGTGTGAGTTCATACTTTCCGGTCTTTATGCAGTCTGCAGTAAGTGCATCTCTCTCTTTTTTCACCCTTCCTATGTCGCAGTACACCTTCCCTATGTAAATGCACCGGAATATCAGCACTACAGCAATGACAAGCATAAAAATCCTGTATATTTTTATTTCCGCCCGGCTTCGCAGGATATGATTCAGCAACATTACAGAGATTAGAAATATAAATATCACAGGCGTGTAGTATGTTCTGTATCCTTTTGTATATATCGCCGCAAGCGGTGCCATGAGCACCGGAATGAAAAGCCATATAAACAGAAGTTTTGTACCTGCATTTTCACGTCTCAGTTTCTTTTCAAAGCAGAACACAATATAAAAATCACACGCCGTGAGTATAAAAAACATTACGCTGACTGCAATGTTCAGTCCTGTCGGAACAGTCCAGCCGAACACCTCCGACACCCTCTCAGAGGTAAGCCCCACTGCAGAGGCAACTATCGCATGCGGAACAGCGGTTAGAATGATCCTGCTCTTCATACTTCGCGTTTTACCTGAAAACGTAATATCAGCTATACAAGAATCGCTGCCGCGCAGATGAGCTTCCGCACCACTGCTGCTGTCCGGTTTATATTCTGTACGTTTTTTTATCTGAATTATCAGCACTGCAGAAATGAGCATCAAGACTGTCAGACATGCAAATACATCTATCGTTAGTGCATTTGGAAACACCACTGAAAAATATCTTTTGAAAAGTTGCTTTATTATACTGCAAAGGCCCGCATCGATATCAAATGTAAACTTTCTTATTCCTCCCACGGCCTGTCCAGTAGAAAAGAGCGTTCCAAACACGCGTGAACTGAACATAATAAATGCTCCGGCTGTTAGGCCTGCCATCATGGAAACATATCTCACACTTATATGTCTGTTCACTTTTTTTTGATATATAAGAGTCACTATACCGAAGAACACCAAAAATACTGTCACATTCTCAAGCAACAACTGTATCGCAATGCAAAATAAAAATGCCCCCGCACAGTTTATTCCCCACTTGCTTAACCCGTTTTTATACTCCAACGGTTTTGAGCCACCCCAAATGAAAATAAAGAAGAACAGCTCTATAAAAAGTGCCGATACGACAAAATTGGAAAAACCTGCGATCCATCCGTGTGTCTGCCTCCATATAGCGCTGTTTATAGTCACCATAAGCAGTGTCCCGAAAAGAAAGCAAATGTTAAATCTCAGCATTCTGGCATGTTCACCTGCTTCACGATATACAGCCTTGTACATGCCAGCAGAGGATGCCGCATCAGCTTTACTTACAGTCCCTGCATCCATAGACGCTTCCATTTCACGCACAGCCTCTCGATCGTGATAAGTTGCAAGTCTTGCGAACATAAACGGAATCATCGTAAATACGACTGCCATTATTATCGTTTTCGCGATCTCAGAGCGCGTAACGACCATCTCGATGATATTGCCGAAATAACGACTGTTGATATCTGCAGATAAAAGATGCTGTACACCGCGCGCCGTACCCCAGGTCCAATCGTCCTGAGCATACGGGATCTGCGCGGCGATATAGAGCCAGAATATAAATACCGGGAATATTGCGGCTGCCTGACCTTTTGCATATTCGGTTATATCCCTGTATGCTCTGCTCATACATGTCCTTTCCTGCTTAAAGCAATTCCTGCATGAACGCTTTCACAAAAGTAATCTGCTATTAGATACCATATGATTACTTAATGTTTTTCTTTATCCATGCAAGTGTGTTCATGTCGGTCTTATATACGATTATATTATAGTTACTCCCTTCGGACAATGCAGTTTGATCAACCATATCAGGATCATAGGGAATTTCTATTGTAAATTCATGATCTGTTTCATTCTTTTTTCGGATATCTTTATATCTCCTTGCTTTAAAATCCTTGTCCAAAGCCTTTATGAGACTTTCACGCCTTGCTGCCGGTATTGAATGATATTCGGACGCATTTCCGAAATACGAGATATCGTTTATTTTATATTTTAAGTTTGACAGCTTGAATTTGTCCTTATATTCCTTTGATTCGTATATCTTCGCGTTTTGCTTTCTGATCAGATTGAAAACATCTTTTGCAATTCCCGGGTAATATCTTTTCATTTTTTTACCGTCGATTCCTGTTACAGATATCGAATATTCCGAATAGTAACCGGAATCGGCTGTTGTCATTATTTTGCTTTTATCCATATCTGCAAGCGCATTTTGAATCTTGCACCCGGCTTCGATATTTTCCTTGGATTTGAGCCACGGGAAATAACTTTCCTCACCATTTACTGTTGTTTTTTCAAACCCTACGCCCCTGAAAGCGCCCGGAGCTATATTGTTTCCGGCATTCGCTTCACCGGCCGTATCTCCCGACAGATTGATCACATCCACCGCAACAGCTTTTGTAGAAGCGACAGCCGCTTTTTTGCTCGATATACCTATAATATCTGTTTTCATAGGTACTATTATAACAACTGCTGTCATAACCGTAATAAGCCCTGTGATAAGACTGTTTTTGTTAATAAAATTGGGCGATTTGAATATTATCAAATGCATTGTTATGAATGTGATTATAAAGCCTACTATCATACCCGTCAACAGCCACGCTATTTCAACTGATGATCCGGAATAAAACGCTCTGCTCTCAAGACCTATGCCACTTGTAAGCATCCCCAGGATTATCATGCCCATAAATGTTATCAGCCCGAGAAAGGCATATCGCATTCCGCTGAAAACAAGAGACTCCCCTGTGCACTCAGCATGTCTGTTTTTATAAAAAAGCAAAGCGAGCAAAGTCACAGCCGTCACAACAATAATATACAGCACGACCTCCCGCATGCCGGCATTCGATGAAAGTGCCGTCAGCGGATTTGCATCTTCAATAATCGTATTGTATGCACTGGCTTTCTGGTATCCGAATACCCATGTCTGCATCATGCAGTCTGCTGTTTTTATCAGCAACACCGCAATAACATTCAGAAAACATGCGTTGAAAACATGCATGAATATGTTACCGCTTATAACTCCCGCAAAGTACGTTACGGCATACAGTGCAAGACAACAGAGGAAACTCAGACCGATCCATTTCATATGAGATGCGGCTGTTGCCCCCTGACTTAAAAACCACATCAAAAGTCCGTTTATTACGATCGGAATCGCTATCATTACCACCCCGGAAATGTAACTTGCGAGGAACATACCTCCGCGTGTTACGGGAAGTGCATAAATCAAGTCGGAAGAACTTTTTCTGTTAATGCAGATCAAAACCGCTATACCCGAACATAAAGATATCAGGATGATCGCAAAGGAAAACCCAAAATTAAATTCCAAACTTTCCTCAATTATATCGGAATCACCAGCCTTCATAATTATCATATTCATCGGGCCTGCCAGGAACATTATTATGCCGCCGATAAGCGGTATTACCCAAAATTTCCTTAAATTTTCCTTTATTATTCTGGATATTGCCTTAGACGAGTTTTGCAACTTCACTATTCTCACCTCCCAGCTCATAAATAAATATCTCCTCAAGCGAAAGCGGAAGCATATCAAATATTGCAGGATCCATCTCTTCAATGATCCTCTCGACATCCTCCCGCCTGTTTTTTATTATCAGCATATCTACTGAACCGCGTGATTCCGCATGCAGTACATTGAGCTGACCATAGTCAATATTTCTCTTCTCTTTAAAGGCTAACTGCACCTTATGCACATCCGTTTTAAGATCGTCTATTTCTCTTTCAATAACCATCTTTCCGTCTGCAATGATACCGATGTGATCACAATACCCTTCCATTTCTCTTAAATTATGGCTTGAGATCAAAACACTCGTGCCGCGCTCAGCAACATCATCTATAATGTACTTCCACGCCTTAAGCCTCATAACCGGATCAAGTCCGTCGATCGGCTCGTCCAGCACCAGGCAGTCAGGCTTTACGGAAAGAGCCATTATGATGGCGGCCTGCTTCTGCATGCCCTTCGAAAATGCCGAAAGCTTCCTTGCGGCGTCAAGACCGAAATCATTGACCATCGCGCAAAACCTGACTTCATCAAAATCCTTATATATCTCTCTGTAATATCGCATCATATCTCTAAGCGCATATCCGTGCGGGAAATATATGTCATCTGAAACATATCCCAGCTTTGCTTTTATATCTACATTTTCGTATACCGGCTGTCCTGATATAATTATTTCTCCTTCATCAGGTCTTTGAATTCCCATTATCTCCTTTATGATCGTTGTCTTGCCCGCACCGTTTATGCCTACAAGGCCATATATAGAGCTGTCTTTGACGTGTATATTGAGTCCGTCAAGAGCAATATTGCTGTCGAATTTTTTTACAACATTTTTGATTTCGATCATCTACCTCTTTCCTCCTTTTAAGTGATTATTCTTTTTCAACTTAAGCTTCTGCCGCCTGATCATCGATTAATTCCTGATCACTTTTTAATACAGGCAGCAATAACTGTTTCTTATAGCCCCATGCAGGGAATGTTGATTACCGCCAGTCTTTTTTCGCATTCAGCAGCCGACCGATTATTACTTCAGCCTCAGCTTTACTGATTCCGAGTCGATAAAGCTTCATCAGGCTTTCTTCAAGATGATTTATCGTTTCGAGCTCTTCTACATGCGTGTGTGTTTTCACCGCACCGCTTTGCACAAAGGTCCCACGCCCCGGCGACATATAGATATAACCCTGCTGTTCCAGGATCCTAAAGGCCTTCTGCACCGTGTTCGGATTTACCGTCAGATACGATGCCATCTCCCTGACCGAGGGCAGTTTTTCGTCCTCTGCCAGTACGCCCGAGACGATAAGTTCCTTAATGTTATCGATGATCTGCCGGCTGATAGGTTTTCTGCTCTTCAGATCTATTGCAAACATACAGATTTCCTCCTTGTTTTCTAACTCATCTGATATTTGTAGATGTTTCCTTTTTTCTATATGCTTATGCCGCCATGCTTAGTGTACTATGTCGCATAGTACACTGTCAACATCCTTTTGCAAGCGTCCTGCTGTTACACACCCACATCCTCTACAGACTATTTTTTATCGAGTGGAGGCTAACTTATAGCCCCTCTCACACCATCGCGCATACCGTTCGGCATCGATTTTGTGATTGTGTGCAGGCCTTGATATTGCGTTTCTGTTCGTCAGGCTGCGATTTCGCTATTGCTCTTTCTCTCCCAAATCTCGCGATTTGAAACCTGCAAGTCGCTTTTGTGTCCGTCGGTAGCTGCGCCCCACGCGGACTTTCGCCACAGATTGACGGTATGCCCATCATACCATAAAAAATGAGACTGCGTGAAATACACATCAGTCTCATTTTTTTCATTTTATTTTCATGAATTTAAAGTTTTGACAATTATGCCATTCCGCTCTTATCCATAAATTTCAGGAGCTGCATGTTCCCTTTAAAATCCGCAGCACTGCAGACCCTTATATCAAGAACAGCTTCGATTAAAGATCCTTTTTCCACAGTCCGTGCAGATTACAGTAAGCGTAAACGGCAACAGCCTTATCGTCCTCAATCGTAAACACTGCCTTAGGCACATCGTTCGGATTGAGAATTTTTCTCTGCTCGCCCTTTTCAGTTTCAAGATATATCCACTGGATAAAGTGCTCTTCAGTCATAGGATGATCTACCTCACCTACTGCTACACTGATCCTGTTGCCGTCAACAGTTACTGCAGGCACATGCTTTTCAACAGCCGCATCTTCAGTGTTGGCGACAAGTTCGCTCATCGGTTCACCACAGCAAATCATCGGAACTCCTGAATTGTTTATAATCCCTACAAGATTGCCACAATGTTTGCATACATAAAATTTTCCCATTTTTGTTCTCCTTCCATACTCCACTGCCTGTAATATTTACTTTAAGCAGTTTTCATTAATTAGTGCTATTTGCAATCGCCTTTCTGCATGCCACAGGAAATGCCCATGCGAATTATTTCCGCTGCGCTTCTCCTATAGACTTTTCATATACCCGCTGAATCCCGCAGCATACGCGGTTTTCACAGGCATCTTATTGATTATGCAGTTTATAATTACCCTCCTTTTAGTTATTGTATCATCTTTTTTACATTTTGCGGATAAATTATTGTCAACATTGCCTTTTAATGCTTTCGCCTATCCTCTAACTTCCGCTCACTGTACGCCTTAAAATAATCCCAGTGTTTTAAATATAAACAGCCATAGAAACATGGTAAAACTCGCTGACATGGATGAAAATATCACCACATTTCCCGCAAGTTCACTGTCACTGCCCATTTCCTCCGCCATAGTGTATGAAGATATGGCCGCAGGTGCGGCAAACATTGCAAGCAGCGAAATAAGCTCTATATCCTCAAAACCGAGCATAGCCGCAGCTGAAACAAATATGCCGGGTACGATCACAAGCCGCGCCAGCACACATATAATAAGTTCGCGCTTCATTCGCCCCACACTTGAAAATTCAAATGATGCTCCCAAAATTATAAGGGCCAGCGGCGTAGCTATGCTTCCCATATCACTGATTATATCCTCCGGTATCTGCGGTATCTCATATCCTGAAATTGTCACTGCTATCCCTGTTAACGTTCCAATAATAAGCGGATTTTTTATGATGCCGAAGGTCATTACTCTAACATTTGGTCGTCCGCTTCTGAAATATTCCAAAGTAATTACAGCAAGTATATTGAAAAGCGGCACAATGACTGCGATCATCATCGCCGTTATGCTTAAATTTCCTCTGCCGTATATATTCATTGCAACAGGAAGACCCATGATCACAAAATTGCTTCTGTATACAGCCTGGATTACCGCTCCCCGCATCGCCGGCCGGTCTTTCATCTTTACCGTGAGCAGCACCGATAAAAAATATATTGTCAGAATGGAGGCAAGCCCATATCCGATCAGCTTAACATTGAAGGACTTTCCGATGTCCGCCCCGTATACATTTTCGAACATCAGGCACGGGAAAAAAACCACAAATGCAAAGTGGTTCAGCTTTCTTACATCCTCAGAGGCTATAATGCCGGTCCTGCGCACCAATACGCCGATAAGCATATATATGAACAGCGGTGCCACCGCCTTTAAACATATAAGCAGATCTTCGATCATATATTTATTTTACACTAAAAATACACGGCTTTAAAGGTCCTTCAATTCAAGCCGTAGCGTCTGTTTTATTCAAACGGACGTTCCGGTTTGATTAAGTCTCCGTGAACGTCTGTTTACATTATGCTTTTTTTATGCTATCATGTCAGTATCTATAATAGTATATATTTTATGCATTCAAATTTGATTGACCGGATCGGATCTTTGAATCTGGCAGGAACAAATATATCAACAGCCACACCGCCTTATTACTGCGGTACAGCGCTTAAGACGTCTCGGTACAATCAAAAAATTCACATGCCAGCGGATTTCAATAAGCCGGGATTTTATTTTGTTATTGCGGAGGGGGATTATGCTGAAAGAACGCGAACAAAAGATACTGAATCACATGAAAGATGAGATTAAAAAAAAAGGCTATCCGCCTACCGTAAGGGAGATATGTGCTGCACTGGGCATAAAATCGACTTCTACAGCTCATAAGGATATATCTGCTCTAGAGAAGGCCGGTTACATCAAAAAAGACCCGTCAAAGCCTCGTGCGCTGATGATAGTTGACTCCGAGGACATAGCGGAATGCGGACCTGCAGACCTTTCAGATGTATCGCTTGCCGGAGATCGTACCGATGTTGTCGATATCCCTGTGATAGGGCGTATAGCCGCAGGAACACCGATACTCGCGGAAGAAAATATCGAGAAGAACTTTCCTGTACCCGGCAGCTTTGTTGCAAACGGCACACATTTCATGCTGACCGTACATGGCGAAAGCATGATTGAAACGGGGATCATGGATGGGGATTATATCCTGGTACATCAGCAAAACACCGCAGAAAATGGTGATATTGTAGTCGCTATGCTGAACGGCTTTGAAAGCGAAGCGACAGTAAAAACATTCTACAGGGAAAGGGATCACATACGGCTTCAGCCTGAAAATTCATCGATGAGTCCTATAAACGTTACTGATGTAAAGATACTCGGAAAGGTTACAGGAGTTTTCAGACATCTGCGTTGACTGCAAAGGTCAAAGGCCGCCGCCTCAATTACGGTAACGGCCTTTTTTATACTTATTTATATACGCGAATAGAATATCCCGTATTTCAACTTGACCCTATCGATTTTTTTGATGACGGGTTCGCCAAAGAAAAACACAAAAATCCCTGTACTCACTGCGAATATTGCGTTTAGAGCCACCGCCGCCGCATACACTGCCAAAACAGACTCAGGTGTAGGTCGTGCATAAAAACCGAACGCAGTCCAAATATCCACCAATAAACCGTATACGGTAAATGTGCATACACCGGACACAGCCGCCATTGCAAGCGGCGATCTCATTTTTTCATGTAAATTTATGACGGCGCCGGCTATAAGACCGGTCATTCCCATAACGAACATCTGACACGGCGTCCATGGCCCCTACCAAACTAAAGTTAGATATGAACATGGAAAGCGCACCGATCATAAATCCCGTCCTTTCTCCTAGACACACAGCCGATATGATTACTACAGCAGCAGCAGGCTTTATTTCAGGAAGCATAAAGAATGCTGCTCGACATACAACTGCAATAGTCACCATTGTCGAAACAATCACAATCTCACTGGTGCGCGATCTTTTTCTTTCCGTCCCGATAAATATGGCTGCAATAGTAAGCATCATCATCGTAACAGATACAAAGTAAAATATCCTGTCATCAGCGATTACCGCATAAGCAATTACCATACCCGCCATGAGAGCGAACAGCAGACATGTAAGCGCCGCAGCGGTTCTTTTCTTTTCCCTGTCAGTATGTTTTTCCATAATCTGATAATCTCAGCGCTTTAGTTATATCATCCGCTGTAAGCGCATTTTCGAGCAGGCCTCGTGTAATCTTTGATGCCGCAGTCGTATAGAACCTGTTTTCCCCGAATACCTTGTGCGGTGTTCCTTCTGCTGTCAGCTGTCCGTCGAACATCATACCGACACGGTCCACATACTTTGCGCAGAACTCTATATCGTGTGAAACCGTAAGAATCGTCTTGCCCTCGCTTTTCAATTCCGAAACGATTCCGGCGAACTCCTCTTTGAAGAACGGATCCATGCCTTTAGTCGGTTCGTCCATAAGAAACACCTCAGGCCTCATTAAAAGCAGCATACCCAGTGCAACGCGCTGCTGTTCACCTCCAGAAATATCATAAGGATGCATGTCGAGAATATGCGATATCCCCAGTCTCTCACTTATTACTTCGATATCACCTTCCTGTTTTTTTTCATTCATAGTGCGTCCCCGCGTCGATGTACAGCCTTCCATTTTTTTAATATATCCTGACGGCGTCATATCTGTATTCATTTTTTTGTCATGCGGATTTTTCTGACCATGCCTGTCCTTTACGATGCGGGCATTATACACGCGTTCCAGATTTTCCCGTACCGTTTCTTCCGCAAAAACATTTTTCGGATCTTGTGTGAGAAACAGTCCTTCCGCCACATTTCTCAACTTTCCGCGATATGCTTTCAGTATACCGCATATCACTTTGAGTGCTGTCGTTTTACCCGTGCCGTTTCCGCCTACAAGCGCATAAAAGGTCCCTCTGCAAACACGAATATCAAAGCCTTTCAATATATCTCTGCCATTTCTTCCGTATCTAAACCAGATATCCCTAGCCTCTATTGCAGGCTTTTCCCGCTTATGCCCGTCCGCACTGATATCTGATTTTTTGTCTTCATGAGAATCAATGCTTTCACCATATCCCGGTTCGAAAACATCCGTCCTGTATTCCAAAGTGTTTTTTCTATCCGGTGATATTGACAAAGATGCGCTGCCGACCCGGGCGCCCGCTCCTGCGATGATTCTCTGCCTGAGCCATCTTCTTCCTTCAACTATATCTAGCGGGATTCCGGTCACACTTTTAGGACCCTTGTCTCCCGCAACGGTTTTCATATCACACATATCGGCATATATCCTTGCCGCCGCAGGCAGATATGCTTTTTCCTCCGCGTCTGAACTCGCTATACTGACACAGCAGCACCAGATGATCACCGATGCAAAGACAGATGCTGATGCGGCTCCGTAACACAGAGCCTCCTTGGTAACCGGATTATCGCCTATATAAAAAAGTATAGTCACGCCGTGATGATTAAATAAAAAATTGACAAGCACAGCGGCTGCCATAACAGGAAGGCATAAGCAAAGAAATGTCTTCACTGCTTTTTTACTGGTGATGTATATCGCATAAGAAAAAGCGCCCGCAAACAAAGCCGATAGGCATGCCGGCGCCATGAATATCATGCTGCAGATCAATATTATCACAAAATAAACAGCACATATCATCGGATGATATGTGCTGAAACCGTCTCTTCTCACACTTACAGATCCTTCCCGAGGTTGCAGGTGTACGCCCATTCCAGCTCATCTCCGTTCCTGAGCATATATCCGCTGCAGCCGACCTTCGGTGCAATTCCGTTGACTTTGTATATCCAGCCACTCCTTGAATTGACATCCTTTTTCATATATATTATTTATGGCTTCAACGTATGTGGTGCCATACTGCGTGATTCCCTGATAGGCGAAATGAATCCTCTTACTTTTAAGGACGCGTTTTGTTACTTCAAACGCCGTGTCACCGCGTTTCAGAACCACCTTCTGTTTAACAAGGATCACGCCTGATTTCGGAGTGATCTTTTTAAGACTGTACGGTATGCTGCCCCATCGTTCAACTATCCTGTGACAGGTCACCGTCATGTAACAGCAACTCTTATTCTTTGCCTTTTTTCCGGTAATGCTTTTTTTGCCTTGTCTTTTAACAGCTTTGACGAATGTTTATTTGTTTAATCGTTCTCTGTTTTTTTCTTATCTTTCGTCTTCGGAGTTTCCGCAGCTTTTCGCAATGTCTTGCATGCACCGTTTGAGCCGTTTCCGCAGGGAGTGCTTTTACATGCAGTCATACAGCTGATGGCAAATATCAAGGTAATTGCAATCAGAAACACCCTGCCCGTTTTACAAAAATGCCAGCTGCTCCGCCTGCTCATATCGCTTTGTTTCTCACGCCTGATTTTCGCCTCGTCTTGCTTTGTATTATTTTCTGCCATCTGTTTATCTCCATCTGCATCTTGTTCATACTGCCTCGATAAAACGGATATATCCTCATATGTCCTTTTTACCGCACAGTTTCATCGCAACTGAGCAGTTTTAACAAGCTGCCGCTTTTCAAACATGCATCTAATAGCGCTTTATAGTTACTATATTAGACCACGGTCCGTAGATCTTCTTTCCTCCCACGGACTTGTATGCTCTTACACGATACTGATATGTCTTGCCCGGCATATAGCCTATTGTCTTAAACTTACTCTCCGACAGTTTTGTCCCTTGTTTGATCGTATTCCATTTTTTTTCGTACTTTGACCTCACCTTTTTGTCATATCCCTCCGCAGCTGCGACTTTATGCCATGAAAGCAGATATTTACCGCTTTCCGCACTTATTTTAAGTCTCTTTGCGGAGCCGAGTGTCGTCACCGATTTCGTTCTGCTGTATGGAGAATATATAGTTTTCCCGTAAGAATAAACTAACGCGCACACCTTATAATAATACTTTTTACCGGCTCTCAGTCTATCAAATCCGATCTTACGCTTTGAAACAGTCTTTACCGACCATTTACCTGAGCCTCCCGCCTTGTATTTTATCTGATATTTTTCTGCACATTTTACCTTGCTCCAGCTTGCCATACTTTTTTTATTACTCGTAAGTTTTATTTTGAGCTCCGGTTTTTTCAGTTTAATCGCTTTTGCAACTGTCACCTTAGCAAGCGGAAGAACAATGTTAGCTGTAGATGCATTGCCGTTCCAATCCGGATAGGTTACCTTCCCTTTTGCCGTTATGTAATATGTTCCTTTTTTATCAAATTTCAAGACAGCGTCCCCGTTGCCGTCCGCCTTTTTCGAAAGCTTGTTTAACGCGCCCGTATTAAAATCCACCGTATAAAGTTCAGCGCCGTTGTTCGGCTTATAAGAATTACCACAATAATCCGCGATAATTTTCACCGCGATATCGTCACCAGCTATGCCCGCGTATTCTTTGTCGCCGAACCTGCTGTAACATTCACTATAGTTCTTTTCAAATGAGACCACTTCCAGAAAATCACCGTCGGAAAGCTTTTCCTCGTTTACGGCAGATGCGAGTTTTTGATTATTGTAATAAAGCCCCACCTTACTGTGTTCAAATTGCTTTACAACTGAGATAGAGTGATATTGTGCGTAGTAATCATCACTAAACTTAAGATAGCCGCCGGGGTTGCTCTTGAATTTATCACCATATTTATCGATATGCGCCGCAACAAGCGCATCAGCATATGTGACGCCCTTTCCGTCCTTGTCTGCCAGGTCAGGATAAAAATGTTCAAATGCATCGCTTGTTACGGTTATCTCTTTCTGCACTATGTCAAATTCACTTATGGTCTTTGCGCTTACTGTAACTTTCACCTGTTCTGCCGCATGCACATTGTCTGCCGCAAAAGACATAGATAAAAATAAAATAGCTGCCGACACCGCTAAAGCCAATACTTTTTTACTAACACTCTTCGTCATTATTAAATCTCCTCTTTCTTAAATGCTGTATTTGTTACCTTGCTTTCACTTTTACTGTATTTGAATACACGCTTTTTATTCTCTTACTGCTCACAGCCCTGTACGCTTTCACCTTGTAGCAGTATGTCCCGCCTTTCTTCAGTCTGCTGTCTGTGTATTTCAGCTTTGAATTTCCTTTTGTCGTTTTTATGATCTTATATCTTCCGCTCTTTCTGTTTGCCCGGCAGATTATATATCCGTTTGCGCCTCTGACCTTCTTCCAGCAGAGCCTGACTTTTCTCTTTTCCGCTTTGCCCTTAAGCTTTGTGACGCGCAGTGTTGTCCTGCCCGACTTACAGGATGAAATGCGAATATAGTTGAAATGCCCGCATGCCATTTTGTAAACACCCTGCAGTTTATAATAATATTTTGTCCCCGTCATGACTTTTTTATCGGCATATGATGTCGTTCTGCTCTTGCCGATATATTTATATCCGCCTCCCGCTCTCATCGAACGGTATACCCGAACATACTGAGCCCTATTATCTCGGACGGTTTTTTAGCGATCTTTAACATAAATACCGCTTTTACCATATGATTGTCAAGCAAATTATAAAAATCACAGCCTTCTTCATTATCAGCGGGTCCGTATCCGCTTTTTCTGACGCTTTCACCGTCCTTTACAAAATCAGCCATCATATACCCGGCATGGGCTTCAGCCTTAAAAGAGACCGAAGCGCCTTTTTTGTATGTGCATTTCCCTGTATCGGGATCCGGTGTGAGCTTCCCTCCCACAGCTGCATGTGTTGTTATAGTAAATCCATTTTCAAGCGCCATTATATACCTGGAATCATTTTTGTAATAGATCACCTGATCTTCAACCTGAAGCGGTGACAAACAGTACTCGCTAATTTTTTTCACAGGTTTAAAAAATTGCTTATTAGCCGGTTCTGACTCACTTATGCTGCCGCTGCTGTCTACTTTAAGAAGGAATATGCCCCTGGGCGGTTTATTATATGAACCGTAAATGAATAATCCGTCTTCTTCATTTACAGACTTCGATATATATGCCCGCCTGCGGATAGTTCGGCACCGACACTGCATTTATCTTCTCCATCGTCGATATCTTTACACCCTCTACAGTACAATTACTGAGACCCATGTACATGATACCTTTATATACAGCCGGTGCACCCGTCGTCTGCGCGTCTATATCGATTTCCGTTTTACCCTCCGTTTTTTCCAGTTCTCCGCCGGCACTGAGTTTAAATTTGTACAGCTTTTTACCCTTTGTAGCCACAAGAATGATTGACGGATACGTATCATCCGAAACCACCGCAGATTTTGCATCGCCTTCCAGAGGCTTTGCACTTATAACCGTATCATCTGCCTGCGTCTCTCGGTATTTTCTGCCGCTCATGCAGCTGAAAATCATTGCACCTTTACCCGAAGACGATTTTGTCGTATCCCGGTCTGAACCGAACAGCACATAGTCTCCGGTGAATAACGCGTCCGCAAAATAAAAGCCGCCATTCTTTTCAACCGTCCATACGGGTTCTGTTTCTTTTCCCTTATCTTTATTATACATGATATCCCCGATGCTGTAACACGAATAAACGTTTTCAGTATATGTGCTGTCATTCTTGTCGTCTCCCCACGTGCCGAAATAAAAGTAACCTTCATTGTATTTCACATCTGTCAAGATCTGCTTATCTTGCTGAAGCCTCGTTGAACCGATCAAATACAGTGTGTCCGCATCATAAACTTGTACCTTCTCACCGCCGATAGTACCGGCTGAACTCTTGGAATGTCTCTCACCGTTTCGGGGAGCTTTTCGTTGTAAACCGGGATCAGAAGCAGATTTTTTCCCTCTGTATATTCATCCTTCTTTATATATCTAATAGGAATCAAACTGAAACCCTGCATCCCCGGAAGGGAAACCTTTTTTTCTATCTTGCCGTCTTCTTTTCCGAATTTGAGCAGCTCACCATCTGCTGCCGAATATACATATCCGCCGCCGAGAGTCGGAGGCAGAGGACTGTTTTCCCAACTGTCCCCGGATTTGTATACCCATTTCACAGCAAGATAATTCTCGGCAAAATCAAGCGATGTTGCTGTAAGCCCTGCAGATGCTGTTTCTGACAAGGCCGTCATAAGTAATATTATCACAGTTGTAATGATGCCTAAATCAATAAGAGGCCTGTTTTTTTACCGATTATCATTTCAATCATTTCTTTTCTTCTTACCGTCAGTTTATATATTTTCTTGATCCCTGATGATTATACGCCGTCCATATTTATTATATAAATAAAATATGCCGCATAGTATGTATCGCATATCCACGCAATTTACATACCGTCGATCCGGCGCTTTAAAGTCTTTTTATCTGTATGAAAGCAGCTTTCCTATACCGTCCTTCAATCCGGTGAGACTAAGTTCGTACATTGGAAAGATATCCTTTATGATCAGCAGCGTTTCAGCACCGAACACCTTGTCCCACACCATCTCGGGCAGCGGATTGAGCCATATGATATTGTCATACTTATTTTTGAAACGCTCAAGCCAAACTTTGCCGGGGTCTTTATTGTCATGTGTATATACTATATCTCCGTTCGGCTTCAAAAGTTCTGATGCAGCCATGCATCCGTCGCTGACGATTATAACGCGGTAGTCCTGATTCAGGTTATTCAGCACCCGTTTCGTCGGAAGCCATTCACCGTCGGTGCACGTCGGATCCGTATAAAGATTATCGTAGATGCAGTTGTGGAAATAGTAGACTTTAAAATCCTTAAATCTATTTGATATGCTTATCGAATGAAACAGCTTGCTGCAGAGTGCACGGTACATCTTCATCGATCCGTCCGAATCAAAAAGCATCAGAAGCTTTATCGAATTCTTACGAGGCTTGTCCCATGCTATCTTGAGATATCCCGCATTACTGCAGGTGTCATCTATAGTCTTGTTTATATTCAGCTCTGTCCTCGGCACATCCAGCCTGTTTGAAAACTGCCTGAGCCTCCTGAATGCAACCTGGAAATCTCTCATCGAAAGGATATTGTCTTCTCTGAAATCCTTGAATTGACGCTGACCTGCGATCTGAAGCGCAGTCCCCTGCCTTCCTTCATCACCTATCCGTATGCCCGCCGGATTATATCCTGAATGGCCGATAGGTGCAGTGCCTCCGGCGCCTATGTATTTCTTTCCTTTATTATGCTCTTTTTTCTGTTCCTTCTTAAACTTCTCAATTCTTTCAAGCAGCGTTTCAAGTTCCTGTGGAAGTTCAGTCATTATCCTGTCATCAAGTTTTTCGATCGGCTTGCTAAGCCATTCCCAAAATCGCTTCGGCAGCAATACGTCTTCCTCGATAGAGCCGAAATAATTTGTGAATATCCGGTCAAACCTGTCATAATCGATCTCGCTTTTTATCAGCACGCATCTGCAGAGATGATAAAATCCAAGCAGAGAAGAGTGCGCGAGTCCTTTTTCCATCGCATCCATGAGTGTCATCCATTCATGCACCGATACTTTTAATCCTCCGGCGCGGAGACTGAAAAAGAATTCCAAAAACATCTATTCACAGCCCTCTTCGGCGGCAGCTTCACCCGTGGCTTCCCTTTTCTGATTTTCCTCCAACATATCAAGATCTTCATTTTTCTTTAAAAGCACTCCGGCATGCGGATATCCATCTGCGAGTTTTCTTACATCTATGCCACTTATCATAAGCGCCTGTATCCAGTCGAGCAGTTCCGATGTGCTCGGCTTCTTTTGTATGTCCTCAAGAGCTCTGATCTTATAAAAGGCCGCCATCGCACGCCGCACCAGCTTAGTATCGAGCTCCCCGTAATGCACCTTTATTATTTCTGCCATCTTTTCTTCATCGGGAAATTCGATATAGTGGAAAATACATCTTCTCAGAAATGCATCCGGAAGTTCCTTCTCCGCATTTGACGTTATGATAACGATCGGACGCGTCTTGGCCGTAATTGTCTCCTTTGTTTCATTTATGAAAAACTCCATTTTATCCAGTTCCCACAATAGGTCATTCGGAAATTCCAGATCGGCTTTGTCGATCTCATCGATCAAAAGCACAGCCTGCTCGTCTGATTTAAAAGCTTCACCGAGTTTCCCGAGCTTGATATACCTTGCTATGTCATCTACACCTTCTTCGCCAAACTGACTGTCATACAGTCTCTGAACGGTATCGTATATATAAAGACCTTTCTGTGCTTTGGTCGTGGACTTGATGCTCCAGACTATGAGCTTTTTCCCGAGTGCTTCCGATATAGACTCCGCAAGCATTGTCTTGCCTGTTCCGGGTTCACCCTTGATTAAAAGCGGCTTTTCAAGTGCAATCGCTATATTCACTGCATTCATAAGTTCCTTTGATGCAACATATTTACCGCTTCCCTCAAACTTCTGTACTTCAGCCATTTCATATCCTTTCGATATTTTTTATATTTTCTATCCGTATCATATAGCTGTATTATATTTATAGCTTTTGATTTTAAGCATTCCCATGCTCCAAAATCTGCATTACATCCCGACCTGATCACAATCTTCGCTGCAATTTTCAAAAAAGCCTGCTGCCGGTAACACGATCCTTTAAATAATATGGAGGCATTATATCACAGTGCCTATTCATTGACAATTAAAACATATTGATATATCTTATAGTTAGCTATACCTAACATTTTACATTATTTATCATGTACTAAATATATAAGTTGATTTATAGATTTATAATAGTTAACAGCGCATATACGCCCCCAAACATTTGGTCTGCGGCAAAGACTGTCTGTTTGAAATTATATACGCAAATATTCCATATGCACGGATGAATAAAAAAGTTCGCTTGTTAAACTGATATGAATCGGGCAAATCAAATTAAACAGCGTAAATGAACGGATAGAAAAATGACAGAAAAAACTACTAACAAAAAATTCAGTATAACAGGGATGTCCTGCGCCGCTTGCAGTGCACACGTTGAAAAAGCGGTATCTGAACTCCCCGGCGTGCAAAACGTATCCGTATCGCTTCTCACAAACTCTATGCTTGTAGATGCAGATACCTCTCTGACCGACGATATGGTATGCGATGCCGTAAAAACTGCAGGATATGGTGCTGAGCCTGCAGGAAAGAGTGATTCTGACATAAACGACAGAGTAAATATGCTCAAAGATACTGAATCACTGAAACTCGCAAGAAGACTCAGCGTTTCCATATGTCTTTTAATACCTTTAATATATGTCTCCATGGGGCATATGATGTGGGGATTCCCTCTCCCGAAGTTTTTAAGCGGATATATGGCTATAGGCTCCTTTGAACTCTTATTCACATCTGCAATAATGGTAATAAACCGTAAATTTTTCACAAACGGCTTTAAAAGCCTGTTTCACGGCGCGCCCAACATGGACACGCTGGTCGCGCTCGGTGCAGGCGCCTCATTTTTATACAGTTTGGCTGTTATTATCAGGATGAGCAGGGCAGTAAGGGCAAGTGACATGACAAGCGCGGCTTCCTATATGGGTGACATGTACTTTGAATCCACAGCTATGATACTTACTCTCATAACAGTAGGTAAACTCCTTGAAGCATTGAGCAGGGGGCGCACTACCACAGCTATCAAAAGCCTTCTGGATCTTTCGCCAAAGACGGCGACAGTAATACGAGACGGGACCGCAATAAGCGTCCCGGTAGAGCACGTGAATGTCGGAGATCTCTTTGCAGTAAAGCCGGGCGAAAGCATTCCGGTCGACGGTATCATTACATCAGGTGAAAGTGCGATAGATGAATCCGCCCTCACCGGTGAAAGTATACCTGTAGACAAAACTGTCGGTGACAATGTAAACGCAGCTACGATAAACCAGAACGGTCACATTACATGCAAAGCAATAAAGGTGGGCACCGACACTACGATAAACCGGATAATAGAGATGGTCGAAAATGCGGCGGCGACCAAAGCGCCAATAGCAAAGACAGCCGACAAAGTTTCCGGAATATTCGTGCCTGCCGTTATATTTATAGCCCTTATAACTTTTATCACATGGATGATCGCTGCAAAAGATGCGGGATATTCTCTTGCCAGAGCAGTCAGTGTACTTGTCATAAGCTGTCCCTGCGCACTCGGGCTTGCAACCCCCGTTGCAGTCATGGCGGGATCGGGGCGCACCGCAAAATCCGGCGTGCTTTTCAAGACTGCCTCTTCACTCGAGGCCGCAGGCAAAACTGATATCGTAGTACTTGATAAGACCGGCACCGTCACAGCCGGTACACCCAGGGTAACAGACATATACACAGCACAGTCCATAAGCAAAAATCAGCTGCTTGTAATCGCCGCATCTCTCGAACAGATGAGCGAGCATCCTCTTGCAAAGGCAGTAACTGAAAAAGCCGAAGAAGAAGGATGCCGCCTGCACGAAGCTTATAATTTTGAAGCTATGCCGGGACACGGTGTAAAGGCTGTTCTCAACGGTCATGAAGTGACCGGCGGAAACCTGGTGACCATGCAGGAGATAGGGCTTGTTCCCGATGAGCTTTTCACGTTCATTGATTCAGCTGACAAATTCGCAAATGAAGGCAAAACGCCGCTTTACTTCGCTATAGACGGTATCCTCGTAGGCATCATCGCCGTCGCGGATGTTGTAAGAAGCGACAGTGCTGAAGCAATAGCAGAGCTCAAAAGACTCGGACTTGAGACCGTTATGCTTACAGGAGACAACAGCCGCACCGCGTCCGCAATAGGCCGCAGGATAGCTATAGACCGCATCATATCAGACGTGCTGCCGCAGGACAAAGCTTCTGTTATCAAAGATCTATCCGATATAGGCAAAACGGCTATGGTCGGAGACGGCATAAATGATGCTCCTGCGCTGACAAATGCAGATTCCGGTATAGCGATAGGCGCAGGTTCAGACATCGCTCTCGATGCGGCAGACATAGTATTGATGCGCTCGTGCGTATCAGATGTTGCCGCAGCCATACGAATGTCACGACAAGTGCTCAGAAATATCAAACAGAATCTCTTTTGGGCATTCTTTTACAACTGCATTGGCATCCCTGTGGCAGCGGGTGTTTTGATCCCGGTATTCGGGATACAGCTTAACCCTGTCTTCGCGGCAGCCGCCATGAGCCTGTCCAGCTTTTGCGTTGTAACAAATGCACTCAGACTTAATTTTTACGATATGAGCAATACGTCAAAAGATAAACCCGTCAGACATAAGATAGATACAAACAGGTTAGATGCAGTTACAGCGGGATATTTCCACAAGCCTGCCGTACCTGCCGATAATGCTGCTTCAAATATACCTTTAAAAGAAAATGATAAGGAGGATACAACGATGAAAAAGATTTTAGAAGTAGAAGGAATGATGTGTGAACACTGTAAAGCCGCTGTTGAAAAAGCGCTGGCCTCGGTGGACGGTGTGAAAAGCTCCGATGCAGATCTCAAAGCAGGGACCGCATCCGTAACCCTTACCTCCGATGTTACGGACGAAACGCTTGCACAGGCTGTCACAGACGCCGGTTACAAGATAAAAGGAATAAAATAGACAGCTCCTTGAACACATCTATCTTTATTCACTTAAAAACTTATATGCATAAGCCGCGAGGAATGCCGCATTTGCAATCACAGAATCTTCGTCGACTAAACATATTCGCTAAAAGTACTGTAGATAGAATGCCGCATTTGCAATCACAGAATCTTCGTCGACATCAAAGTGTGGATTGTGGTTAGAAACCGGCTTGCCGTCCTTTCGCGCGCATCCGCTAAGACGTAAACTCCGGGGAAAAGCGCAAGCATCGTACCGAAATTATCCGATGCGGGCATACCTACTTTTTTGCCTTGACTTTAAGATCAAGTTCCCCGCAGATCGCTTCGGCATCCGAAATAGCGTTAGCAATTTACGACGCATTTCCACGGGGTAAAGCCATGCCCTCCTTTTCCTTTGACCTTTATGGTCCATGCTATCTTGCCGGGCCAGAACGGACCTGCATGAACAGTATAGACTCCGCACGGATCATCCCGACGACATGTATGCCACCATCCTGTCGACGATGCCTTCGCTTTCAAGATACTCTATAATCTCCTCTGCTCCTTCGACTATCTCTTCTCCCATCTGGAAACATACGTAAACAGTGCCAGCAAAATCGACTTCGTGTTCTTTGAGCATCTTTACGGCATCAAGCACCCCTGCTGCATGCGCGTCATGCCTGCAAGCAGGCATGACGCCGTCATTTAAAGACGCGAACGAAAGACCTGTCTCCTCCTTTACCGGAAGGGCGTCGAAGTCACCGCGGATCGCTATAGTTTTATTTCCTATGCCTGATACGCTTATCCCGCATGCGCCTGCAGCATTGTCAGAATGATTCTGATATATGTCACATGTACGTGTCCCCGTTATTTTTCCGACGATATTACCTTTGCCCTCTCTTACAAAAGGTCTTCCGCGCGCACCGAGCTCTTCAGCTATCCTCCTGCTGGTTCTCACCTCTTCACCTGAAAGTTCGGGGCGCATATGAAGGTCGCGTCTGAAATCTATTATATATTTCTGTTTTTTTAGCTTCGTTTTTAAAATCCTTTACATTCATGTCTTATTGCCGCCTCTGTTTATAATAAGACCGCTGTCCATACTTTAAGGAGCCGGTCTCACCGCCTAAAATTCCGCGTATGTAAACTGCGGAGATGTCATGACCCCCGCAAATATCAGATAAAGATATACTCCCATAATAAGTCCGAAGAAGATAAATGTGAATATAACATATTCTTTTGTCAATTTACTTTTTATAAAATTTATAAATCGCTTCATCGATATGCGCCCATCCTTCCGACCACGGATGTACTGCATCGCGCATCACATATTTGTCGTATTCATATTTTGAAAGGTCAGCGACTTCAGCACCGTACTCTTTTCCTACAGCCTTTATCCTGCTGTACAAATATTTTCTCGTTTTTTTATTCATGCCCGTATAATCATACCAGCGGCCGTTCAACGGCATCACAATTATCATGGGCTTTATATCACAATCCCGGCATACATCAAGAAAACACCTCAGGTCTCCGTATTCCGGAGATTTTTTGAAGGTCACCTTTCTGTGCCTGTCTTTCGCTTTCTTTTCTCCTGCCTTGAAATCTCTCTTCCAGACGTCGTTTCTGATCCAGTACTTATTGTCGGCATCATATCTGCTGCTTTTACGCGCACAATTAATGACCTCTTCCCAATCTATGCCGCCACTGCAACCGCGCACGCCGGCAAAGCGAACCCCGCTCTTTTCCTTTTTTGAAATAAAATTCATCGCAACCTTCAGTGCAATCTTATCTTTATCAGATACATATGCCCTTTTGATATTGAAAAAAAGCCGTGTGAACAGATTATCTTTACCTGAAATGAACAATTTATCATATATTTTGATATTGCTCTGCATGGCAGGATCGCTTCCGAGAAGTTTTTCGCTCCGTTTTGCAACATACTTCCTGACAGATCGCCGTATTTTTCTGTTGCTTATAAACGCCATGTAATTATTCTCTGAAAACCTTAAGGAGTAATGATTTTCTGACACACCTCTTTTATAAAACCAGGTGGGAGAAATAAGCAGAACTGCTTTTCGGGTCTGCATATTCCTTTCTATTGCCCCGAGCGACAGAGAATGATTTAGACACTGGTTGTAAGGTCCGCCAATAAGCATGAGGGGGACATCCCTGTCCTTAAAAAAATTTGCCGGATGCCAGGCCGTTTCGCGCCCGTGCCTGAATTCAGAAGATCCAAATACGGTGAGTGTATCCTCACCCATTTCCTGCGCCACCACATCACCGGCGATATCCTTGTAATGACTGTACCATGTTCCAAACTCCGGTCTGTCCATCCCAATATGACCTCTCAGGCTGAAATGAATCACCGTCACAGTTATCACGAATAAAACAAATGCTGTCAAAAACGCCGCGATCTTCTTCATCTTGTCCTCCGATTCATCTAATCTCATCTTAAGACTCTATGCTGAGGTTTTACAGCCATAAGTCCTGTTCCGTCTCATCGTTCTATTGTTCTTTGCATATGATTATTTTACTTTAGCCAGTACTGCAGCTATTATTTTGTTTGGCGTATTCATATCTTCTCTTTTCACTTCAGATGGTGCAATAATTATTCCCAGCTGCTCCTCGATCGCGATCAGCAGTTCCGTATAATCTATAGAGTCCATCATATCCTCTTCCAGAAGATCAATGTCTCTGTCTTCCCTCATTATATCATCTCCGCAAATATCTTCGAGAATATCCAGTATTTTCTCTTCCATTATCATTACTTCCTTTCCAAGGTCATTTACATATGCATATCACAGGCATTACCCTCCAAGTGTTTTAGCCGCTGTACCGCACATATCAGCCGGCCACTTAAAACGCTTTAAAGAAAAGCCTGCTGTTAAAACGGTATCATCAGAATGTGCGTAAGCCTGCCTGAGAATAAATAAAATCCGAACATTACCAGGTTGAACGTCACAAACCACTCAAGCAGCTTGAATCCTTTTTCTTTCCTGTGTTTTTTATATATCTTGGATTTTCTCTGATATACGTCAGTGAATGCGAGCAGCAGCCCGTGATATAAGCCGTACATAAGATAATATGATGTCAGGCCATGCCATGCTCCCATTATGCTCATGTTTACCACAAATGCGATTGACGAACCGGTCAGCCTGTTTTTGAACACCTTCTTCTTCAAGATCCTCATCATCATGCGCGAAAAGATAAAATCTCTGAACCACATGGAAAGAGTCATATGCCAGCGGTTCCAAAATTCTTTTATATCTTTGCTTATGAACGGCCTGTCGAAGTTTTCCGGCACCTTTATGCCGAATATATATCCCGCTCCTATCGCCATGTGGCTGTATCCTGCAAAATCAAAAAACAAATAAAACCCATACGTGTACATGTACCCTATCTCACCATAAAGAGTATTCTGCTGCATACATACCGTCATCGCCTGATAAAACAGCGCAGCTATGACCACCTTATAAAAAAGTCCGAGGCATATCCTGAAAAGTCCGGTGCCTGCCATATCCGCATATTCGCTTTTCGGTATCATGCGTTCAAGATCTTCGCTGAACCTTCTGCTCCGGTCTATAGGGCCGGATGTTATCGCAGGGAAAAATAACATCAGGTAAAAAAAATCAAAGGCTTTTACTCGTGTAATAAGCTCGTCGTATATCTCAATGATTATCTGTGTGCCTTTGAATGTCATATATGATATGCCGAGAAAAGCAAGTATATGATGAGGATTACCTGTCGTCCCTAGTATTTTGCTTACCGCAAGAGGTGCTATCGAAAGCGTGATAAACAACCAGTATGTCAGCTCATGTTTTCCCTTTCTTCTGTGAACTTCAAGATATATCCTTATCAGAGCGAAATCATATATGCAGAATCCGGCAAGGTATGCAAGCGCAGCAGGCTTTTCAAGCATTGCCATAAATACGAAAAAGCCTGATACGGCAAAGCCGTAATACTTGATGTTTTTCCCCTTAAGACCCAGTATGATCGCACCTATCACAGTTACAGCAAGGCATATAAAAAAATTGGTCTCGCTGAAAAGTCCCATCTAAAGCCTCTCTTCCAATTTTTTTCTGTCAGTTTTTCCATTGCCGGTAAGAGGCATACTGTCTATAAATACGATCTTCTTAGGCACCATGTAATCGGGCAGCTTCTTTCTGATTTCGATTCGCAGCCATTTGCGGTCCGTAAAGTTTCCCTCTCGTTCGGGCGCCACCACAAAGGCAGTCAGGTATCTTATTCTGTCATCCTGCTTCCTCGGCAGCACAGCCGCAGCCGTTACTCCGTCTATGCATACGATGTTTCTTTCGATATCTTCAAGCTCAATCCTGTATCCGTGCAGTTTTATCTGCAAATCTGTCCTTCCGCATATATATAACATGCCTTTTTCATCTATATATCCTATGTCGCCCGTTTTATATGCTGCCGTCTTCTTTTCTAACACCCGTTTTGTTTTCGGCTGACCAGTCTGCCGTACGGCTACACCGGACTCTGATATCATGACCTCGCAAAATGCCCTGTTCGTCTTTTCGGGATCCTTAAAATACCCCGGGCTTACAGTATCTCCAATTATAAGTATCTCCCCTTTTTCATAAGTTCCGAGCTCCATGCCGTCCGCATCTAATATTTTTATATGCGTTCCGGGTTTCACATACCCCACCGGAAGATCATCATCAGCTTTAAGCATATCATCCGTAACTTCTACAGAAGTCACAGCAACAGTAGTTTCTGTCGGTCCGTAAGTATTCACTATTCTGGCTTCCGGAAATCTTCTCTTGATTTCCCTTGCCGTCTTGAGAGTAAGCTTTTCGCCGCAGAACAAAAATGTTGTCAAATCCTTAAGATGCCTCCGGTCGAAATCCCTGTCGCTGAGACATAGGTCAGCAAATGATGGAGTGGAGACCCAATGATCAACATGGTTATCCGCTATAAAACTGATCATTCTGCGCACATCGCCTTGAAGTTCTTTATCAACGCTTACTATTCGTGCACCTGTTGCAAGCGCCGTGTAAATATCCATGACTGAAAGATCAAATGAAAACGGCGCCTGGTTGAGAAAGCATGTACCATCCTTTTTCCTACAGACAAGTTTTTCGGACCAATCAGTAAAACGGCTCAGATTTCCATCGGTTATCTCAACACCCTTCGGCATACCGGTGCTTCCCGATGTAAATATTATGTAGAATATATCGTTCGGAGATACCCGGTGCGGCTCACTCACATATCCGCCCGTTTCTGTATTTTCAAATATGTCATGCACACTGTCCGACTCAATTATCTCTTTTATTTTTTCAATCCCGGTTATCCTCGGTCCGGCGCAGTCTTCTTTCTCCCGGGCTGCTTCCGCAGTTGCTGCTGATTCAGCCCTGATATCCGGCATTTCAGTCGCAAGTACTATATCATTTCCTATCTTTTCTATTATGCTTTTGATGCGTTCCTCGGATACAGAGATATCTACAGGACAGTATGCTCTGCCCGACTTAACACACGCAAGAAAACAGACCAGCATATACGGGTTCTTATGCCCGTATACCACTATAGGTCTTTTATCGTCTTTTTTTATACTTTCAAGCCAAGCAGCAAGCTTATCTGATGAAGTCCAGAGTTCTTTATATGAAACTTTGCCGTATCTTGATATGAATGCTGCTCTTTCCGGACAATTCTCAACTGACTCCCTTATTTTTGCTAATATATTCATGCTATTAAATAAATATCTGTTATCAGTAGCAGTTTTCTGTAATTCAAATATAACATCTGCACATGCTTTTATCAAGAGTATATTGCGATGGCCGCATGACCGATCAACACTGCGGAAAGAACTGATCCTGCGGCATCCAAACGATAAATTGCATTTACAGCGTTTTTCCTTTGACTTATCCGGGAATACACATTATAATAATCTGCGTTGACATGTGGGGCACTAGCTCAACGGATAGAGTACCAGACTTCGAATCTGTCGGTTCTGGGTTCGAGTCCCAGGTGCCTCGCCAAATAAAAGATCCCGGTGCTTTCTGTTGTACACACTGCATCGGGATCTTTTTATTTAAATTTTCCAAAGATACCCTGCTGTTGACATTTTTCTCTGCTCGCAGCTTCATATCATTCTGCCGCATTATTGAGTTTTTTAAACAACTCCGGGTACTTCTTTTTCATATTTACTATTTTTCCGTCAGCATCAACAAAACAGTGTGACGACTGCGCCGAATTTACGCGTTCTCCGTCCGATAGACGATACATATCATATCTCGCCTCCATACGCACACCGTTAAACTTTTCAACAGTCACTCTTATCTCCACTTCATCAGGAAATGTAGTCGTCTGCATGTATTTGCACTCTATGGAGATCACCGGTGATATTATCCCCTCCCCCTCGAGTTTTTCATATCCCCAGCCCAGTTTCGAAAACAAGTCCATGCGAGCTTCCTCCATCCATCTGACATAATTCGAATGATGTGTGATCCCCATTCTGTCTGTCTCATAATATTTCACATTATGTATGTACTTATGCATACGGTTTTCTCCTTTTCACTTTTTTCATCCGGCCGCGATGTACATGATATATATTTTTTACATTTCATTGTCGATGTCATGAAATCCCTGGCCTGTTCCCCATACGGTGTCTACCCGGAATACTGTCACCAGTGCAGCGGGATCTTCTCTTGCAAGGAACCTGCGTATCAAGATGCTTTCACGCGGCGAACAAAGAATGTTCAGCTTACGATAGTGGTTTTTTGTGTATTCGCCGCAAACATCTGTACTTGAGACACCCCGCTCAAGATCGTTTATAACATACTCTGTAAGCTTCTCTGTTTTGCGCGTTATTATATCGAGCTGAACTATTTTCGTCTCAAAACCGTACATTACGGCATCAACCATCTTGGCACAGATTACTTGTGAAACGAGCGCGTAAAGCGCAACGTTTCTGTCAAACACAAATGCCGAAGCTATAATGATAGTGCAGTCGATCGCAAGCATGATCTTGCTGAGGCTGTAATGCGGCGCAATGTTTTTTTTTAATATCTTGGCAAGCGCCTCTGTGCTCGCGAATGCGTATCCCCGCCAAAAAACTATGCCTGTCGAAGCGCCCATAAACGCTCCGCAGAAGATAGCCGCCAGTATCAAGTCTTTTTCCTCAAGCAGCCGGAAGTTTATCTTTTCAAATACAAACACTATCGTCGGATAAAGCACTGATAAAAGCACAATCTTTCTGACTTCCTTAAAGCCGAGAAATATCGCCGACAGCAGAAGTATTATACCTGCGCCGACGTAATACATGACAGAAAAATCAAGATCCACGAAATACTGCAGTATTCTGACTATGCCTGTCAGCGCCCCTGCCGTAAGCCCGTTGGGGATCATTACCGATACTACCGCAAATGCGTTTATCGCACACGCTGCCAAAAGGAAGATGAAGTCGATAGCTCCTAGCTTGAATTTCTTTCTTGTCAACGTCTTTTTCCTCCATGCTGTTATTTTTCCCTTGTTTATACCCTCACTTTTCACTTAAAGTCCTCCGTATATATCACTTTCTGCGTGATCACGCCAAATACATCAGCAGCCAATATGCTTATGATCCCGCATTTTTCTTCACCTGATCCAAAGTTTATCTCACGCTCAACCCTTCCGTCATTTATCATTCGTACCTCGCCTGAGCGGTGCACATCGCCATCATAAGCAGGGTCTACAGACCAGAATGCCAGCATTTCAACAGGATCAACACTGTTTATGAATTTTTTATATGCTTTGCTCATTACAGATCCGGAAATATCCGGCCTGTATCCTGTCAGCCTTACCGTCAAAGGCAAGTTTCTTTCAGCACTTATGGACGTCTTGGATCCCTGCCCGCTTTTTTCTAAAGCTGTATCAATACTGTGTTTTGTAAATTCCTTTTTATCGCATCCGAATCTTACGTTTAATTCTCCGCGGCGATCTGCTGCCGAATTATTTTTTATACACCTGTTGTCAATAAATTTAAACACTGCACCGGCTCTCAGAAGTCTCAGCATCTGTATTACAACAGACAAACCTGCATTATCGCAGGATATGAAATCACGTTTCATATCTGCCGCCACTTTAGCAAGTACGCCCGATCCTCCAAAAAAATCGGCGCAAATGTCGCCCGGTCTGCTGCAGCTTTCCAACAGGCGCCTTATCAAATTCTCCGGCTTCTGAGTCGCATATCCCGTACGTTCACCCGAAGTCCTCCCGACCATATCGATCTCCCATACATCTTTCATGTTCACAAGAGTATACCATCCCTTTTCATCCCTATATTCCTTTACACTCTCGAAATTGTATGGTCTCAGCTCTCTGTTGTACGACTTTTGAGTCTGCGCCTTAAAGTAGTTTTTATCCGTCTTTCTATAGAGCAGAAGTGTATCGTGTTTTCTTGAAAAAAATCTTTTAGTGCTGCCGCCGGATTTGTATGTCCAAATTATTTCATTTACAAAATACTCTTCGCCGAATATGGCATCCATCATTACCTTTGCGTAATGGACCACATGCCAGTCTAGATGTATGCATACATAACCTGTATCCGATACAAGCTCGCGCATCAAAAACAACCTCTCGCAAAGCATTTCAAGATATGATTCCATGCCTCCGCACCACTTATCATCATATGCCGGCAGCTTTATATTTTCACCCGCAACTCTGATTCGGGCAGCATAGCTATTCTTTGAATAAAACGGCGGGTCAATATACGTAAACTGTATGCTGCCCGCCATGCCTTCACGAGCAAGCAGATGTTTCATATATTCCAGATTGTCACCGAGCACAACTTCCGATTTGCGCAGGCTTTTCTCGAAATCCCTTTCAAATTCTCCGAAAACAGCTGAACTTTTAAAGCAGCTGATACCTTTAACATTCACAGCCTCTCTATCATAACCGCTAACAGAGCTCATAAACTCTTCATGAGCTCCTCTGCACTTTTCTATCATCTCACTCATCTTAAAGAGCATATTCATATTACACTCCCACAATTTCTACACGACTTTTACTGTCAAAACACTTTTTACATACGCCCTGTCTCTGCTTTATTTAAGTTATAAAACGCTTTGAGCATACGCCGCGTTTACACTGCCCTATACAGACAGCTTACAAAAAATAATATCTGAATAATACGCGTATGCCGCTTTAGCAAAATACGGATGATCTATATATATCACCCGTTATCAAAACGAGATCACTGATCCCATCTTATTGTATTCATGTGTCGTCTTTATCTTGCGGTAAAAACATAACGGCGCCTGAATCATGCGGCTATTTTAAAGCGATGTGCATAACTGTCTTCTGTTTAAATGATCCTGTCTTAATGAAGAAGATCATTATTGATAAAACTGTCTGAATGCTCGCGCCGAACTTGCTTTACTCGAGAGCTTATCTTTTAAAAATCTATACAATATCCAGATTCACTATCTGAAGATCAAGTGCTTCTGCCGGCCTGCTTTTGCTGTCTTTCACTTTTATGATGTTCTTCGACAGTCTGTCATAGATCATGTCATAATCCTCTTCAGAAAAATCCTTGAAACTGAAATCATTCAAAGGAAGACATACCGCATCCTTTACTGCGTTGAGCCTAACATGCTTTCCCCCCGGGAAGTGGTCGTCACAGTATTTTTGAAGTCCATATTTTATAACACCGGCAAAATTCCTCATAGCTGAAGTATACACCTTGCGGTATTCAGGCGCTGCATTTGTTTCTGCAGCTATGATCCTGCCGCCTCCATCGTTTGCAGCCTCTGAAACGGTCTCCATATATTCTTCTCCGCATGCGAATATTATATCAACAGAATCTTTATACCAGTTTGCAGCCGTCTTTTTTATCTTTTCAGCATCCGGTGTCTTCTTTACTGTCCAGTATTTTATATTAACACTTGAGACGCCCATTTCATCCGCGGCAGCCTCCGCGCCCTGAACAAATCCGGTAGCGTAATCCATGGCTGTCTTATTTTTTTTACATCCCATAAACCCAAGCTTCCACTCTTCATCTTTTACAGCCGCATACCCTGCCAAAAATCCGGCCTGTTCATCTGCAAAGCTTATGATCATCGTATTTTTCAAAGGTTTAAATCCTACAGAACTGTTCTCGTTAAGCGAGCCTGCTATATGTATGAACTTTACTTCAGGGTACTTTTTCTGCGCCTTGTTTACAGCCTTCTCAAGCTTCTTGCTCTGGGTGATTATGACCTTTGCTCCGCTCCCCGCTGCATTTGCAATAGCAGTTAGATAACCTTCCGTATCCGTCTGGTCAGAAGCGAAATATTTGTGTGCCTTACCACTCTCTTCGCCATATTCTATAAGACCTTCCCAAATCGCGTTTTCATATGTCCCTTTTTCCAGCACGACATCTGAAGGTATGAATGCAATTTCATATATGACCTTTTTATTATATGCTTTATATGCTTTTTCTTTAACATCTGCACACGCTGAAAACGACGTCGCAACAAGCATAACAGCACATAGAGCCAAAATATATTTCACAAATTTCTGAATGTTCAACTTATTTTCTCCTTTTTCACATGAGTTTGCTCTCAATACAGCTCCGGCCGTCTGGCTTTCAATAGAGGCAGCTGATCTCTTACAGATTTTACATATTCCGTATCTACCGTCACACTAAGTATGCCTTCCTTTTCAGCAAGTATTCCGAGAACATCCCCCCACGGCGATACGACACAGGAATGACCCCACGCTATATATGACGCATTTATATTTCGAGCCGGTGAAACTGCAGCAAAATACACCTGATTATCGAGTGCCCGCGCTCTCATGCTTAATTCCCAGTGAGCCGGGCCGGTCGTCATGTTGAATGCCGCCGGAAGCACAATAATCTCCGCCCCTTCAAGTGCCATCTTCCTCGAAAGTTCGGGGAATCTGACATCAAAGCATATGGCGATGCCTATTTTACAATATTCAGTCTCCAGAACAGTCACTGAATCTCCCGGTGTAAGCGCTTCTGATTCCATAAATCTTATGCCGCCTTCGATATCTATGTCGAACATGTGCATTTTTCTGTGCTTTCCTATCAGTCTCCCCTCACGGTCAAATGAATACGATGTATTATATACTTTATCATCTTCTGACTCCGGAATAGAACCGCCTATAAGATATATGCCGAGATCCTTTGCGAGACCGGAAAGAAACGAATATGTCTTTCCTCCCTCAGGCTCACTGTAATCTCTGAAGCACGCGTTGTCGTACGGGCTGTTCCATATTTCCGGAAGCGCCACTACATGCGCGCCGTCCTTAACCGCCTTGCGCACGAGTCTTTCTGCGTTTTTTATGTTTTTATCCTTATCTTCTCCTGAAAGCAGCTGACAAAGAGCTATATCAAATTTATTCTTATTCATTGTAATATCCGCCTTTTTTCTATATTAATATTTCTGATACTCAGTCGTTACGGCCTGACATGAGTCACTCTTTCTCACCGCGCAGCTGCTTAATCATATTATATATAATCCTGCCGGTAAGACCCCATATAACACGTTCTCCATACACATATACAGGCACTTCCATCTTCCCTCGCGCCCACGGATAACTGTCTTCAAAACCTATTTTCTCGTATGGAAAATCATCATGCGGGTTGACTTTAACATCCACATACTGAATTTCCGGATCGTTTTCAAGAAAGAACTTAACAGGTACAGTGAAAAGTTCGGCTACCTCATCTCTGCTGAAATCCGCGTTTTTTACCTTATCATAATCTATCATGCCAAAAAAACAGTGTATCTCAGTGCTGTTCAGATTTCCAATGCAGTCCGCCTCCGCGACCACAGATATATCCTCTTCCGCCACACCTGCCTCCTCGACCGTCTCTCTTACGGCACAGTCTGCGAAGCTTTCATCACCTTCCACTTCACCTCCGGGGAAACACACTTTCCCCGGCTGTCTGTCAAGATCCTTTGCTCGCGATTCAAACAACAGATGCGGCTTACCGTCCACATCAACCAGAGGAATCAGCACTGCAAAGAACTTCCTGCTGTCCATCAGGCGCGGATTTCTGTTTTTATAAAATTCAGTTATGTTCTCTGTCGTCCATTCCGCCATGTCAGTATCTTTCTTTGAAAATTCACCTCTTTCAACTTTACGCTTCCACTGACCTTCCCTCAGATTCATAAAGGAAGCAAGAAGCATCAGCGCAATAGCTGCATAAGAATTCCAAAGCAGTTTGTCAGACATCACTATTACTGCTATAACCGGTGCTATGGCTATTTTCAGGAAAAATGATATAGATCCGGTTGTGGCGTCCGATACTTTTATAGCAAGAAAATAGAACAAAAAACCTAACGCGGTCACTACCACCGAAACGTAAAAAATTATCGCAAGATTTTGCATTACACCTTTGAGTACCGGCCGTCCCATCGGTATCATCATAAGAAACAATACACTTGAACCAAAAAGAAAGCTGAATCCGGTATGGGCTGTGATACCCATCTTTTCAATACTTTTTTTACCCATTACCGTATGAAGGCCAAACAATGCCGCAGCTGCGATCGAAAAGAACGCGCCGGATGCACTGTTCCCCGCCTGTATATCCCACGGTCTTATCATCATGAATATGCCCGCGGCACCCAGCAGGGTCAAAATTCCCTTGTTCTTTGAAAACCCCTCGCCGCCTATAAAATGCGCTATTATCATAGTAAATATGGGATTGGATGAAAAAAGCACCGCCGCCGTGGAGGCATTTGATCTTACGATCCCGAGCTGAAACATCACCATGCACAGCGGAACACATATTATTCCCATAATGGCAAGCCGCCCGAAATCCCCGGCGCCCAGCCTTATCTGTTTTTTCTTGAGTTCAACAAGTCCAATCGGCAAAAAAAACACACCTGCTATAAAAAATCTTATACCCGTGATCTGCATAGGATCAAGGCTGCTTCCTCCGATCTTCAGCGATACCTCCATTGTTCCAAATAAAAATGCAGTCAATAGTATATAAACGTAGACACTTTTCATTCTGCCTCCAAAACAATGGCGGTGCAATAACACCGCCAGAAAAAACCTGTTTCCTTGACTTTAACCGTTCAGAATGTTGCATCCCGAAAAATCAACGCCTATCATCTCTTCCTTATCAGCACTCAGGCTGACTGTAAACTCTATATCGTAGTGATCGGCGATCTTCTTGAGCCGGCTGATGAAATCCGGAAGATCTCCGAGAGAAACATCCGCATGTTTCAGTATGCTGTCTATGAACATCATCTCTATATCATGATCAGAACTTATTATCCCATATATAAAGCCGATATATTCATCGCTGTTTGTGATGTGCGGATAATCCTCCATGCACACTACTCTTATTCTGTGGTTAAGGTCATACATGAGCCTATGATTTTTATTTATAAATATTATGCTCCCATCAGCTGTCTGCACCTCGTCATTTGCCAGTTCTATCATTTTCTTTGTCTTGCCGCTGCCCTTATGACCTATGAGAAGATTCACCATTTTGAGTGCCTCGCTTTCACTTGTTTTAAGCGGATTTCCGCTTCGCATCACGCAGTATAAACGTGCCGCATCCTTAATCCTTTTTGTTTATTTTAAATTATACACCACTGCAGATTTTTGAGCAACACGATACTGTAGATTTTTAAGTAAATCTTCCTTTACCTCGAAGACTGTGACATAAACCTGCTTGTTATATATTTTATTTAAAATGTCTATTATGCTGTATCGTGCAAACGGCTGTGATATGCTCCATGCGTCATGATGAGATCTGAGCGTGCTGCAGCCGGAGTTGTCCGCATGCCGCATCAATGTCTGATCCCAGTTCACGGCGTATAGTCGCATTTATGCCGCGTGTCGCAAGACGCTCCATAAATGCTTCCGCACGCTTTCTGGTGCTCTTTCTGAAGCCGCTGCCTTCGAGCTCATTGACAGGTATCAGATTGACATGACACAGGGGGTGTTTTATCAGCGTCGCCAGCTTGTCAGCATCTTCCATAGAATCGTTAAAGCCCCTCACCAGCGCATACTCGTATGTTACACGGCGGCCTGTCTTATCGGCATGTTTTTTAGCAGCCTCCACAAGTCTGTCCAATTTATACTTCCTGTTGACAGGCATCATGCTGCAGCGTCTTTCATCATCGGGAGCGTGAAGTGATATAGCAAGATTTACCTGCGGGAAGTCATTGGAAAAACGCTCTATGTAAGGCACAAGTCCACACGTTGATACTGTGATATTTCTAAGTCCTATATCGAGGCCGTTCCTGTCATTTATTATCTTTATAAAACGCAAAAGCTCATCGTAATTGTCAAACGGTTCGCCTGTTCCCATAACGACCACATGATTTATTCTCTCACCCGTATCTCGCTGTACGGTCAATATCTGATCCGCGATCTCTCCGGCAGTAAGATTACGCATCAATCCGTTTTTTCCCGATGCGCAAAACTCGCACCCCATCCGGCATCCGGCCTGCGATGAGACACATATGGAATTTCCGTACCTATATTTCATGAATACCGTTTCTATCAATGCTCCGTCTGACAGTGCCAAAAGGTATTTGCGCGTGCCGTCCTGCTTTGATTTCCTGATTTTTATTACTTCCGCAAATGAAATATACGCATCGGAATTCTTCAGCCTCTTGCGGAGATCAAGCGGAAGATCCGTCATGTTGTCAAAAGAAGCAACTTCATGACATGTATATATCCACCTGAATACCTGTTTTCCACGAAATTTCTTTTCGCCTATGCTGTCAAAATAAGCCGCTGTTTCTTCACTTGTCATGTTTTTTAAATCGATCATATAAATTATGTCTACTGTGATTTTTAACCATGTCACACAGCGCATATATTCATATTTACGTGCGCTGTCATCAGGACGAACTTATTCCAGTTCTTTGTCAAAGCATTCATACAGATGCTTATCATCGAATTTCCTTGTAAATATGCTCACCAGCGGTACCGCTATCAGTGATACGATCATTGCAGCAACGCCGAACTGCGGAGCCATTGACTTGGCCGTTTGGAAATCCGCAACTGCCGTATGGTATACAGTCATTCCGATAACAACTGTTATGCCGCTTAAAGCGCCTGCCCATGCACCTGCCTTTGTAGTACCCTTCCAGTACAGTCCCCATAGAAACGGGCCTATGAAACATCCTGCCACTATACCCCACGAAAACGACATAAGATTTACAATGAAGCTTATGTTCATAAGCGCGAAAAAGAATGAAAGCGCAACGAACAATACGCAAAGCCACTTTATAAGCCTCATTTTTCTGTATTCAGGCATCTCAGGTCTTACATCCCCGATCAGATCAACGGCAACCGCAGAACTTGATGACAGTACCAGCGCTTCCAGTGTCGATATCGATGCAGATAAAAGCAGCAGCAGTATTATGCTTAGCAATATGATAAGTAATATATTTGAAGAAAATACCCTTATGAGTATTGCCGGCATTATCCCGTCAAATGAACCTTCAACGTCAGGAGTCCCGTCAGAAAGAGGTTTTATGAACAGATGCCCTAAGCTGCCCACCATGTATGCCCCGACACCGATCACCAGCGAAAATCCGGTCGCGATAACAGTTGCATACTTGATACTTTTTTCATCTTTTATAGCATAATATTTATGTACCATCTGCGGAAGACCCCATACGGCAAAACTCGTAAGAGCCACATTTGCAGACAGCGGCAGCCAATTTTTCCCGCCCGTTATATCCAGAAGTTCAGGACTTATGCCCCTTAGTTTTTTAAAGCCCTCCGCCAGTCCTCCAACTTCCGGCTGATTTATGATAACAACTATCATAGCAATGACTCCTGCCAGCATAATGACGCCCTGCATGAAATCGATCATCGATGTCGCCTTATATCCGCCCATAAAAAGCCCGATCGATGTCAGCAGCGCCACAAGAAGCATTACAACCCATGCGGGCAATCCGGGAAACACGGCCGAAAACAATGAACCAAGACCTTTGTATACTCCTGCAGCATAAGGCACCAAAAATATGAATATGATGACTGCAGCATATATTTTCATACTGCGGCTTTTAAATCTTTTCTCAAATAAAGCCGGCATTGTTGAAGCCCCGATGCGGTGTGTCATCCTGCGCGTAGGTTTCGCAAGCAATATCCACGCGAGCATGCATCCTACGAAAGCGTTGCCTACTCCGATCCACATGCACCCTACTCCTATATCCCATCCAAGCATACCCGCGTATCCTATGAATATAACTGCGCTGAAATATGATGTTCCGTATGAAAACGCCGACATCCACGGCCCTATGTTTCTGTTCCCCAAAAGGAATCCGTCCATAGTCCTGGTGGATCTGCTTGTATAAACCGATATGCCTATGAGCATTGCGATATAGATTGACAATGTTATTAACGCTACTGCCTGTGTCATTGAAACCTTCTCCTTACCACTTTTTAAAAAGTATTTGCGCTTTTACACTTTATCACGTTATCACTAACAGGTGCTAAAGTGGCCCGTGAAAAGTATTATATTGCGTTTCATTTTCAAAGTCAAATTTTTAGTAAAGCTTTTTTATATACGTTATATTATTTTCGCCTTTAAGACACAGGACACTTAACAAGTATGATCACACGATCACATCTGCAAGCTTATAATTAATCATATCCGAAAGCCCTTCCGGTGACATTTCGATTTGATATCCGATTTTGCCGGCGCTGAACATTATGGTCTCGTATTCACCGGCGGTACAATGCAAAAATGTCATAAAGTTTTTTTCATGCCTATTGGAGAACAGCCGCCGTGTACATAACCTGTGAGCGGAAGAAGCTCTTTTTGTTTTATCATTGAAATTGACTTTTCACCTGCGGCCTTCGCGGCCTTTTTAATATCCAGTTCTTCCGCAACGGGAATTATGAACACGTAATGCTCCTTTGACTTTCCTTCGGTAACAAGTGTCTTGAATGTTCTTTCAGGATCCTGATTCAGAACCTCCGCGACTTCAATGCCACTTACCGCACCGGTACCGATGTAACAATGACTTTTATATTCTATTTTTTTCTGCTCTATAAGTCTAATTACATTCGTTTTTACTTCCCTCATATTTTCCGTATCCGTGCTGAATGTTCTATTTATATATAAATTTTCTATTTTTGAAGTATATCATATGTGCATTGTTATGTTAAAATACAGGTATGAAAAAACATGCAATCATACCCATCTTCATACCGCATCAAGGCTGTCCGAACGACTGTGTCTTCTGCAATCAGAAAACGATCACGGCCAGGACAGAGCCTGTCAGGCCTGAAGATGTTAAAAAAATACTCGATACATGGCTTGCCACACTGAGCGATCCGCGGCCGGAAACACTTGAAGCGGCATTTTTCGGCGGAAGCTTTACCGGAATACCGATAGCCCGGCAGTCCGCATATCTTGCAGTTGCAAAAGAATACAAGGATTCCGGCAGAATCGATAAAATACATATTTCAACACGTCCGGACTATATAGATAACGAGATTCTCACAAATTTAAAACATTACGGCGTTGACATCGTTGAACTCGGCGTGCAGTCTTTTGATCCCGAGGTTCTGAAACTCTCAAAACGAGGACACTCAAAAGAGGATATCTATACTGCAGTTGCCCTTCTGAAAAAATACGGCTTTGAATTCGGCATACAGCTTATGATCGGGCTTCCCGGCGACGACATAAAAAAAGCCGAGCATTCCGCTATCTGCGCTCGAAATCTCAAACCGTCCGTGGCACGTCTGTATCCTGTCATTGTCCTGGAAGACACCGAACTTGCGGATATGTATAAAAGCGGCACATACAGACCTTTCAGCGAATCTGAAGCTGTAAAGATCACAAGAATCATGTATGAGATACTCTCAGACGGCGGCATAAATATAATACGGGTTGGATTAAAAAGCACAGATCTGATAAGAAGTGATTCCGATCTGGGAGGCGGATACCACCCTGCTTTCAGGCAGCTTGTGGAAGGAGAGATAGCAAAGGACAGGATGCTCTCTCAGCTGAAAGACTTGCTGGACAAATCATGTACGGATAGCGATTCTATATATGAAAATTTCAATACCGCAACAAAAGCCGGCAAGAAAGGCACAGTAATATTCTCATCCAATTCCAAAAATTTTTCCAACATGATCGGCCACAGAGCATGCAACAAAAAATGGTTTGAATCAAACTTTAAAGAACTTGATTTTACATATAATGTGGTCAATTCTCTTGGCGACCAAACATATTGTGTGTTATATTTGCCTTTCGCAGGCACAATATGTTAAAATATTATATCTATAGAAGTATTCAAATGCGCAAATTGCAACATTTACGCAAAGTAACTTTCACTTAGGGCTATTAACCGTTGCCGTATGCGAAAAACCCGTTCTGTAGATACACACATGAACTCGCAAAATACAGAGGACTTACATGAGCAGAGATTTAAAAGAGTTTATAAAACAGATCACAAGATTTGCATTTACCGGTGGCATGTGCATGATCATAGACATAATGCTGCTTACAATGCTTACGGAACTGTTTCATATCAAATACTTGATATCTAATTTGATATCATTTACGATAGCGACCGGTATCAATTACATGGTCAGCAAAAAATGGGTATTTTATGTAAGAGACAAACACACTCAGATCACAGAGCTGATTGTGTTTCTCTTTCTCAGCATTGTGGGACTTGGAATAAATACCGGTCTGCTTGCTGTGTTTGTAGAGAAAGCAGCCGTTCACTACATGCCGGCTAAGATCTGCGCAACTGTTTGCGTCAGCATCTATAACTATCTGACCAGAAAGGTCTATCTTGAAAAATACAGGTGGAGGTAACCCCGTGAGAGCAGTAATAACAGTTATCGGTAAAGATATGGTGGGCATTTTGGCCAAAGTAAGAGCTACATGCGCCAAAGTAAATGCAAATGTTGTCGAAGTAACGCAGTCAGTGCTCCAGGAGTATTTCGCAATGATAATGCTAATAGAGATTACAGAAATGACTGTATCCATCGATGAACTAAAACAGTTATTGAATAAAAACACCGAAGGAATGACTATACACGTCATGCATGAAGATATCTTTAATTCAATGCATAAAGTATGATCAGCGAAATAGGATGAACTCTAATTCAGCCAATATTTATAAAGGAGAACTAAATGCTTGATATTAAAGATATCATGGAAACAGTTACCATGATACAGGATGATCATCTCGATATCAGAACAATAACCATGGGCATTTCCCTGCTCGACTGCGCAAACAGTGATATCGGCAATTCCTGCAATAAAATATACGAAAAGATATGTCGCAAAGCAGAAAATCTGGTTGCTGCAGGTGAGGAGATAGAGAAAAAATACGGCATACCTATAGTCAACAAACGCATATCGGTCACCCCGGCAGCCATGCTCCTTGCAGCCTCTGGCGGTGACCCTGTAAAATATGCGCATTCTCTGGACAGGGCCGCATCTGCCGTAGGTATAAATTTTATCGGCGGCTATTCCGCTTTGGTTCAAAAGGGTTTTTCTCCCGGCGACAAAGGACTTATCGGTTCAATCCCGCAGGCGCTGTCCGAAACGAATTTTGTCTGTTCATCTGTAAATATCGGAAGCAGCAGGACAGGCATCAACATGGATGCGGTCAGCATGATGGGACATGCAATAAAACAGACTGCTGAAAACACCAAAGACAGACAATGCATAGGCGCCGCAAAACTCGTTGTGTTCTGCAATGCGCCCGAAGACAACCCGTTCATGGCAGGAGCTTTTCACGGTGCCGGTGAACCGGATTGCGTTTTGAATGTGGGAGTGTCGGGGCCAGGAGTAGTACGCGCTGCACTTGCAAAGATGGACGATCAGGCAAATCTTTCCGACGTGGCGGATATCATCAAAAAAACAGCATTTAAAATAACCAGAATGGGACAACTTGTAGGTTCAGAAGCTTCTGCAGCTCTCAATGTGCCTTTCGGCATCATAGACCTGTCTCTGGCACCTACTCCGGCGATCGGAGATTCGGTCGCGCATATACTTGAAGAGATCGGCCTTGAGCAATGCGGCGCTCACGGAACTACCGCTGCGCTTGCAATGCTGAACGATGCAGTCAAAAAAGGCGGTGTAATGGCATCAAGCAACGTAGGAGGACTTTCCGGCGCATTTATTCCAGTCTCAGAAGATCAGGGTATGATAGAAGCCGCCAGATCAGGCGTTCTGAGCATAGAGAAACTTGAAGCTATGACAGCAGTCTGCTCGGTAGGTCTTGATATGATCGTAATCCCCGGAGAAACTCCTGCAGAGATCATATCTGCAATGATCGCAGATGAAGCTGCAATAGGAATGGTAAACTCCAAGACCACGGCTGTCAGAGTCATACCCGCCATAGGGCTTAAAGACGGTGATGAACTTGATTTCGGAGGCCTGCTTGGGCGCGGGCCTGTTATGAAAGTCAATCTTTCTTCACCTGCTAAGATGATAGCGCGCGGCGGCAGGATCCCCGCACCTATGCAGTCCCTTAAGAACTGATGTCGCTAACTGCGGACAGAACTTAATTTATTGGACCGGGCCGGCGGAAAATTTTTTAAATACGCAGTTTATCCATTTAAATCATTTTAAAGGAATTTCAAATGCAGCAAAAACCGTTCAATAAATATTTTGACCACACATTACTCAAGCCCGAAGCACGACTCTGTGACGTGAAGAAACTGTGCCGCGAAGCGGTACAGTACAATTTCTGTGCAGTATGTTTAAACTCATGCTACGTCAATGCTGCGGCAGGATTTCTAAAAATCTCAAATCACGGCAAAGCCGCTGATGCTGAAATCAGTGCCGAGGCTGATATCTCATGCGATGTTAAGATCGCAGCTGTAGTCGGATTTCCTCTAGGCGCAGCCGCATCTTCCGTAAAAGCATTTGAAGCATCAACCTCCTGCGAAAACGGCGCATCAGAGATCGATATGGTAATAAATATAGGCGCATTAAAAAACGGACGCGACAATTTTGTCGCTGATGATATAAGGTCAGTAGTAAATGAGGCGCATGCGCGATGCTCAATCGTAAAAGTCATAATAGAGACCTGTCTGCTGACAGAAGATGAGATCATAAAAGCCTGCCTGCTTTCAAGAGATTCAGGAGCGGACTTCGTAAAAACATCGACCGGATTTTCGAAATACGGCGCAAAGGAAACTGATATAAAATTAATGCGCGATGTCATAGGCAGTTCAATGCGTATCAAAGCGTCCGGCGGTATCCGCGACCTCTCATCAACAAAAAAAATGATAGAAGCCGGAGCCGATCGTATCGGCGCATCAGCTTCTGTTGAAATCTATAAAGAATATCTTAAAAATCAGTCCTCATCTCTCTTATAAGTAATCAGTTCTTCCGCAATCTCATTTGCAGCAATAGACACCGGCTTATGCATATCTGCCTCTGTCAGTTTCGGCATCCCGTTGATGATATCTCTTGCACGCTTTGCCGCAAGTATCACAAGTGTATATCTGCTGTCTGCTTTTTTTCTTACTTCATTTATAAACGGATATAACATTATACTTCCTCCTTATACCTTCTGATTATATTATCTTTATCTTCCACTCTGCAATGTTCCGCAGTAACTATCGCTTTGACTTCATTAACCGCTTTAGACACGATATCATTTACAACATAATAGTCATATTCTCCGATGCATTCCATCTCACCTGCAGCTTCCTCCATCCTTATTGCGATGTCCTCATCCGACTCGCTCCCCCTGCCGATTATGCGGCGTCTGAGTTCTTTCAAAGATGGCGGCAGTATGAATATAAAAACGCTTTCGGGATAGATGTCTTTTATCTGCTTGGCACCGTTGGTATCTACATCCATGAGCACATCATAGCCTTTGCAAAGCATCTCTAAAACCGCATTTTTAGGCGTACCGTAGTGATTGCCGTAATTTGTTGCATGTTCGAGAAATCCCCCATTTTCAACTGTCTCCTCAAATTCACCATGCGTCACAAAATAGTAGTCTTCGCCGTTTACTTCCCCTTCTCGCGGCTTACGTGTCGTCATCGATACCGAAAAGCGAATATTTTCTTCTTTAAAAAGTTCTCCACAGATCGTTCCCTTGCCGGCGCCGGACGGGCCAGAGATCACGATCAATCTACCTCTGTTCATAAGCACTCCTTCGCTTGTCTTTGCGAGAAAGCATTATAACACGGGCAAAATGATTTTTCAATGATTACTTGCGTGCATTATAACTTATCGCGCATTTTAACATAAAACCCTGCAATATCTTATTTGTCTGCACGCATCATTATCATGTTTTCAGGCGAATATATCCCGCTATTCTATATTCTGCACCTGTTCCCTTATCTTCTCCACCTCGCTCTTTATCGCAAGCATTATATTAGTTGTCTCAAGGTCATTTGCTTTAGAGCCTATTGTGTTCGTTTCGCGATTCATCTCCTGTACCAGAAAATCCAGTCTCTTTCCCACAGCTTTACTGCCCTCCAGCAAGATTTCAGACATCTGATCCATATGGCTGTCAAGACGCACCAGTTCCTCTGTTATGTCGCACTTATCCGCAAAAACTGCAACTTCCACGGCTATACGTTCTTCAGGTACATCCACACCATCATCCAGAAGCACATACAGCCTTTCCTTCAGCCTTTCCCTATACCCTTTTACAATATCGGGTATACGCACTTTTATCTTCCGCGCTTCGCACTTTATTTTATCTCCCCGCGCAAGAAGATCCTCTTTTAACTTTTCCCCTTCAACAGCACGCATCGCATCTAGCTTCTCCACCGCTCCTTTTACCGCAACAGCAAAAGTCAAAATGAACTCATCCTCATTTTCTATTTCGGGTACTGTCTTCATTACATCGGGAAGCCCGGCCATCAATGGAAGTGTGACATCTCCTTTCAGATCAAACCTCGCTTTAAGCTCATCAAGGCTTGTCTTATATTGTTCAGCCACCATCATGTTGAGTCTTACGCGCATATCATATTCGGTTATATTTTCCACCGATATCGAAACATCGATCTTGCCCCTGCTGACAGTCTCTCTTATAAGCGACTTGATCTTTTCTTCCGCAAACGAATATCTTTTGGGCATACTTACACTTATATCACAGTATCTGTGATTTACTGCCCGCATCTCACATGTAATACTGCGCCTGCCGTCCGAGTACTCGCTTCTACCAAAACCGGTCATACTTTTTATCATTTTATTTGTCTCCTAAATTATATCGTTTTATGTTAGTATATTTATTATAGCATAACAACAGTATTATTAAGTGCATTATCGGCAAACAGCAATTTATCCGAAGACCTCACAAAAGCATGTGCACATGTTTTCATAGCGCCGTTTGCCGTATGCACCTACATTCTGCGCAATAATACGGATATATTTAAAAGCGGCGCTCTATTTCGCAACCGTGCACAACTTTCACGTTAACACAAAATAATTAGGAGGCATCAATGGCTTTTGACGGCATAATAACACGTGCTATGGCAAATGAACTTAACGAACGTCTGGCAGGTGGCAAAATCGAAAAGATATATCAGCCCGAAGCGGAAGAACTGGTATTCCACATACATACTCATCAGGGAAGACACAAGCTTTATTTGAGCTGCAGAAGCGACCATGCATGCATTCATATTGCAGATGAAACACCTGAAAACCCGGCAGTTCCACCGCGCTTCTGCATGCTGCTGAGAAAACATATCCAAAGCGGCAGGATAACCGGTGTGCGCCAAAAAGACTGTGAAAGGATTATCGAAATCGATTTTGAAACTCCTGATGAAATGAATTTCTCTGTAAATAAGAAACTTATCGTTGAAATCATGGGGAAACACAGCAACATCATACTTATAACCCCCGAGTCCAACCGAATCTTAGACAGCGTAAAACGTCTTTCAACAGATGTGAACCGCGCACGGCAGATACTGCCGGGCAATCTGTATAAATACCCGCCTTCTCAAGACAAGATTCCCTTTGCAGATATTACTCGCAATGAATTTTACGCTATCTGTACCAGCAAAAGCACAGTAAGATCCGATACCGAGATCAAATCGCTCGCTAAAAAGATCATCGATAACATACAGGGTATCTCGCCTGTCATAGCCAGGCAGATTGCTGCGGCAGACGATATGTTCGGGGAACTTTCCTCTATATGCAAAATACTCGACAATGCTCAGACAACAGCTGTGGTATATGAAAAAAAAACTAAAGCTCCCGTTGACTTTCACGTTATAGATATAGCTGAATACAAGGATGCATATGATGCGCTGTATTTTGATACGATCAGCAAAGCGACTGAATACTTTTTAAAAAACAGGACTTCATCTAACAGACTTAATCAAAAAAAAGCTTTCCTGCAAAAGTCCGTCAGGAACAGTCTGAAAAAACTGCTTCTCAAGAAAAAACGCCTCGGTGAAGATATGATAAAAGCTGAAAACTCAAATATATACCGCCTTTACGGTGAATTGATAACCGCAAACATACATAAAATCAAAACAGGCGACAATGAGGCGGTCTTGACAAATTACTACGACGGACAGCTTATTCATATCCCTCTCGATATTCGCTATGCACCTGCTAAAAATGCTCAGCTTTACTTTAAAAAATACGGCAAAGCAAAAACTGCGCTGAAGGAAAAGAAACTTCAGATGGATTCAAACGACAGGGATATCTCATACCTTGAATCCGTTTCTGTATATATAGATAACGCGGCATCGAATGACGACCTCGATGCGCTCAGAACCGAACTCATTGACGCAGACTTCATACGACGTCGCAAGTCAAAGAACCCTGAAAAGAAAATGATGCTGAAACCATACGAATACATGACCACAGACGGCTTCAGAGTATGCGCGGGAAGGAACAACAAAGGAAACGACATCCTGACATTTAAAACCGCAGGGCCAAAAGATCTGTGGTTTCATACAAAAGATATACCCGGAGCTCATGTGACCCTGTTCACAGAAGGGCAGGAAGTAACAGAAAAAGCTGTATTTGAAGCCGCATCCATTGCTGCATACCACAGCCGGGCAAGAGAATCGGAAAACGTACCGGTCGACTTTACATTAATAAAACACGTAAAAAAACCAGCCGGTGCAAGACCCGGCATGGTCATATTCACAGATAATAAAACAGTATACGTCGATCCCAGAGCTTATATATCAGGCATTGAAAAATTTTAAGACTTACAACGCCGTACACATCAGAAGCAACATCATAATCGTATGTTTTACTGTGTTTTTTCCTCAGTATGCCTATTTTATTCAGATTACTCTTGTTCCACTGTATCGGGCAGTGCTGACGTGCAGTTTGGACATCTGGTTGCATTCACGGATATCTCACTTTTGCAGTACGGGCATGTCTTTGTGGTAATCTCAGCTGCTTCTTCACTCTTGCCTATACGCGATGCCTTATTCAACGCCTTGACTATGCAGAAGAGTACAAGCGCTATGAGTATGAAGTTGATCACTGCCATGATAAATTTACCGTAAGCAAACGTTGCTCCGCCAACCTTAGCTGCAAGACCCGAGAAATTAACATCCACCAGCAATCCGAGCAGAGGTGAAATTATATCATCCACCAGTGATGTTACAATGGCTGTAAAAGCAGCACCTATGATGATACCTACTGCCATATCCATAACATTGCCCTTCATTGCAAAATCCTTAAATTCTTCAAAAAATTTCTTAATTCTCCATTCCCTCCTGATATAATATTTGCATAAAAAAATAATGACTGTCCCTATACTCGATTTCAGCACACATTATATACAACTGCCTGCAGAATGTAAAGAAACTTTTATTTCAACGTGTTTCTATTGTAATATTACAATTATTTCAGGAATATCTTTTCCCCCTTTACGAAACGCTTTTTATAAAGTAAGATAATATTCGTGCTTTAAATTTAAAAGGAGAAATTATATGAATGACAAATGGAATTCTAAAGTAGGCTTTCTGATGGCTGCTATCGGCTCAGCCGTAGGACTTGGAAATTTATGGAGATTTCCATATGTGGCCGCATCCAATGGGGGCGGCGCATTTTTGCTGCCTTACTTATTCGCGATCTTAACAGCCGGTATCCCGATTCTGATCCTGGAGTATACCATCGGCAAGAACTACCGTGATGGAGCTCCCGCTGCTCTAGCAAGGATAAACAAAAAATTTGAATGGCTGGGATGGCTTCAGGTGGGCATATCTTTTATGATCCTGATCTACTATTTCGCCATAGTTGTATGGACACTGTGCTATGTTGTATATTCATTCAATCAGGGCTGGGGAGCAGATCCGACTACATTCTTTGTGAAGGATTTCCTCGGTATGACAGCCAGCGCACACGAGCTCGGCGGAATACGCACAAACCTGATAATTCCTTTCCTCGCAGTGTGGGGCATAACCGCTTTTGTCATGTACAGGGGCATAAGCAAGGGCATTGAAAAAATCTGTCGCATAGGATTGCCTATACTCATAGGATTTACACTTGTACTCGTTATACGGGGACTCACACTGTCAGGTGCAACAGATGGCCTTCAGTACATGTTCAAACCTGACTGGACTGCGCTCGGCAAGGCAAAAGTATGGATCGCCGCATATGGGCAAATATTCTACAGTCTGTCTATTGCCTTCGGCATAATGATCTCATATTCGAGTTATCTGCCGAAAGAAACGGACGTTGTAAACTCCGCATTCATAACTGCTACAGCAAACCACGGCTTTGAACTTTTTGCAGGTATCGGAATATTCAGCATCATGGGCTTTATGGCTATGGAACAGGGAGTACAGGTTGCTGATATTGCAAAGCAGGGTGTAGGTCTCGCATTTATGGTATTCCCGAAAGCCATAAGCACTCTCCCGGCTATGAACAGCCTGATAGGCGTATGCTTCTTCGGCGCTCTCTTCGTAGCCGGCATAACATCGCTTATATCGATATCAGAAGTCGTTATAACCGGCATACAGGGCAAGTTCAGGATATCATCACACAGCAGAGCCGTTACGCTGGTGCTCATACCGTCGTTTCTGCTCAGCATATTCTTCATTACCGGCGGAGGCCTCAGCATACTCGATATACTCGATGCATTCGTAAATAATGTAGGCCTTGCATTCTCGGGAATTCTTGAGCTTATACTGCTTATGTGGTTCTGTAAACCTGAACGATTCAGACAGATGGCAAACGAATATTCAAACTTCAGTGTAGGCAAATGGTGGACATACAGTCTTAAAATAATCACAATCACGCTTCTTGGAATTATGGCGGTTTTAAACACATACCAATTTATAACCAAAGGCTACGGAGACCCTCCTTATTCATCACTGGACGTTGGTCTGTTCGGCTGGGGATCACTCGCGATTGTATTAATAATCACAATCGTATTTACAAAAGCAAAGGGATACGAAGGTTACAATAACCTGTATGGACTCCCGGAAAAGGTGGTTTGATATGAGTGCTGATGCTATAATAATGATGATCATCGGTTGCGGACTCCTCTGGGGCGGTTTCATAATAAGCTGCACTATCGCTATCAGACATGCAAAGAAAGAAGAAGATGAACACGAGATTCATGACTGAACCAAGCGCAGCTTTACGACCCCATAAAGACAGTCCCTTCACATGCATGATAAAATGCGATCGTACTGGACAATGAAACAATCAAATTAAATTTTAAGACCCGGAATAAATTCTTCCGGGTCCTTTGCTTATCTGTTCAGATCGTTCTGCTGTATGCTGCTTTAATGCAGTCTACTTAACTGTCAGCAGGTCATCTATTCCCTTACGCTTAGGTGCTTTCGGTTCCTCATCCGGAACTCCGAGCGCGATAAGCGCCGATACCGATCTGCCTTCAACTGCTCTTATGACATTTATCACTTTCTGTTCATCGAATATACCCATTACAACTGTGCCAAAACCTTTTTCCCATGCAGCCAGACAAAATGTCTGCGTTGCAATGCCTGCATCAAATGACTGCCAATGCGTGCCTTTTGAAGTGGTTGGTGTTCCATCCTTTTCATATCCGGATCTTCCGTCTATTGTAGTAACCACTATCAAAGCCGGTGCAGCACTTATTGTTTTCTGATTGCTTTCAAAACCGAGCACGCAGTCACTTGCTACCTGCTTTTTCATATCATCATCTAAAACTGCAATATATCTCGGCGTCTGAGTGTTCTTCCAACTCGGTGCGTACTTTGCTATCTCAATGATACCTTTGATGTCTTCCGCCGTAACCGCCTGATCTTTAAACTTTCTAACACTTCTTCTCGTTGTAAGCAAGTCTGTTCCGTTCATATGTCCCTCCTCGTATTATCGTGCATATATATGCTTTTTTCCGGACCGTACCGTGCAGCATAGTGCATCACATGTCACACAGAATGCGTGCGCGGCAGAAATTTTATCTGTATATGCTTATTATATCCAAAGTGATTCATAAAGTAAACGCGGCACGCAAAAGTTATTTGCACGCCATGTTCTGTATTATAAAACCTCTCTGCGCAACCCGTTCTGAGGTTTTTACACCCGCTTCAGCTTTCCGCACGGTGGAGTCGCAATTTTATATGTGATAGTTTCCTCTAAACACAAAAATCCCCTGAGCATGGATGAAATGCGCAGCATTTCCAGGGGATCTTTCATCAAATCCTATAGAATTTTCAAGGTTTACAGAGCTTACTTGTTGGCCATCTGTGCTGCTACTTCTGCCGCGAAATCTTCTTCTTTCTTTTCGATCCCTTCGCCTACCTCATAGCGAATCATTGATGCGATCTGCATATCTCTGCCAAGATCCTTTGCAGCGTTCTCGACATACTTACCGACTGTGACATCACTGTCTTTTACAAATTTCTGATCCACCAGGCAGACTTCCTTAAGTATAGCCTTTACTTTGCCCGGGATTATTTTCTCAAGCAGTTTCTCAGGTTTGCCTTCATTTAACAGCTGCTGTTTTGCTATTTCTTTTTCATGTTCAAGCCAGTCCTGATCCACTTCATCCTCATTTAAAAATTTAGGACTCATGGATGCAACCTGCATAGCGACATCCTTGCCTATTATTTCTATCTCATCTGCGCTCGCATCGGTCTTCAATCCTACGATAACGCCGATAGCTCCGTTTCCGTGAATATATCCCGTATACACAGTCCCCGGATCGTTAAACTTCTTAAATCTTCTTATATTCATGTTTTCGCCTATAGTCGCTATCTTATCGTTAAGCGCATACTGCACTGTGCCTGCTCCGAGCGGAAGCGCCATGAACGCCGTCATGTCAGCGGCATCTGACTCCAGAGCAAGCTTTGCGATATCCTCAACAAATGTGATGAATTCATCATTCTTTGCAACAAAATCCGTCTCTGAATTCACTTCCACGATAGCTGCTGCACTTCCATCCGCTGCAAACGCTGTCCTTACAAGACCCATCGCCGCGATTCTGTCAGCTTTCTTAGCTGCCTTTGAAAGTCCCTTTTCTCTGAGCAGCTCGATAGCCTTATCCATATCTCCGTCTGCTTCAACCAGTGCATTTTTACAGTCCATCATACCTGCACCGGTATTTCCGCGCAGTTCCTTTACCATTGATACTGTTACCGCCATATTTATCACTCCTTATTCTTTATCATTCCCACAATGTTATTTCAATTTCATGATTGCGGCCGAATTACACATTTTCATAACACGTCGCACATATCACTCTAAGCGTCAGGCTGTTCTGACGTATTATCTTCTGCTGCTTCAGATACCTGCGCATCGTCTTCTGCCGCATCTTCCTCAGTAGTCTCTTTATCTGCAGCTGCCTCTTCAGCTTCTATCTGAGCATCTGCTGTCGATTCCTCGCCTTCATCAAAGCTTTCACCCTGTTTAGCTTCAAGCACTGCATCCGCCATAGTCCCTGCTATGAGCTTTACCGCTCTTATTGCATCATCATTGGCCGGGATCACGTAGTCCACGTCATCCGGGTCACAGTTAGTATCCACAATGCCGACTATAGGAATGGCGAGAATCCTCGCTTCCCTTACTGCGATCTTTTCTTTCTTCGGGTCAACCACAAATATTGCGCCCGGCATACCTTTCATATCCTTGATTCCGCCAAGGAACTTTTCCAGTTTGTCCGCCTCAAGATTGAACTTTATAACTTCTTTTTTCGAAAGCTTTTCAAACGTTCCGTCTTCTTCCATCTCTCTTATGTGATTAAGTTTTTTTATGCTGTTGGAAATAGTTTTGTAGTTAGTGAGCATGCCGCCCAGCCATCTCTGGTTTACATAGTATTCTCCGCAGCGCTTTGCCTCATCGTATACAGCCGCCTGCGCCTGTTTCTTTGTTCCTACGAAGAGTATGGGTTTACCGCTTTCTGCAACTTCTTTCATGAATGCATAGGCATTATCAATCATTTTTACAGTTTTCTGAAGGTCTACGATATATATACCGTTTCTTTCTGTAAAGATATATGGAGCCATCTTAGGGTTCCATCTTCTTGTCTGGTGACCGAAATGGACACCGGCTTCCAACAGCTGTTTCATAGATACTACTGACATATTCTTTTTCCTCCTGGTTTTACCTCCACCTGAGCCATTCTTCGCATCAACCGTCTGTTCACTGCAACATATTTCCGCGCGATCTGCCGATAACAGCTGCCGGAAAAGACGGCACCAAATGCTGAAGCAATCAGGTGTGTGTGATCTATAAATACGGTCCTGCCCTGTGCCAGACCGACAATCATTATACTATATGCATTCTATTGTTTCAACACCTTTTTCAGCCTGTTTTCCCTGCATGCCGAATCAGATAAATGCTTTCAGTTTTTATCTGATCTCTATACCGCTGTTTTTAATTATCACTTCATTTCACCGGTCTTTCATATGCGTCATTACTACCGTTGCCGTCCTGTCGATATTTTCCGCTGTCAGTTCGCCGGCCTTTTTATCATAAGTATATTTCCCTTCCCTGCCTGCAAGTTTCTTTGACCTTGCGCCATACTTTATCTTGACCGCACTGCCTTCGAGTTCATACGTTCCGTCGATCTTCGTTTTAAAAATTTTGCCCGTCACAGTCCCGTCCTCTTTGAATGTGAATTTCATCTCATAATCCCTGCTATTGACACCGTATTTATCAAAATATTCTTTCATATCATATTCCCTGTCGCCCACTCGAAATGAAGTAAGTGTCCAGCTTCCCGCTATGTCATGTATTTCAATACCGCCTTGTGAATCATCCGATCTCCCGCATCCCGCAAATGAAAATGCGATCAAAAACGCAATACATGCAGCCGTAATAATATTAAAATAAATTTTCATGTGCCCTCTCCCTTGCTGTCAACGCTCATACAAGTCTCTCGATCCTTACATAATAATATGTTCAGATATATTAGCCATATACAAAACTGTAAAACGTCTAAGCCTGATCAATACAATCAAACTGCCCCCGCTTTGCAAAACATACGGGGGCATTCTTCGAATACCCCCCCCTTGCCTGTTTTACGAAATATATGGATATGTACTGATCTGTATCTCAGCGCCGCAATATCCGACAAACTTTTATAACCGGATTTTCACAGCCACATTTTTTATAATGCTACCATGAGCCGCCTCCGCCGCCGCCCATGCCGCCGCCTCCGAAGCCGCCGCCGCCTCCGAAGTCGGAAGAACCGCCGCTGCCCGAGTCCGGTATTTTGACAGTTGCAGCAAACGACTTTGTGCAATTATTCAGCATCGACATGAACACGACCGTGTTGAACATTCCTGCACCGTAGTAGTCGCTGACATAGAACCAGTTCGGCGGTTCGACCGCAATTGATTTAAATTTCTTCGCCCATTTATCCGAAAGGCCGAACACGTACGCATAAGGAAGTATGCTGTAGAAGTATTTCGGATCCTGCTCTACCAGTGCTTCCAGCCTGTCCACCTCAGACACCCTTATGAAGTTTCTGAAGCCCAGCAATTTTCCGAGCATCTCATTTCCATACGCTGTCCTCGAGCGCATCTGGCGCGTCGCTATATATGCCAAAACAGACATCACTGTCGCCACTGCCGCGGCAAGCGCGGATAGGGATACATATACAAACCATGCACAAAGAAGCAGACAAATTAATGTCAGAAGGTTTGAAAATATCGTCATCGCTCTATATTTTGACGCCTTCACAGCTTCTTTCCTGTCGTATGTTTTTATAGCCCAGGCTCCGCATACTAAAAAGCCCAGAAGCGGAGACCCAATAAGAAACATAGTGGACATGTTAAGATCTTCTCTCGCTCCCATAAATCCGGCTATAAGCATAGGCACAATCATAAGTATGCCCGAAACAAGCCGCAGAGCCGTGCTTTTACCTGAAAATATCCTTTGCTTCTTATCATCCTTATAATAGCTTTCCAGCTGACTTTTTGCCATGCAGATGTCCGAATAAAATTCCGAGTCTTTTAATGTATCTGTTGTGACCTGCTGCCCGTTACCGCACATAAACATGTTATTGAAGAATATATTTTCATACATTTTCGCTTCCGGCGGAAGATCTTTCAGTTTATTCAAAACGAAGTATTTATGCCTGCCTTTACCCTGTTCTTCTATAGAAAGATATCCCTTGTCGGCGTAGTATATGATCAGTGATACAAGATCCTCATCATCGGCATATCCGTCTATTACATATCCGACCTCGGCCGAAGTCATTCCCTCCGGCGGATAGAATTCAACAGTCTCAACAGTCCTTTTATCACGCCCGTACATTAAGAACAGTACAAATGCCAGTATTCCGGCTACAGCTGATACGATCACGGAGAGCAGACCCGCTCCGGAAGTTGACTTCACATCCACAAAATATCCCTCCGGCAAAAGCTGCTGAACAGTCACACCGTCTCCTTTTTCGAGAGGTTTATTTATTTTTATATTTATGATGTTCCCTGTCACTGACTGCTCAAAGCTGTATTTTTGAGTGCTTTCAACCGTTGCGCCATATTTCCCCACATATACTTGGAGATCGTTTTTATCAAAGGCTTTCGGCATCTCGATCGTCACATTTGCACTGTCGATCGCTGTCTCCCAACCGAGAACATCATCCTCGTCTCTGCCCTGCGGTATCACGTTATAATAGAAATAATCGAACTTATCGAATCCATCATCATATACAGTAAGCTTATACGATATCCTGTAGCTTTGATCACCCGTAAGCATAAGGTCGGGATCGCCGATCTTAATCACCTGATTTCCGTTCTCGGTGTATGTCTCATATTCATAGCCGTCTACATCGATATCGCTGACTTTCATTTTCGTATCGACTTCGTGGATTTTCCCATCCTTTTTCATGTAAACAGTTCCCTTCAGGGGAATATATCTGTATATCCCGTGTTTGCCGCCTGTGAACGTGACATTTATAGTCTCACTAACATCTATAGTGTTATTCTCACTGACTTTCATTTCCACGTTAAAAGCCTTCGTATCCATACTCGCCGCGCTTACCTGTGCCGGTATCAGCATGGCGAAGCACAGCATGAGCGAAATGAATATCACCGACGCTCCGCATATGTATCTCTTAGAACTGTACTTTAACATTTTGTCTTTCTTCCTCCGCCTCAACTTCGAACATAGGCTTCCTCTGAAAATGAAATATACCTGCAATTATGTTGCTCGGAAATGTCTCAGTCTTAGTGTTGTACTGTTTTATTGTAGCATTGTAGTATTTTCTCGAGTTTGCTATATCCTCCTCCACTCTCTGAAGCTGCCCCTGAAGATCCATGAAGTTCTGGTTGGCTTTAAGATCAGGATAGTTCTCAGCCACTGCAAACAGGCTCTTGAGTGTCCCGGTCAGCGCATTCTCACCCGCGATCCGGTCTTCTATTGTCGCAGCGCTCTGCGCCATGTTCCTTGCCTGCACGACTTTTTCAAGCGTGCCCGACTCGTGCGCGGCATAGCCCTTCACGGTCTCGACCAGATTCGGTATAAGGTCGAACCTCTTTTTCATATAAACGTCCATCGTCGCAAACGCTTCTTCAACATTGTTTCTCAGCTTCACAAAGCTGTTGTACGCTCCGATGAACATTATGATAATGAGCAATACTATTATGGCTATCACTATCAGAATGATCATTGATATTGACATTGTTTACCTCCGTTCTCTAAAAAAAACTCCTGTATGCCTAGCGAATTTACAGTCTTCGCATTACAGCCTCAAAAACTTAAGATAACAGACCGCCTGAACATCCTTCCGCACAGCGCTACATGTCTGAAATCGTCCAGTCTATATACCTTCCGTAACGAATAAGAAACCTGTTGGTCTTTGAAAAATATCTTCCTCCCCAAAATCCGCGGTGCACGGACAGAGGGCTTGGGTGCGCACCCTTCAGGATCAGATGCTGTGGGTTTGTTATGAGCTCCGTCTTTTTCTGTGCGTTTGCTCCCCAAAGGATAAACACGACAGGATCATCTCTTTCGTTCAGAATGCTGATGATTTTATCGGTAAAGATCTCCCATCCTCTGCCTTCATGGGAATTTGCATTTCCTTTCCTCACGGTGAGCACCGTATTTAGAAGCAGAACTCCGCTTTCGGCCCAGTCTGTCAGGCAGCCGTGATCAGGCTGTCTGATTCCGATGTCCGCCTCGAGTTCCTTAAATATGTTAACAAGCGACGGCGGTTTCCGCACTCCCTTCTGTACCGAAAAGCAAAGTCCATGCGCCTGATACGGCTCATGATACGGATCCTGTCCCAGTATGACCGCATTTACATCGCTGTACGCCGTGAGCTTGAATGCATTAAAGATATCATACATTTCGGGATACACGGTATGCTTTGAATATTCCTCTTTGAGGAATATTCGCAAATTACGATAATACTCTTTATTGAATTCATCAGCCAGGATTTCATCCCAGTCGTTTCCTATATGAACCATTTCTTTTATATTCTGCTGTTTTTGTATAACTGCAATTCAAGACAGATGTGTACCTGTCGGGATAGGCTTCAGCAATGTGCAGCCCGCCATTTTCTTGTTCGGTTATGGCGGCATGGTTTGAATTTATAAATACCGTCATATCTTCTCAACACCGATGCCTGTCTTATGGCCATTGATATTGTATTCCGCCAGATCGTCGCCTCTGTCGATATTATGCGCCAGCGTCTCCTTCATTATATAATCCCTGTATTCTTTGACAGCAGCAGCGATCTCATCGTCAGCATTGAGATAAATATTTATATTGTCCATCATTTCATAGGAATTCTGCTTTCTGAGCTGTTGTACTTTGGAAATGATTTCTCGCACATAGCCTTCATTTACGAGATCAGCATCGAGACCGGTGTCAAGAACTGCAAAAACATTGTTTTCCATAGCTACTGCAAAGCCCTCTTTTGCATCTATTCTCACATCTACCATTTCTTTTGTTATCTCAAGGATCTCCCCTCCGCCGATATCGAGGTCAACCTTATCAGAGTTTTCCAATTGAGCAACGAAATCAGAAGGGTCGGCATTTCCCAGCGCATTTCCAAACGCCTTTATATTCCTGCCGAGCATCGGTCCTGCGACTTTAAAGTCCGGCTTAAGCTGATAGTTTATATATGAAGAAAGATCTTTTTCATATATTACCTCTTTTACGTTCAGTTCTTCCGTTATAAGCGGTGTAAGATCGCTGATTATGTTCTCATGCGAACCGTCCACCAGTATGCTCTTAAGCGTCTGCCTCACCTTTATGCTGTTCTTCTCGCGGATACCTCGTCCGAGACCTACTATGATCCTTACAAGATCCATTCTTTCCTCGATTTTCTTATCCACCAGATTCTCGTCTCTTTCAGGGAACATGGCAGTATGTATCGATTCATCCGCTGTAAGATAAGTGTACATCTCATCTGCAATGAATGGAGCAAACGGCGCGATAAGTTTAGCCACCCCTGTCAGAACCTCATAGGTCGTCACGTAGACGGCTTTCTTATCTTCAGTAAGCTCCTGATTCCAAAATCTTCTGCGGGCTCTTCTGATATACCAGTTGGACAGATCTTCTATCACAAAGTTTTGAATCTTCCTCACCGACTTCATGTGATCATAAGCGTCCATATCGGCGGTCACCTCACCTATAAGCGAATTGTATTTTGAAAGTATCCACCGGTCAAGCTCTGGTCTGTCGAAAGGTTTGACATAATTTCCGTTTTCTTTCGGATCTCCTTTTTCATCAACACCAAGCACATCGAGAGTGATCTCGTCCTGATTTGAATAAAGTACAAAGAAATTATAAACATTCCTGAGCGTTCCAAAGAATTTGCTGACAATCTCCTTCAGACCCTCTTCGTCAAACCGTGTCGGCGACCATGCCGGCGATACATGCATAAGATACCATCTTGTCGCATCAGCGCCGTATTTATCAAACAATTCAAATGGATCTACGGTGTTGCCTATGTGCTTGGACATCTTCTTTCCATCTTTATCCAATATCAGGTCGTTTACCAGCACATTCCTGTATGGCGCACAGCCTTTCACTAATGTTGAAATTGCCATAAGCGAATAAAACCATCCTCTCGTCTGGTCTATACCTTCGCAGATAAAATCAGCCGGAAAGAATTCGGTATCAAACTTTTCCTCATTTTCGAACGGAAAGTGCCTTTGTGCAAACGGCATGGCTCCGCTGTCAAACCAGCAGTCCATAACTTCAGGTATCCTATTCATATGTCTGCCGCAGTCAGGACATACTATGTGCACATCATCCACATACGGTCTGTGCAGCTCAATGCTCTCATCTATGTTCTCCACTGCCTTTTCAGCAAGTTCTTTTCTGCTTCCTACACATTCAAGATGGCCGCATTCACAGCGCCATACCGGTATAGGCGTACCCCAGTATCTGTCTCTTGAGATAGCCCAGTCCTTAACGTCGGCAAGCCAGTTGCCGAAACGCTTTTCACCCACATAATCAGGGAACCAGTTGACACTGTCGTTGTTTTTTACCAGTTGATCCTTGAGTCTGCTCATCTCTATGTACCATCCAGGTTTTGCATAGTAAACGAGCGGCGTTCCGCATCTCCAACAGTGGGGATAATTGTGCACCATTTTTTCCTTTGAGAATACTTTTCCCTCATCTGCCAGATATTTCAATATTTCAATAGCCAGACCGTCTTCCACAATAAAGCGGCCCTTCCATGGTGTTTCCGTATATTTACCTTCTTCATCCACCGGATTGACGACAGGAAGGTCGTATTTCCTGCCTGTCTGATAGTCATCTTCACCAAATGCCGGTGCAGTGTGGACGATTCCTGTACCATCCTCTACCGTCACGTAATCCGCGCATGTCACAAAAAAACCTTTTCTATCCGGTTTACAAAACGGCATCAGCTGTTCATACTCAATGTATTCGAGATCCCGGCCCTTCATCTCTTCGATTACTTCATAGCTGCCCTCTCCGAGCACTTTGTCAGCCAACACTCCGGCAACATAAAATACATTGCCCTCTTCATCACCGCTTGTCATCCTGGCTTTGACATAGTCAACATCCGGTCCAACTGTCAACGCGACATTTGCAGCAAGTGTCCAAGGCGTCGTTGTCCATGCGAGGAAATATTCATCCGCGTCTTTTCTCTTAAATTTCGCAGTAAGTGTAAGAACCTTGACTTCTTTGTACCCTTGAGCAACTTCATGTGATGCAAGACCGGTTCCACACCTCGGGCAATATGGCAGTATATTATGCCCCTCGTATATCAGACCCTCTTTAAAAAATTTATTTATTATCCACCAGCATGTCTCGATATAATCGTTATCCAGCGTGATATAAGGGTCGTCCATATCTATCAGAAATCCCATGCGATGCGTCATATCCCGCCACATCTCTTCATATTTAAATACGGATTTTTTGCATTTTTCGTTGAATTCCTTTATTCCGTACTTTTCAATATCCTGCTTGCCGTCAAACCCTAGCTGTTTTTCAACTTCGATCTCAACCGGAAGACCGTGCGTGTCCCATCCGGCTTTTCTGGTCACTTTGAATCCACGCATCGTCTTGTATCTGCACACTGAATCCTTAAGTGTCCTCGCGATCACGTGATGAATGCCCGGCTTGCCGTTTGCTGTCGGAGGTCCTTCATAAAATATAAATAAAGGTCTGCCTTCTCTTAACGTCACACATTTCCCGAGAAGGTCTTCATCAACCCACTTGTCTGCCTGTGCTTTCTGAACCTCAGCGATTGGTTTTTCCGATAGATTTTTTAACATGTATTTTTTTCCTCTTCTTTCGAATTATCTTACTCTTTTAATATGGATTCACGGAGTCAGTATTAAAAATCGCTGTTACGACCCTTATTTTGATTTGTTTTGCAAACTCTCTATTGCCCCGCATATGATTACTGCTGTTTAATTGTTTGTCGGTGCAGCTTTACTCACCTTCTCCTTAATGCAAAAACAGCCGGGGTGAACACATCGAAATCAACGTCCCCTCTCAATTTCTTCACAGCACAATTTTATGCTATGCACTCAGTCGTGTCAAGCATTTTGAACACCTCGAAGACGCCGCATTTGAATGCCCTCAATGATCTGCCCCCTGATGCCGGGACAGCGGCTGCGGCAGGTATGATCAATGCAGTCTTCAGGCATATTCAGCTTTCAAAAGCGCTTCAGATATTCATTGATCTGTTTCTCATCTTCTATTTCAAGCCCGCGTTCCCCCGCAAGCGACTCTATGTGATGTCTGAATTCATGCCGCAGGACTTCACGCAGTTTTACTTTCAGCTGCTCCCGTGTTAAATGTCCGTACATCTTCGCAAATGAACCGTAATATATGATTATAAGCCTTCCCATAGACGCATCGCGCCTGTACTGTCCCATAGTGTAAAGATCATCATGCTGCGCATACGGACTGATCATAGCCTCAGGCAGCAGCAGTATCCCTCCGTTAAGGTCCTTGTAAAAGATCTCCGGCATTTCTTCCGCCAAATCATCGAGCATATCCTGCACTTCATCTATATCGATCATTATTGATCCCCTTAATTTCAACCATTGATTTATAATAATTATCCGTTTGATTCTCCGTCGCTCATGCACATGAGAATAATAACATTTCAGTCTGCCGCCTTCAAGACGACAGCATGATCTTTTATATTGCTGATTATATCGATGTCGAACAAATCAGCTTGCGCTGCAGCGGGAGCTGATTTGTTCGAATCAGCCGCAAAAAACATGGAGGAAAATCATATACCGATTTCCTCCACTCTTTGAATACGCGATCTGCCATGTACACAGTTTTCTACAGCAATTCTTTTCTGGAAAGATTAATCCTTCCCTGATTGTCGATCTCAGTTACTTTGACTTTCACCTTGTCTCCTATGTTCATCTCGTCTTCGACCTTTTCGACTCTGCGCTTAGCCATCTTGGAGATATGCAGCAGACCTTCCTTGCCCGGAAGCACCTCGATAAATGCCCCGAAATTCATTATTCTCTTTACTTCACCTTCGTAGGTCTCTCCGACCTCTACGTCCCTGATCAAAAGTTCTATCGCTTCCTGTCCTGCGCGAGCGCTTTCCATATCAGGAGCTGCAATGAATATCTGCCCGTCATCATCGATATCGATCTTTACACCCGTTTCATCGACGATCTTATTGATAGTCTTTCCTCCTGGGCCTATAACAGTCCTGATCTTATCAGGGTCGATCTGCATGGATATTATCCTCGGAGCGTATGGTGAAAGTTCAGCTCTCGGCTCCGGTATCTCATCAAGCATCTGTTTCAGTATATGCATTCTGCCGTCATAAGCCTGCTTCAGAGCATCTTCAAGCACCCGTCGTGACAGGCCGTGTACCTTTATATCCATCTGTATGGCCGTAACACCTTTAGCTGTTCCCGCAACCTTGAAGTCCATGTCACCAAGGAAGTCTTCCATACCCTGTATATCCGAAAGGATAGCCATCCTGCTTGAACCGTCCGCTTCCACTCTTTCGACAAGACCCATTGCTATGCCTGCAACAGGAGCCGTAATAGGCACACCCGCATCCATCAGTGACATACAGCTTCCGCATACTGATGCCTGAGACGTCGAACCGTTCGATGACAATATCTCCGATACAACTCTGATAGTATAAGGAAATTCCTCAATATCCGGCAGTACGGGCAGTATGGCTCTTTCAGCCAGCGCACCGTGTCCGATCTCACGTCTCCCCGGGCTTCTCATCGGTGAAGCTTCGCCCACCGAATAAGGCGGGAAGTTGTAATGATGCATATATCTTTTTTCAGTTTCTTCGGTTATGCCGTCTATCCTCTGCGCCTCGCCTATCGCGCCAAGCGTTGTGATCGAAAGCGCCTGCGTCTGGCCACGCTTGAAAAGCCCCGTGCCGTGAGCCCTCGGCAGCACACCGGTCTCACACCAGATCGGTCTTATTTCAGTCAGATTTCTATTGTCCGGTCTGATGCCGTCATCCAGTATGAGACTCCTCACCTGCTCCTTCTTTATAGCATAAAGCGCATTTGATATATCCTTTTCACATTCAGGAAAAATCTCAGCAAGGTGTTCCTGCGTTTCAGTTTCGACAGCGTCCATATTTTCAAGTCTTTCCAGTTTCTCAAATGTATGTACTGCTTCTCGCATCCTGCCGCCCGCATATTCTGCCACAGCAGTCTCGATTTCCTCCGGAACATGATAAAGCTCTATATCCTGTTTTTCTTTTCCGATCTCAGCTACTATCTCATTTATGAAGTCGACTATCCTTTTGATCTCCTCGTGTGCAAACATGATCGCATCGAGTATTTCCATCTCGGGTACTTCATTTGCACCGGCTTCAACCATCATGACAGCTTCCCTGGTGCCTGAAACCACAATATGCATGTCACTTTCTTCGCGCTGGGTAAGCGTAGGATTAATGATAAAGTTGCCGTCAACTCTTCCAACTATCACCGATCCGGTCGGGCCGTCCCACGGAATATCCGATATCGCCAGAGCCACAGAGGAACCTATCATCGCCGCAATCTCCGGAGACGCGTCGAGGTCTACCGACATTACTGTAGCAACTACCTGCACATCATTAAAATACCCTTTCGGGAACAATGGCCTCAAAGGCCGGTCCATAAGTCGGGAATTCAAAATTGCCTGATTGCTCGGCCTTCCTTCACGCTTTAAAAATCCGCCCGGGATCTTGCCTGCCGCATACATTTTTTCTTCATAATTACAACTGAGCGGGAAGAAGTCTATATCAGGGCGCGGTGCCTTAGATGCTACCGCGGTAACATTCACAACCGTGTCTCCGTACCTGACAATTACCTGTCCGTTAGTCTGCTCGCAGACCTTGCCGATTTCCAGCTGCATCAGCTTGCCGCCTATAGCAGTCCTGTAAGTTTCATAATCTGTAAATCTCATATTAACAACTACCTCCTGTTAATATCTTCTGCGTATCTTTCATTTTCCACCTGTACGCATTATCCTCGATCGCATACAGCTTATTCTGCAAACGATCTTGCCAATACATGGCTGTATTACGAGAATGCGGCGCATCTCGCTTTTTTGCATTCCCGATATAAAATAAGCGGAGCGTTTTTGCCCCGCTTAAATTTTTGATTATTTTCTCAATCCTAAACGAGCAATCAATGTTCTGTATCTTTCCAAGTCTTTATTCTTTAGGTAATTGAGAAGGTTTCTTCTTTGCCCTACCATCTTGAGAAGACCTCTTCTCGAATGGTGATCTTTTTTGTGCACCTTGAGATGCTCATTCAGGTCATTGATCCTGTATGTCAGAATTGCAACCTGTACTTCAGGAGACCCTGTATCTCCGTCTTTAGTCTTGTACTCTTCGATTATTTCTGCTTTTTTTGCCTGGTCGATCATATTATTCCTCCTTTATTCAATACGCCTTTGCCAAGTCATCGTCGGAGTATCAAATGACATCGCAAAGGTAAATTTACAATTAATTATAATAACATAGATACATATCATTAGCAAGTTTTTTTTAATGATAGGCAGTAGAATCCTATTCTATTTAATAACATGCCTGTCCGACATTCGCTTTTCATCAAGTCATGCGGTGAATACCAGGACAGCCGACCTTATGCCGGCGCATCCTGCCTGTCCGCTTCATATTTTTTCGGTTTCCCGCTCGAAAACTTCCTGATCACATAAAGCGTGATGATCATAAGCGCTATGCCTGCAGGAAGTGAGATAAACGCACTCTTTGTTATACCTGCTATTATGTACGCTATACATGCTACCGCAGCAACGGTAAGTGCATATGGAATCTGCGTCTCAACATGGCTTATATGATTACATCCTGCACCTGCCGATGACATTATGGTCGTATCGGAAATCGGTGAGCAGTGGTCACCGCATACAGCCCCTGCCATGCAGGCCGAAACACTCATTACTGTCATTTCAGGATAAGCTCCCGTTACAGATATGGCTATAGGAATCAGGATTCCAAATGTTCCCCATGAAGTACCTGATGCAAATGCCAGAACCAGAGCGATCAGGAATATGATAGCGGGGAAAAGCATAATAAAGGTATTGCCCCATCCTGTTACTGAATTTTTAACAAATTCCCTGAGTCCGAGGCTGTCCGTCATAGCCTTAAGCGTCCATGCCATAGTCAATATCAGTATAGGCGGCACCATAGCTCTAAAACCTTCAGGCAGGCTGTCCATACAATCCTTAAAGGTTATAATCTTTCTCACGCAGAAGAATATGATAGTAAAGATGATTGCCACAACGCTGCCGAATACAAGGCTTACCGATGCATCGCAGTTTGCGAATGCGTCTATGAAACTTTCACCTTCGAACATACCGCCCGTGTACAGCATTCCTATCAGGCAGCAGATTATAAGCACTGCCACAGGTATGATAAGGTCACCGACTTTTCCTTTGTGTTGACGTTTTCATTCTCAAGTTCCGCATCGATGGCTGCCTGATCCTTTACAGTAAAAAGATCGCCGTTCTTTGCATTATCTTCATATTTTTTCATTGGACCGTAATCAAATTTCATATGCACTATCGCAAACATCATAACAATAGTCAGGAGCGCATAGAAATTATACGGGATCGTCTGCATGAAAAGCTGAAACCCATTGATGCCGTCTATGTCCTTTGCAAATCCGCTTACTGCGGCTGACCATGATGATATGGGAGCTATTATGCAGACAGGCGCTGCCGTTGAATCTATAAGATATGCCAGCTTTGCTCTCGATACGTTATGCTGATCCGAAAGCGGTCTCATTACACTTCCCACTGTCAGACAGTTGAAATAGTCGTCCACAAATATCATAAGTCCCATGAATATCGTCGATCGCTGCGCGTCTTCTCTTGTGCTGATCTTATCTGCTGTCCACCGTCCGAACGCAGCCGAACCGCCGGATTTGTTCATAAGAACCACCATTGCTCCGAGAATCACAAGAAATATCAGGATTCCCACATCATATGGATCCGAAAGCGCTCCTCCGATAACATTTTCATCATCTGAATACGATCCGATTATTCCGTCTACGAAGACGTGCTTCAGCACCCCTGTAAAACTCGGTCCCGCATAAAGCACGCCGCCTACGAGTATGCCGAGAAAAAGTGAACTGTAGACTTCTTTCGTTATGAGCGCAAGCGCGATAGCTACCAACGGCGGTAAAACAGACCAAGCGGTCGCGTCGCCTACTGCCGGACCTTTTTCTGCTGCAGATACCATCAAAGGAAGCGTAACAAACAGTAACAATGCCAGCCCTGTAATGTAAATACAGCGGCTTCTTTTTGATGATGCCATATTCTTCTCCTAAAAGCTTAACAAAGCGGGGGTTTATGTTCGCTTCCATTGTCCGAACATAAACTCTTCCCTCTTCTATATAATTAATATAATAATGTCACGCATACAAAATTAGACTACATTTTAGCCGGTTTGTCAAACGTTTAAACTTTTAAATCCATAAAAATTTAAATTTTATTTTTTATCGAAACATGCGCATAAAAATATGCAGGTGTGTTTTGCACCTGCATATTTTTACATAATTCTGTTATTATTCTATGATCTCACTTACGACTCCGGATCCTACTGTTCTT
>DAISVU010000006.1:0-95880 GCA_036839975.1 Bacillota bacterium | reverse complement strand
GGTCGGCGATAATTTATTTTGATTTCTTTATCTTTCCTTCTATTATTACTTTATTTCCCATAAGTTTCACCTATACAATTTCTAATTCACCTATGAACATTATACTTTTTTCTACCACATATTCAAAGATAGTAATCTTTATCCTTTATATAAACAAAAGCCGTATGTCCAATTTAGGGATATCCGGCTCTTGAAATTTATATGTATTTAATTTTTACTTTTTTTAATCGGTGCATCCACCAATCTTATGATGATTTCATCCACACAGTCTGTATATCTACCTTGCTGTATCAACTGATTTTTTAGTTCCACAAGACTTTCTATCAATATTCTTCGTTCATCACTATCCATGTATAAATGGAATTTCTGTTCTCTCATAATTACACCTCCTGTTTTTTATACTATATTTTGGATAGCCACATCATACAAATGTACGAATCCATACATTTATATAAGATTAAAATGTAAAAGTGCATCTTTAATTATTTCAACTTTTTCTTCAGGTGGATGTGGTTTTTTATATTTTAAAGCATCCTCTGATCTTTTTTCTGTCTGCATTTGTATTCCTAAATTGCGTTTCACTTCTACAATGTACACAGTGTGCATTTTAAGATTATATTTCTCTTTTATGTATAATTGGATCATTTTATATGTAACTTTCTCTTTAGGCTTATATTCTTCTGCCTTTTCCGCAATACTCTCTATTGGAAATTTACCATTTTCATCTCCGAACTCCGCTTTTACATTGATTCGGCTGTCCGGTTTTTTGTGGGAAAGAAGTACAACCGTCTCCACATGCGAACTTTTGTCCAAACTTCCACATATAAACATCAACATAAAATATATCTATAAGAATTATTTTCCTATTTTATTGCAAACCATCTTCTACCACGTTTTGTTCCGATTCTTTCGATGACTTTTTCATTTTGTAAGAAATAAACGTTCGCTCTATGGTTCTTTTTGTTAAACCAATTTAAATTGCACGCTCATCTGAAGTGGAAGCTGAATCTTCAATAAGTAAAGAAACAACTTTCTTTTCAGGTTTGTTCAAACCAACATTTTTATTTAGCTTTATTATCTAAATATTCATTAAATGTATAAATATTTTCTATTCCAACTATATCGATTAGAAAATTTCTAAAAGTGGAATTAAGAGGTATTGAAACAAATAAAAATAATCTTTTCTTTGGTCTTGAGCAACATACATAAAACAAATTTCTATTTCGTTCATATGATGCCTCTTTACCTACTGGTATTGGAACTTTCCCAGTTATCATAGGTGCATAAGTCTCAAATTGATATTGGTTCCATCCTTTACTGATAACAAAGATAACATTATCGTATTCTTCGCCCTTAACACCATGTTCTGTCGAAAACTCTGATTCAGGGTACAGAAATTCAATTGCCGCCTTAAATTGACTGTAATCTAAATCTAAAACATCCCGGATTGTTGCATCCAATCCATAGATTGTATCAGGGGCATCAAAATATAGATGGTAGTATCCATCAACCAATGATGGAATAGGCACTAACTTTGTCTCTACGATAGTGTTGATAACATCAATGGCTCTGCCATTACGGGCTTTCTTTAGCTGCGACTCAAACTCTTTCCATTTCATCTTCTCAGCTTTTTTCGTGATAGGATATCGTCTGATTCCAAGCGTATCAAACAGAAGTTGCATATTTGATGTGCTGAGTGCTTCATATATTGGTTCGACGGTATTCATGAAGAATAGTAAAAATGGATCTTGTTTATCTCGGAGTCCATCATCAATAATGGCTAATAGGCGATCATATCCTTGCTGTGTGGCAAGAACCTTATGAGTAATCATCAAAATTTTGATATTTTCATCCTTTGACGCGTTTTTCTTGATGTGGTCTGAAAGCTGGAACAGTCTGGATTTCAGTTCTTCTGCGGGGAGATCGTCTTTGAATGTACGTTCTGTTCGACGTTCTCCAGAAAAATCATCGCAAGTCACAACAACTACTTCACCTTCAAAATTATCTATTGCAGATTGTTGTGGTAAATCTGGGCGAATATCATTTAATAGTTTCACAATTCTGGGTGCTGATCTAAAGTTTGAACCCTTTTTGATTTCCTGAAGATTGCCGTGCTCTATCGCACCGCAAGCGTTGTTGGTTTGGTAAATAGTTTGCCATGCATCTCCGAAAAAGCCAAATTGTGGACCTACTCCTTCTGCAATAAAAAAGTTTATAAAACGTGTGATAATCGGTTTGTAGGAATCTTGGTATTCATCAATTAAAATCAACGGGTATTTGTCAGAGAAAACACGGCGAAATTTTGCATTATCCAGCAGAGTACAAAAAAGTTTCAAAACATCATTATGGTGCAAGTAATGAACTCCTTGGGATACATAACGGTGTCCTAAAGTATAGCAAATCTCTAACACATTGCTGAAGTCCGTTTCCGTCGTTGTTAATGACACATCGTTCTCGATAATGCTAATAAGGGTACTTTGATACTGCTTGATTGCATTCCAAGCAAATGAATGGATTGTCGATGGAAGAATAAATGAATCTTGGGATAAGCGCTGCGTAATCACATCAACAGCTGCATTTGTATATGTAATACATATTACATTCTGCTTTTTTCGGCGATAATCATTCCACTTATTTGCTTGAATCCATTCAATTACACGGTTTAGTGAGTAGGTTTTTCCAGAACCAGCACCTGCCTCCACGCGAAAGCTACGCCCAGCCTTGAGTGCAGAAATTATTTGTTCGTCGACTTTGTCTGCTTCCGCCTTAGCTATGTTATAATTTAAACATCCATAATTCTTAGACAATTCTCAACACCTCCTCACTCAAGAACTCGCTGCTGATTAAGCCATATTAAACCATTTTTAATATATTGAGGAATAGAATAATTGGGATTATTGCAAATCAGATTGAGTGCAAAGTCCGTCTTGCTTTTCTCAGTAAACTCCAAATCTTCTTCGGCAACAGGTTCTATGAACCCATAATGACTACGATTCACATTCATGATGGCTTCTTCCAAAGATCTGCCACATATCCCATTTTCCGAAGTTTGATATTCAATATGACATTTCCCCAGAGTCTTTTCTACATCTGTTGCAGCGGTGATATCCGCAAGGTAAATCTTATCTTTACTATTCTGCGGAATACCCTTAATTTTGCGCATCCACCATTTTATTGTTGCATTGGAGGTGGACTTACCTTTGCTGACAACAGCCTTTGTTCTGCCATCTATCATAGAATCTATATCCGTAAGGATTAAGCAAGGGAGTCCGAGGAAGTCTGCAAAAGGTATGAATTTGTATGCGTATGCTCCTCCAATTTCTATCAAAGCATAATACTGTGCAGGCAGTTTATACTTTTCTGAATCAAACAGTTTTTCTTTCTCACATTTCTCTATCATGTCCGGTAGCAGCAACCGCTCCGAAGCACCCTCAACAAAAATGATCTTATCTGCAAAGAACAAATCGCATCTGCTAAGTGTAAGGTATTTCTTGATGAAATCCATGTTGTCAGCATTTTCTCTCGCAAAAATATCAAGGTTATTATAAACAACTCCAGATTTAGACTTTTGCGCATACCGGATTTTAGAGAAATCCATAGTATTCGCTATATGTGCAGAGTGAGTAGTTAAAAACGTTTGAATATGAACAGTTGTAATTTTATCGAGGAATTTTTCTAAATGCTCCGCAAACGCATGCTGCATTTGAGGATGCATATGTGACTCTGGTTCTTCAATGAACAACAATGGAATGCAGGCGTCTCCCTTTTTCTCAACATCTCGTGCAAACGCAGCCAAGAGAAATTCCATTTTAATCAAATTCTTGTGCCCCAGTCCGTTATGGGAGCTAGGTAGGCTTTCGTCACAGGTGCCAGAGCTATATGAAAGCCGTGTCTGGTTTTTTATTTGATCGTCAATTTTCAACTCAGTAGTAACACCAAGCTGCAATTCTTCAACATTAGGATAGCCAAAACCAACTGCCTTGCTGACCAAGTCACTGAGTATTCGATCGCTTTCTTTTTGCACATTTTTATTTGCACCATCAACTACTGCACGGAGTTCCTTGACTTTCTCTGCTATATCAGGTGTCAAATCTTCCTCGTTCAAGCTGAAATAGTCCGCAATCAACGAACTAAGGGACTCGTTCTTTTGAGTACCATCTTCTCCAAGTATGCGTTCTGCAGGAATCGGATAATAAGGGAAAAGGTCTTCAAGTTCTCTATGACTTTTAACTTGCTGATCTTCTAAATTCTTTGGATTAACCGCATAGATAATTAAGCCAAACAACCTCGAAAAATTGCTTGCAAGCATAGCGTGCATTTCCTCTGCTTGGGGAGCAAATTTATCATTACTATAGCAACTATCCTTAAACAGTTCCCGCAGTTTGCTTTCGTCAGTTTTCAACTGATACTCCGCACGAATTAACGCTGCAGTGGTATCCACATCAACGTCGATAATGAAAGGTGACAATGCCCCCAATTTTGTATCTGGATCATCCAATGAATAATCAACTACAAACTCTATAGAAATAGGTTCTATTCCTCTGCAGAGATCTTCATAACTTAATTTTTTCTCCATGAACTGAAAAAACAGGTTGTAGAGGTTTTTTCGCTTTGATATAGTATAATCATTGTATGAAAAATCGTTTCCTTGCAGCACGGTGTTGATACAGTTACTACAGGAAGTCTTGGCAGTATTATTCCTGCCAACAATAAGGGTTGTTTTTACATCGACATCCAATTCGGCATCAATAAGCAATCTGTAGTTTTTAATCTTTATCTTCGATAATCGCATTTTAGCCATCCTTTCACTAATTTTTTAACTTTAACATTATTCCATAGGCTTACTCCATTCAATATTTAATTATTAATAGGATACTAAACTTGAACATTTTCAAATACTAATTTTGAAATTATAGCTTTAGTGAACATCTATTAGATCATCTGAAAATATCTAAACGCATCTTTTATTGCCTCTTCTTTTTCTATTGGACAAATTGGTTGTTTTAAGTCTTCTTTTTTAGGTTTATTATAATTTTCTCTTTCTTTAATTCCACATTTTTCTTTTACTTGTGCTATATATAAATTAGATACCTTAAATCCAAACTTCTCAAAAACATATTTTTGAATTTGTTTATATGTTGCCTTACTTTCAGCACTTGTTAAGTCCATATCATCCATCGGAAGTTCTACACTAATATAATTCTTTGAATCCAGTTTGGAAAGCAACACGATTGTCTCAACATGACTTGTATTCGGAAAATTATCAAATGCTTTTATGTTCTTCGGCTCATATCCGTAGTATTTCAAATAATAAAGATTTTCCGCCAGAGTCTTGGGATTGCAGGAGATATATACTATCTCTTCCACACCGTATGCGATTATCTTGTCAAGCGCATCGGGCTTTATACCTATTCGCGGCGGATCCACAACGATTACATCCGGTTTTTCCCGGATTTCATCAAGTTTTTCAAAGACGTCCCCTACAAAAAAACTGCAGTTTGAAAGTTTATTAAGCCTGGCGTTGGCCTCTGCCGCTTCTACAGAATCTTCAACTAGTTCTATACCTATTGCTTTCCCGGCTTTAAGGGCCATTATCTGCATTATGGTTCCCGTGCCGCTGTAAAGATCAAAGACTGTACTGCCGCTGAAATTCTCAGGAAGCGACAGTGCATAATCGTACAATTTTTCCACTGCTCGCACGTTTGTCTGAAAAAACGAAAAGGCGCTGACTTTAAAATCAAGCCCCTTGATCTTTTCCATATAAAAATCACGGCCTCTGAGCACCCTGAGTTTATCACAGTTTACTGCGTCCGCAATATTGTCATTTATCGTATGAAGAATGCCCACAACGTCATTCTCAAGATCGATATCTTCTATACATGCAAGGTATTCATCTTCATCGAATTCACTTTGACTGCTGGTAACTATATTTATAAGAAGCTCACCTGTGTTCTGTCCGAGCCTCACTATCAGATTGCGCATCAGTCCCTTATGACTCTTCTTGTGATATTTTTCATATCCCTTGGCTATACAGAAGGCGAGTGTACTTTTGAGCACTTTGTTGAAATCTTCATGGACAAGCTGACACTCATCTACTGTAACAATAGACATGAAGCTTCCTTTTCTGTGCATTCCTAAGGTCATTTCGCCATCTTTTACAAGATCACCGAAGGTATATTCCATTTTATTTCTATACCTGTACTGCGAAGGACTCGGCTCAATACCGGTGTAGACGCCGATGTCTATATTTTTAGCTTTTAACAAGTCTCTTACCTGCCTGTCCTTTTCGGCAAGTTGTTCTTCATACGGCACACCCTGATACGTGCAGCCGCCGCAGTATCTGTCATCTTTACAGATCTTCATATCCATATCGTTTATAAAAATCCCTTTTATATTCCTGAAATCTGCTTTCCTCGATCGCCGAACGCATTTTTTTCACCGTTTCGATCAGAAAATGTATATTGTGCAGCGATAACAGCGTTGCAGAAAGCATCTCGCCCGCCTTGTAGATGTGTCTGAGATATGCACGGGAATAATTCATACACGTATAGCATCCGCAATTATGATCGAGGGGCGTGTAAGCTCTTTCAAATTTTGCATTTTTTATGTTTATCCTTCCGGCCGATGTCATAGCAAGACCGTGTCTTGCTATGCGCGTCGGTTCCACACAGTCGAACATATCTATGCCGCGTTCCACCGCTTCAAACAGATAATCTGGTGTTCCCACACCCATCAGATAGCGAGGCTTATCTTCCGGCAAAAGATCCGCACATACGTCGAGTATCTTGCACATCTTTTCGCGCGGCTCACCCACACTCAGCCCTCCTATCGCATAACCCGAAAGGTCAAGACTCACCATGTGCTCGGCGCTTTGGCGCCTGAGATCCTCATACATTCCTCCCTGCATGATACCGAAGAGCGCCTGTCTGTCTGTAGCTTTATGTGCATCGATGCACCGCTCAAGCCAACGCGAAGTCCTATCCATAGACAGTCTTATATACTCGCGTCCGGCAGGATACGGCGCGCATTCATCAAACGCCATTATTATGTCAGCTCCCAGGGCATTCTGTATTTCGATCGATTTTTCCGGAGAGAGCATATGAAGCGAACCGTCTATGTGTGAACGGAACTGTGCGCCTTCTTCAGTTATGCGACGGTTTTCCACCAGGCTGAATACCTGAAATCCTCCGCTGTCTGTAAGGATCGGTCCGCACCAGTTCATAAATTTATGCAGACCGCCCGCATCCCTCACTATGTCATGTCCCGGGCGCAGATACAGATGATATGTGTTTGCGAGAACTACTTCGCCGCCCGCATCTCTCACATCTTCGGGTTTAAGCGCCTTGACCGCGCCGGCTGTTCCGACCGGCATGAACACAGGTGTCTGTACAATTCCGTGGGGTGTCGTCAGCTCGCCGCACCGCGCCTTGCCGTCTTTATTTTTAAGCTTAAATCTTATTGCTCCGTTCATAACGTTCCTTCTTATCACTTATGTACATTCCGTTGTGTCGGCGCTTTATCGGTGTATATCGCATGTGCGGCTTTATCTCTGCTAAAGCACCTTCCCAAGCCGGATATGATAATTCTTGGCATCTTCGCAGTCTTTCGCTATCTGTTCTGAAAGCTCTTCAACGCTGTCAAATTTAAATTCCTCACGCATCTTGTCCAGGAACTCGACCTTTATCTGTGCACCGTAAAGCTCTTTGTCAAAGTTGAATATATGCGTTTCGACATTTTTATTGTACTTGCCTATAGTCGGCTTAACTCCCACATTTGTTATGCTCGGATATATTGCGCCGTTATACAGGCAGTTCGTAACATAAACACCGTTCGGCGGCGTCACCATAGCCTCGTCAATCAGTATATTTGATGTCGGGAACCCGATCGTACGTCCGATCCTGTTTCCGACTACGACCTCCCCCTTGATAGCGTAATGTCGGCCCATGAATTTCATGCATTCACTGACATTTCCCATCTCGATCTGCTCACGTATCAGCGAACTGCTGGCCACAAGCCCGTCTATAGAATACGGTTTCATTATGTGGATACCGAAGTTTTTCTTCATTCCCTCTTCCATCAGCACCGTAGGCGTTCCAAGCGCCTTATATCCGAAACGATAATTGAACCCGCAGTATGCCTCTTTCATGCGCAGATGCGACAGCAATATATCGTCAATAAAATCTATCGGATCTGTCGTAAGTATCTTTTCCGTAAACGGTATATTGAACATGTAGTCTATTCCGAAGCTGCCGATGATATGTGCCTTGTCCTCAGGATACATTATGTTTTTTACCGCCCTTTCACCTGCAATAAGATTCCTGGGATGATTTGAAAAAGTAAACACAGCGCTCTTGTATCCTGCCGACTTCGCAGTATTTACGCACCTTCTTATAAGTTCCTGATGCCCTTTATGAACTCCGTCAAAATTTCCCAGTGCTATTACAGTTTCATCGAAATGATCGATTATTTCCTCAAGTGAGTTATAGATTTTCATGATTTCACCCTATAAAACTTTTTATTTTTTGCGGCAGAATATCTTATCTGCTGCAAACAGTTTTCTGTTCTTTTCATAAAGTGCGACTCCGAGAAATGCCTCCTCATCATCGCCGTTTTTTCCGTACAGGCAGTATGCTTTTCTATATTTTGACGGGGTAGGCAACCCGCATACTTTAAGTTTTCCCGATTCCTCTTTCACACCTTTATCAATGCCGACTGCGCGGATCCTTTCCAAAGCAGTGCCGGCTTCGTTTCCGTCTATACAATTTTCTGCTTTTGTACATTCTTTCGTCAAATCTGAAAACATCGGCATTCGCTCAATTTTTACCTGTTCTCTGCTCAGCGTAAGACCGTCAAGGAAACTTCCCACACGGTCGTATCTCACAATGCCTTTACCGAAATGTGCAAGCGGTGTATCTACAGGCTGTATATGCCTTGCAATCTCGTATTCCGTCATTTCCCTGATTTCCATGATATCCACAGCATCATCGATATCAAATACTCCGTTTTTTGTGCGTACAAGACTCTCCATCGTACCGCCGCAGCCGAGAAGCTTCCCTACATCCCTGCAGATTGATCTTATATATGTACCTTTAGAACACTTTACTTTAAAGCGTACACGCATAAAAGCACCCGAACGTCTGCGCTGCATATACGCAGCTTCATCAGCATCAGAGTCGCTTGCGCCGCTGTTTCGCTCAGGATCCGGAACGGCATATTCCGAAAGAGACTCAATTTCCGTAATCTCGATATCATCTATATACACTTCCCTCGCTTTTACTTTTGCTTCACGTCCCTCGCGCGCATATTCGTAAAGCTTTCTTCCATCTATTTTACGTGCGGAATACATAGGCGGCATCTGCCTGATCTTTCCGACAAACGCACAGAACGCAGCCGTAACATCTGCTCGACTTAACCCTTCCGTGCCGCTACCGGCAAGCACTCTTCCCCAGATGTCATCCGTATCAGTACTTATACCTAACAAAGCCGCGCATTCGTACGTTTTCAAATCCGCATCGAGGTATTCCATTATTCTTGTCGCACTTCCGATACATACCGGAAGTACTCCTGTTGCCATAGGATCAAGTGTCCCGGTATGACCTGTCCTCTTTACTCCTGTAACACGGCGCAATATCGCTACCACATCGTGTGAAGTCATATTCTGTGATTTATTTACATTTATTATTCCATCAGATATCATTCTGTTTCTCAAAGTTTTTTGATATTCTTCAGCTCTGTACCGAAGCAGTTTTCACAAGGCGAGTATCGATAAAGAGGAGAAGTTATTCTCTAAATTTTTTCAGATTTTCCGTAACTTCCTCCATTATGATCCTTTTAGCCTCTTCAAGTGAACAGTGAAGAGAACATCCCGCAGCCTTTAAATGTCCGCCACCGCCGTACTTCATGCCTATCTCAGCCACATTGCCCATGCGCTTTGCCCTCAGGCTGACTTTTATCTCTTTTTTCTTCTCTTTCAGGAGCACCGCGATCTGAACATCTTTTACACTTCTTAGGCTTGCCACTATGCCCTCAGATTCCGCCATCCGCGTGCCGGTCTTTCTCAGCATCTCCTGTGTTACGCAGGCAATGACCGCTTCCCCGTCTGCAAACAGCTCCATTTCACTGAGCACCAGACACGAAAGCTTCATTCTTTCCGGTCTTACCGTTTCATATATCTCAACACTTACTCTATTAGCATCGATGCCGCAGTCATAAAGAGCCGCAGTGATCTCATGTGATTCCCGCGTAGTGTTTGCATTCTGAAATCTGCCCGTATCCGTATTGATCGCAGCGTAAATCGCTTCGCCTGTTTTCTGATCGATCTGAACATTCATAGCATTCAGAAGCTTGTATATTATCTCACCTGTAGCAGCTGCATCGGGATCGATATAATTATAGTCCGCAAAATGCCTGCTAGTCGCATGGTGATCGATACAGATCTTTGTCCTGCCTTTAAAGAATATATCTCTTCGCGCCTTGAAACGCGAGACCTCTCCACAGTCTACAGTTGAGCATATGTCCGGATTTTCTATAATACCGTACTCTTCCGTACAGTATCCTTCGTCGAGGAACATAAGAAAATCAGGTGTTGATCCCTCTGTAAGGATATATGCCTTCTTGCCCATTTTTCTAAGTATGCCACAGAGTGCGGCGCATGAACCCAGCGCATCGCCATCCATATTTTCATGTGGAAACAGAAGCACGCTTTCTGCCGCGAGAAACTGTTTTCCTATTTCTTCCAAAGCATCATTCTTCGTCTTCATCATTTTCATATTTCTCGATTCCGAGCTCGCTTATTACTTCATCTATACGCTGTCCATATTCCAGAGATATATCCATCTTAAATACGAGTTCCGGGGTATATCTGACCTTTACACGTTTTCCGATCTCACTCCTTATAAGACCCTTGGCGCTGCTGAATGCATCCAGAAGTTCCTGCTTAGCCTGCACACCAACATTATCCGATTTGCCCAGTGTAAGCTCCGTAACATAGACGATCGCATAACTTCCGTCCGGAGAAACATCAACACCTGTTATGCTGACAAGACCCGATGAAAATCTCGGGTCCTTCAGCTCCCTTAAAAGCATGTCGCTTATTATTTTTTTGATCTCTTCACCGAGTCTTCCCGGTTTATAGCTCTTTGCCATCGGATCTCCTTTTTATTCTGTATTCACAGTCACTTATTTGTGCATGCATACCGACATCATATCCGTTCTACCTCTTCCATCCGGAAGCATTCGATAACATCGCCTTCCTTTATGTCATTATAGTCTTTGATACCTATGCCGCATTCATATCCCTGAGAGACTTCACGTACATCATCTTTAAATCTTTTAAGTGAGGATACTTTACCCTCATGAATTACGATACCGTCTCTTACAAGCCGTACTTCTGCATTTCTCGCTATCTTTCCGTCCGTAACATACGCGCCGCCTATGATGCCGGCTCCCGGCACCTTGAATGTATCTCGGATTTCCGCTTCACCTATGATAACTTCTTTGAATTCAGGATCGAGCAGACCCTTCATTGCATTTTCGATATCATCTATGATGTCATATATGACTCTGTACGTTCTTATCTGGACTTTATCGCGTTCGGCCATCTGTGAAACGCCTGCCGCAGGCCGCACATTGAAACCTATTATGATCGCCTGCGATGTGCCTGCAAGCATCACGTCCGATTCTGTTATTGCTCCGACACCGGTGTGTATGATCTTGACCTTGACATCATCTGTACTTAGCTTTTCAAGCGAGGATGACACAGCTCCTACGGAACCCTCAACATCGCCCTTGATTATAAGGCTGAGTTCTTTCACTTTACCTTCCTGTATCTGGCTGAAAAGTTCCTCGAGCGTGCTGCTTGAGGTCCTTGCCATAACTTCTTCCCTCTGCTTCAGCTGCCTGTTCTCAGCAATCTCCTTGGCCGTCTTGTCATTCTTAACCGCGTTGAATTCATCTCCTGCTGCCGGAACGCTTGAAAGACCCAGAATTTCAACTGCTGTTGCAGGACCTGCTTTATGTATGGTGTTTCCCTTGAAGTCCGTCATAAGTCTGATGCGTCCCGCGCTGGTTCCAGCAACTACGCTCATGGTTGATTTTAGCGTTCCGTTAGTTACAAGAAGTGTCGCTACAGGACCTTTCGCTTTGTCAAGTCTCGCTTCTATGACTGTACCCATTGCAAGTCTGTTTGGATTTGCCTTAAGCTCCAGAACCTCTGACTGCAGGAGTATCATCTCAAGAAGATTTACTATGCCGTCACCCGTCTTTGCCGACACCGGTACGCAGATCACATTTCCGCCCCAGTCCTCAACAAGAACTCCCTGGTCCGCGAGGTCTTTTTTTACCATATCGGGATTTGCTCCCGGTTTATCCATCTTGTTTACAGCAACGATGATCGGCACTCCCGCCGCCTTTACATGACTGATGGACTCTATTGTCTGAGGTTTTACACTGTCATCAGCGGCAACTACCAGCACCGCTATATCCGTTATGTGCGCGCCCCTCGCTCTCATCGCCGTAAAAGCTTCGTGTCCCGGCGTATCCAGGAAGACTATCTTCTGTCCGTTTATCTCAACTTCCGACGCGCCTATGTGCTGTGTAATGCCGCCGGACTCTCCGGCAGTAACGTTTGTGTTTCTAATTGCATCAAGAAGAGACGTTTTTCCATGATCTACATGGCCCATCACAGTGATTATCGGCGGCCTTGGCCTCAGATCTTCTTTCTTGTCTTCAAAATTTTCAAGTCCCTGTTCCAAGACTTCTTTTTCGATTTTTCCTATTACGATACTTAGTCCCAGCTCATCAGCAAGAAGGAGCACAGTGTCTTCATCAAGCGTCTGATTGACATTTGCCATAACTCCCATTTTCATGAGTGTCATGATTATCTTTGAGACGGACATCTGCGTCTGTTCACTGAGACCCGCTACAGTGATAGGTACATTTATTACCTTAGTCCCTGCAGGAAGAGGTGCTTCCTCTTTTATAGTTTCCGTAGCAGGCTTCGGTTTCGCCTTCTTCTTAGGTCTCTGCTTTTTCTCAAGTGATCGCCATTCCGTCCGCTGGTTTCTCTTTTCCAGTCTTGAGAATTTATCTCTTTCCTTTTCCTTTGTTTTCTTTTTTCTTTCTTTTCTGCCGTCAGTCTTTTGTGAAGGAGTTTCTGCAGGTCTAGATGACTGCACGGCTCGTTTTCTTTCAATCTTTGGCTTTACGTCCTTTACGATCTTTCCTTCCCTTGCTTTTTTGAGTGCCCTTCTCTTTTCTTCCGAAGCTTTCTTCTGCCTGGCTATGCGATCTTTTTCTTCCTGAGCAGTTCTTACGATAACAGGACCGATATGCTTCCTCTCGGTCTTTTCTTTTTTAACTATTTCTTCTTTTGGAGCTTCTCTATAAGTCTTTTTTTCAGGTTTCTTTTCTGCGGCTTTCTCAGACTTTACAGGGGTTTCAGCCTTTTCTGCCGTTTCTTCTGTTTCCGGGGCTTCCACTTTTGCATTTACATGCGCTTCTGTTGCTTCCTTTACAGCTTCTGCTGAAAGCCTTTTTTCTTCTATTTTCTTTGCCTCTTCCGCCTCAGGCCGGTTTTCATCCGGCTTCTTAACAGTAGGCTTTACAGACACATTATCGCCCTTGGAATGCAGATCTTTCGGCACTACCGGTTTTCCTGCCGGAGGCTTTCTGCGACCTTCCACTTCCTTAGATACCACCGGTTTTCCGACAGGCGGCTTCCTTGCCGGCGTCTTTCTCTGTTCCCTGCTCTTACGGTGCTGCAGTTTTTCGGGTTTTTCGGGGATTGTAATAGTTGCAGCTTTTACAGTCACCTTCGATTCGCCCGTTTCTTCCTCCGATTCTTTCTTTGGCGCTACCTTGACTACTTTGGTTTCTGCGTCTTTTTTCTTTTTCTTGAGTTTTTTTCTGACTTTTTCAGCATCCTCGTCTGTGATCTCATCTGCAACAGCCCTGGCTTTGACGCCTATTGCTTTGACCTTTTCAAGAAGCTCCATGCTGTTCATAGTCAGCTCTTTAGCTAATTCCTGTATTGTCATATTGCGATTTCCTCCTTCACACTGATTATGACTCTGTTATCTGCTCTGTTATCACTTTTGCAAAATTATCGTCTGTTATTCCGAACACCATCCTGCCTGAAGTGCCCGCTGTATGCGACAGTTCATCGCTGTATCCGTAAACCTTGTACGGAAGTCCCTGCGATCCGGCCTCGCCCGCCATCTTGTTCTTTGTATTTTCCGAGGCATCTTCAGCGATTATCAGAAGTTTCAGCCGTCCCTTTTTCATCGCGAATCTGCACGCGTTACTTCCAGCAACAAGTTTCCCGGCCTTTTTGGCAAACCCTATGTAAGTAAGCATTTTATCCTTCATGTGTGTCGTCCTTTCCAACATACATTTGAGTATAAGCTTTTGTTTCCAAACTGCTCACTTTTAATAAGTTTTAAGGTCTTCAAAAAGCTGCGCTAAGGTTTCCTTGTCTATATCCGTCTTCAAACTGCGCTTTAACCCGTTATTTTTTTCAGCCTTTGCAAGGCACTCTGCTTCAGGACAAATGTAAGCGCCCCTTCCATTTGCTCTACCCGTTACATCGATGTTTATCTTTCCTTCATAGGCTATTATCCTGATCAGCTCACTTTTCGGTTTTGATTCCATGCATCCCACGCACTTTCGCATGGGTCTTCGTTTCTCTTTCATCAGTCTTCCACATTCCCGTATTCATCGGCCACATCCTGCCCTTCGGTTCCGGCTTCACCGGACTTTACATCATAGGTCCCCGCAGCCGATTCTTCCTCGTTTGCATCTTTGAATTCAGAACCATCAATATCTACGACACCGTCTTCTGTATCCGCTTCCGCTGCATATTCCTCTTCGATCTCAGGTTCATTATCCATATCCGTGGCTTCGCTCTCTGTATCCGCATCATAGTAATATACATCGTCATCCGTAAATTCCATATCATCATCGGCAAAAGTTTCCTCAGCACTGAAGTACTGAGAATGACTCTTTATATCTATCTTCCAGCCGCATAACTTCGCCGCAAGCCGCACGTTCTGTCCTTCCTTGCCTATTGCAAGTGAAAGCTGATGGTCCGGCACTACTACCGTAGCAGCTTTTTCTTCGCTGTCATCAAGAAATACTTCCTCAACAGTCGCAGGGCTAAGCACGTTGCTTATAAAATCCTTCGGATCCTCGCTCCATACGGTAATATCGATCTTTTCACCGAAAAGTTCATCAACGATGTTCTGAACTCTGTATCCACGTGCGCCAACACATGCTCCTATCGGATCAACATTTTCATCATCCGTATGCACAGCGATCTTGGTCCTTGAGCCTGCTTCTCTGGCTATACTCTTTATCTCAACTATTCCGTCTTCTATTTCAGGAACTTCAAGTTCAAACATTTTTCTTACAAGACTCGGATGAGACCTCGACAGGAATACCTGTGGTCCCTTTGTAGTCTTTTTTACATCCATTATATAGACCTTGAGCCTGTCGTTTGTCTGAAATCGTTCGCCGGGGACTCTTTCAGCCGCCGAAAGAATGCCTTCCGCTTTACCCATATTGACAAATATTGTCTCATGGCTTATTCTCTGCACGGTGCCGTTTACTATTTCACCCTGCTTGTTTATAAATTCATCGTAGATCATGCTTCTTTCAGCTTCTCTTATTCTCTGCACGACTACCTGCTTTGCGGTCTGTGCCGCTATCCTGCCGAAATCCCTGGGCTTTACCTGATATTCCACTATGTCTCCCACTTCATAACGCGGGTCTATTTCTCTTGCCTCCTCGATCGAGATCTGAACCGAGTCATCCTCTACTTCTTCAACAACATCTTTTTGCATAAACACATCTATTTCGCCATCTTCCTTGTCGATCTCAACACGTACATTCTGTGATGTCCCGTAATTTTTCTTATATGCAGAGATCAATGCTGACTCGATTGCCTCAAAAATTACATCCTTTGAAACATCTTTTTCTTTTTCCAGTGCTTCGATGGCATCTATAAAGGCTTTGCTCATTTTTTTATTGTCCTCCTTATTTCTCTAGAAAACTACTACCAGTTTAGTCTTTGCAACCTGTTTTTTTTGCAGGCGCAATATGTTTTCGGCATCGTCTGTTATAACTATTTCATCGCCTTCGAGTCCTTTGAGTATGCCCTCCAGCTTTTTCTGTCCGTTCATCGCTTTGTAAAGACTCAGTTCCACACGTTTCCCGGCATATCTTTCAAAATCCGCATCCTTTAAAAGCGTCCTGTCCATTCCCGGTGAACTGACTTCCAGATAATAGCTCTGCGAGACAGGATCCTTTTTATCGAGCATATCGCTAAGATATCTGCTCACTTTTTCACAGTCTTCAGTACCGACATATCGGTCGGGATCGATCATATCTATATACACTCTTAAAAACCAGTCACTTCCTTCTTTTACAAATTCAACATTATACAGCTCATAGCCGTTTTTATCGAAGAATTCCGAAGTTTCTTCAGCAACAAGTTTCTTTATGCTCTGTCCAGCCATTTTATCTCCTTTAAGCCTTACACCTGCAATTGCCGCTTTTCGATACATGCCGCGGCGTGGAAGCCGGCTTTAATATATTTTTTCACAGTGAAGTAAAGAGTGGGAAAAATCCCACTCTTTATCGCTACAATTCAGTATTGACACTATCAGTATAATAACATCTAAAACCACTCATTGCAAGCATTTTATAACAAAGGAAGAGCGGTTTCCGTATTTTGCTACAGGAAGCACAGCTGATCTGTCTCCGGCAGTCCTGCAAGCATCCCCGCCTCGCGCAGAGATTCTACAGCTGTCCTATTTGCCCCGGCGCGGACTCTCAGGTCTTCGACGGTGCTGAACGGACGCTTTTCATATTCTTCTTCTATCGTCTTTCCGGCGCTCTCACCCACTCCGTCGAGTGCGCAGAGCGGCACCTGCACTCTGCCGTTTTTTACAATAAATTTCATTGCCCTTGAATGTTCGAGCGTCGGTGCTTCAAACTCATATCCTCTCGCGTACATCTCATATGCAAGCTCATAAGGTACCGCCTCCGCCTCTTCTTTATTTGAGGCTTCATCACCCTTTACCTGTATCTCTTCGAGTTTTTGAAGGATCGCACGCGGCCCCCTTTTTATAACATCCCAATTGAACTCCTCAAGTTTGGTCGTAAATATGACTGCATAGAATTCACGCGGATAATACACTTTGTAATAAGCTATTCTGTATGACATGATAACATAGGCCACAGCATGTGCACGAGGGAACATGTATTCTATAAGCTGGCAGGATCTGATATACCAATCCGGCACATTGTACTCGCGCATCATAGCCTCTTCATCGTCTGAGAGGCCTTTTCCCTTCCTGACTTTTTCCATGATCTTAAATGCCTTTTCATTTGGCAATCCTTTAAGGATAAGATAATTCATTATGTCATCGCGCGTCGATATCGCTTCCTTCATTGATGCCGTTCCCTGTGTTATTAATTCCTTGGCATTATTTAGCCACACGTTCGTTCCGTGTGAAAACCCTGCTATCCTGACAAAATCGCCGAAACGCGTCGGTTCGGTATCATCCAGCATCTGCCTTACGAAGCTCGTGCCGAACTCCGGCACTCCGTAGCTCCCGTGTTTGAATTTATAGTCCTTATCTACTATACCCAGGCCCTCTATACTGTTGAATATACTGTTTACTTTCTCATCTTTTAAAGGTACTTTCAGCGGATCTACACCCGTTATATCCTGTAAATGCCTTATCATCGAAGGCACGTCATGTCCCAGAATGTCAAGTTTCAAAAGATTTTCATTGATCGAATGATAATCAAAATGTGTCGTCACCACATCTGAACTCATGTCGTTTGCAGGATGCTGCACAGGGCAGAATTCATAGATCTCATGATCCTCAGGCACGATTATAATGCCTCCGGGATGCTGCCCCGTCGTTCGCTTTACTCCCACACAGCCTTTCACAAGCCTGTCTGTTTCGTATTTACCGGTGCTGATACCGCGCTCATCGAAATATTTTTTTACAAAACCGTATGCGGTCTTGTTCTTGAGCGTTCCTATAGTCCCCGCTTTATATACATTATTTGCGCCGAATATCTCTTCAACGTACTTGTGCGCAGTCGCCTGGTATTCACCGGCAAAGTTTAAATCTATATCAGGTTCTTTATCGCCTTTAAACCCCAAAAACGTTTCAAACGGTATTGTAAATCCGTCCTGATTCAGCATTGTCCCGCATACCGGACATCTTTTTTCAGGCAGGTCAATGCCGCAGTCGTATTCATTTGCATCACCCCATTCAAGGTATTTGCATTCGGGGCATATGTAGTGCGGCGGCAGAGGATTCACTTCCGTTATACCTGCCATCGTAGCCGCAAAAGAAGAGCCGACCGAACCTCGTGACCCTACCAAGAAGCCGTCGGCCAGCGATTTCTTTACGAGCATCTCAGCACTCGCATACATGACCGCATATCCGTTTCCTATAATTGAGTCAAGCTCCTTGTCGAGCCTCGCTTTTATCTTTTCAGGAAGCGGCGAGCCGTATATATCCTCAGCTCTCTCGTTACATTCTTTTCTGAGCTCAACATCCGCATTTTCGATCTCCGGCGGAAATTTGCCGTCCGCGATCGGCTTCACATAACCTATCTTGTCTGCAATCATATTTGGTACATCTATCACGACCTCACGCGCCTTCTCTTCCCCGAGATATGAAAATTCCTCCAGCATCTCATCGGTAGTCCTGAAAAAAAGTCCGCCCGTTATGTCCTTATATCCCTGGCCTGCAAGCAATATCTCGCGAAACTTTCCATCTTCCTCGTCTATATAGTGCGCATCGCATGTCGCGGCTACGGGTTTTCCGAGCTTTTCACCGAGCGCGATGACCCTGCGATTTAGATCGCGCAGGTCTTCATCGTCCCTGATAGACGGATGCCTGCTGCTGTCTATCATGAAATGGTTGTTTATGATCGGCTGAATTTCAAGATAATCGTAAAATCCCGCAAGTTCTTCGATCTCCTCTTCGGATTTTCCCCTTACTATAGCACGGAATACCTCACCTGCCTCGCAGGCCGATCCCAGTATAATGCCTTCCCGGTATTCCTCTATCACCGATTTCGGCAAAAGAGGCTTTTTATATATATATTTCAAATGTGAGATAGATACTAGCTTGTAGAGGTTTTTAAGCCCCTTTTGATTCTTTGCCAGAAGTATCGCATGATTATATTTGCGCGCTTTGAGATTTATGTTGCCCTCACGGTCTCTACAGCCGTCATCATTATAAAGGTATGCTTCCATGCCGTATATTACTTTTATATCACTGCCGTCTGCCGCATGCATAGCATCCGGAAAAGCCTGCGCAACTCCATGATCCGTAATCGCAATGGCGGCATGTCCCCACTCGACAGCTCTTCGCACAAGATCAGCGGGTTCGCTGAGACCGTCCATTGCACTCATCTTAGTGTGTGCATGCAGCTCAACACGCTTTATCTCGGAGTTATCTTCTTTTTTCTTAAGTTCGCCTTTTTCAATACTCATAACATTAAGCATTACTTCATGTTCGTATACATCTTCTTCTATATCGCCCTGCGCTTTTACAAAACATCCCGGCTTGAGATTTTCGTCTACATCGTTCCATTTTTTTTTCGATACGAACGCTTTCATTGCGAGTGAAGTCTTTTTATCTGTTATGACAAGCTTCATTAATTTACTGCCGGATTTTATTGTCCTGCTGTTCTTTTCAGATAATATGCCTTCAACTGTTACGCCTGTCGTTCCCACATTTGAAAATACTTCTGAAAGCTCCATAGGCCGTCCTTTGATATCCTTGCCCATGATCCTGTTTCCTTCAACGGGAGTCTCACGCAAATCCCTGCGTCTGCGCTTGCGTTTTATACCGTTTGAAGCGTGTACAGCGGCTTTTACGTTCCGTATGCCGCTTTGATCACTTGTCCCGGCTTGACCAGATCCATATGCGATGTCGCATGCAGCCGCCATCTTTTTAGCTTGTTCTTTCCTGCGCACAGCCTGTTTTATATCATCCTGTTCCCGCTTTATTTTCAATTCTGCCGCGGCGTTAACCACTTTCTCGCTATTTACAAATATAACCTTTTTATCCATATTCAGCTTTTCCGAAAGCAGCTCTTCGAATTTCAAGGAAACATCTCTATTGAGCCTTGCTACCGCAACGCCTCCGACTGCCGGAACAACTACTTCATCCCCATCTATTCGGACATCTTCTGAAACTATCGTCTTTGTAACTGCTGCATAACTTCCGTCTACAATATCAATCATATGCTCTGTAAAAAGCCTGACGGCAGCTTCATCATCCTGCATAAATCCGCTAATTTCATATTCATAGAATATAAAGACATTTTCAAGAACCGGGATCTTCTTCATTATCACCGAACATATCTGCTCATGACTTTCAAAAGGCATCACAAAATTGAGCCTCATATTCACGGTCAGGCTGCTGCCGTCCTTCGACATGACCGCATCTTCAATTGCGGCCTCATACTTTTCATATCCGGAACCGAGTCTTTCCCAATCGATATTTGCCCTTATGAGTTCTATCATTTAAAATCCCTTATCATCCGTATAATTTCACCGGCTATATCCTGCTCAGCGACCGTCTTGATTATATGCCCCTTTTCGAATATGACGCCGTTTCCATCTCCACATGCAACACCTATATCAGCTTCCCTGCCTTCACCGGGTCCGTTCACTGCACACCCCATAACTGCTATCGTTATGCCCGGAAGACCTTTTTCACTGCGTTCCCTTTCAAGCGGCATCACCGCCTGCTGTATTTCCGTGGCTATCTTTTGAAGATCGACTCCAGTCCTGCCGCACATAGGGCATGATATCATGTTTATGGATTCCGGCCTTATCCCTGTCGCCTTCAACAGTTCGTTTGCAAATATCACTTCCTCGACAGGATCTGCTGTAAGCGACACTCTCATCGTATCCCCAATATCTTCAAGCAGCAGAGCTCCTATGCCCGCCGCGGACTTAAGCCTGCCCCTGTGCACAGTGCCCGCCTCCGTTACACCTATATGTATAGGATGATCTGTTGCAGCCGCAACTATCTTGTGCGCATTATAGTTTATCTTAATATCCGAGGCTTTCAAAGAAACTACGAGGTCGTCAAATCCCATATCCTCTATCATCTTCAGGTTTCGCAGGGCACTCTCCGCAAGTCCTTCTGCCGTCACTCCGCCGTTTTTTTCAACTATATCTTTTTCAAGCGATCCGGAATTCACACCTACCCTTATGGGTATGCCCGCCTCCTTTGCCGCTTCGACAACCTGCTCCACTTTTTCGTGCGAACCGATATTGCCAGGATTTATCCTTATCTTGTCAACACCCATCTCGATCGCTTTTATCGCGAGTCTGTGGTCAAAATGAATATCCGCAACCACAGGTACCGGACTAGCAGCTTTTATCTCCCTTACAGCTTCGGCACTTTTCATATCGGGCACCGCTACTCTGACAATATCACAACCCGCTGCCGCTAGTGATCTGATCTGCGCATGCACCGCATCTGTATTTTTCGTTTCCACATTAGTCATGGATTGTATTGATATCGGCGCTCCGCCGCCTATCAACACATTCCCGCATCTCACCTGCTTAGTCATATATCTATGCCTCATTCAAATACTCTTTTTTCAGATATACTTGTTTTTTTTTGCGCTGCAGCCGCCGTTCGCATGCAGCGCTGCTTCAAGCACGTAGCCTGATTTCCGACAGTTAATTTATGAGCCTTGTTATATCATTCCAGGTCACATATATCATAAATGCAAAGAGCAGGACTATTCCTGCAAAATGGACCTTCGCCTCAATCTCTGCATTTACACGCTTTCCCGTAATCTTTTTTATAATCAGAAATACCAGTCTGCCTCCATCGAGCGCAGGAAACGGCAACAGATTGAATATCGCCAGGTTCAGGCTTATAAATGCCGCAAGATAGAAGAAACTCGCAGCGCCCGCCTTTCCGGCATCACCTGCGACCTTTATGATCGCTACAGGTCCGCCGAGCTCTTTGGTGCTCACCTGCCCCGTGAAGATCATCCTGAACGCATCTCCAAGCGTGGCTATCATTTTTCCTGTACGCCCAAATCCCTCTGTGAGGCAGGAAAAGAAGCTCTTGTCGACTGCACACCGCATGCCTATAACCGCATGACCTGATGATTTCTTCACACCGCTTGTCACACTGACTTTTTTGCCGTCTCGTAAAACATCGAACTTTATCTTGTCTCCGGCTCCAGCAGAGCTTACGATCGAGGTTATCTCATTCCATGTATCTGTGTTTTTTCCGTTTACAGCAGTTATCTGATCTCCTGCTTTCAGACCTGCCGCGGCGGCGGGACTGTTCACGTCTACCTCCGATATCGACGTGGTCGCAACCCCGGTATAAAAAGTCAGTATTATCATGATCAGGAGTGCTAAAAACAGATTCATTGCAGAACCTGCCGAAAGAACTACAGCCTTCTTCCATGCCGCTTTGTTTTCAAAAGCGTTTTCATCGTCTGATTCCTCATCCTCGCCTTCCATCGCACAGTACCCTCCTACAGGGATCGCACGCAAAGAATACAGCGTTTCACCATGCTGCTTTTTAAATATCGCAGGCCCCATGCCCAGTGCAAATTCATTGACCTCAACGCCGCACGCCTTAGCTGCGATAAAATGGCCGGTCTCATGCGGAAATATCAAAAGCAGCAGTATTAAAATTCCGAATATTACAGTCATTATCATTATGCTCAAACAAACTCCTTACTGTCGGCATCATGCCTAAAACATATGATATACTCAGGAAAGCTGTTTTTTCAAGAGCACCATCGCATCCTCTCTCGCTTTTCTGTCAGTTTCAAGTATACCCTCCAAACTCATATCAAATTTCTGATCGTAGTTATCAAGGACACGCTCAAGCGTATCCTGTATGTCTGTATATTTTATCTTTCCTGACAGAAACTCCGCAACAAGCGCCTCGTTTGCACCATTGAGTGCTGCGGGGCAACAGCTTCCGCGCTCAAGGGCTTCATAAGCGAAGGCTATGCATTTAAATGTCTTCATATCAGGTTTTTCAAATGTCAGTTCTCTGCCTGTGCTGAAAAAATCAAGTGATTTAAATTCATTTATCGCTCTGTCCGGATAATAAAGCGCGTAACTTATCGGCACTCTCATATCCGGAAGGCCCATTTGAGCAATCACAGACGTATCGTAAAATTCAACCCCCGAATGCACAATACTCTGCGGGTGTACAACCACCTGTATCCGCTCCGGTGCAATATCAAAAAGCCACTTTGCTTCAATGACCTCAAGTCCTTTGTTCATCAGTGTTGCGGAATCTATTGTAATCTTTTTGCCCATGTTCCATTTTGGATGCTTGAGCGCCTGTTCAAGCGTTACGGTCTCGAGCTGTCTTCGAGTGTAACCCCTGAACGGTCCGCCCGATGCTGTCAGAATTATCCTCTTTATTTCACTGTTCTCGCTGCCCCGGATACACTGGAATATCGCGCTGTGCTCACTGTCGACGGGAAGGATTTTGACCCCTGCCCTGTCCGCAGCGTCCATAATACGCGCACCGCCTGCCACAAGCGTTTCCTTGTTTGCGAATGCAACGTTGTTTCCTGCCTTGACAGCCTCGTATGTCGGCTCTAATCCAAGTATACCTGCCAGCGAATTCACAACTATATCGCAGTCACATGTTGCCGCAGCAAAGAGTCCTTCACTACCCCACATTACATCTATTTCAGGAAATTTCCCTGATAGAATACGGGCATTTTCCTCCGAGGCGGTTACTGCAAGTCCGGGCTTGAAAATCTCTATCTGCTTTTCAAACAGATCTATACGCGAGCCGCAGGTGAGCGCAGTCACCTGAAAATCTTCCATATTTCGTTTTATAATATCCAATGTCTGTGTGCCTATAGATCCGGTACTTCCAAGTATGGCTGTTTTCTTCATAAATTCTCTCCGTTTCTCTGTTCGGCAGACTGTAGAACTCTCTATGCCGCCGTTATTACAAGAACCGTGTAGTAGTATACCAGAGGAGCAGTAAAAAGTATGCTGTCTATACGGTCCATAACGCCGCCGTGTCCCGGTATGAGGTTTCCGTAGTCCTTTATGCCCATCTTACGCTTGAATATCGATGCAGTAAGATCTCCTAACTGTGAAAATACAGCACCCAGCGCACCTATTATCAAACAGTGTACCGCGATACCGGGAATCACAACCCATCCGAAAATCCCACAGATCAAAACACTCCCCAGCACGCCGCCTATCGCACCCTCTACAGTCTTCTTCGGACTTATCGCAGGGCACAGCTTATGCCTGCCAAGAAGGAATCCTGTGAAATATGCGAATATATCCGACCCGAATGCCGAGAATATTACAAGCCATACCAGCAGACGGTATTCTCCCGTCTGATCCACAAGTACTATATGATATGCAAAAAATGATACATAGAAAATGCCTGTTATCGAACACATCGCATCTTCAAGCTTTCTTTCCTCAATTTTAAACAGATAAAAGGTGCACATCAGCACCGAAACCAGGATCCAGAAAAGATACAATTCCGGATTCGCTTTAAAAAGTCCGATCAGATACAAGCCCGTCGCCGATATGAACCCGGCTGCATAAAACGGTTTGAACCCCATCGCTTTAAACCCGCTGTAAAACTCATATAGCGCCATTAGCGTTATAAGGAAACAGCCCGCAAGCATCACGTAACCGCCAAAGTAAAAAATTATTAGGACCGGTACCATAGCCAGCCCTGATAAAATCCTGGTCTTCATCTCTGCCTCACTGTTGTTTATCTTCCTCCAAAGCGCCTGTTGCGCTGTTGGTACTTTTCGATAGCTTTATCATATTTTTCGGGTGTGAAATCAGGCCAGAGCGCATTTTCAAAAACAAATTCGCTGTACGCACACTGCCAGAGCATGAAATTAGATACCCTTTCCTCGCCGCTTGTTCTTATAAGGAGCTCGGGATCCGGTATCCCTTCGATGCCTGTCCAGAGCCTTTTGCAGATCAGAGCTTCATCCACATCTTCAGGTCCGGCAGTACCTGCGGCAGCATCCGAAACTATACTCCTGACAGCGTGCACTATCTCATCACGTCCGCCGTAATTCAGACATATGCTGAAGCGAAGACCCGTGTTGTTTCGTGTCGTATTAAGTGTCTTTTCAAGACTTTCCCGCACATTGTCAGGAAACGCCTTCATATCACCCAGCACATGCACCTTCACATTGTTTTTATCAAGCTCTGAAAGCTGGCTGTCTACATATTTTATCAGAAGCCTGAATATCCCGCCGATCTCCTCCCTTGAACGCTTCCAGTTCTCGGTGGAAAACGCGTAAACAGTCAGATACTTGATCCCGAGGTCACTTGAATGTCTCACGATCTCGATCATAGCTTTCATTCCCGCGTTATGTCCCGCAAAGGCGGGCAATCTTCTCTTTTTCGCCCATCTGTCGTTGCCGTCCATTATTATGGCAACGTGCTGTGGGATATTATTCATATCAAGCATAGCAGTATTTCAAAATCCTGTCCGGCAGACTTACTCCCGGCATGTCTGCAACGGCATAAAGCCCATACAAATTCCGGATATGGCCGCGACCGGCGCAACCAATCCCCGGTGATATTTATATTTCCATGATCTCTTTTTCTTTGCCCGCGATCACTTCATCTATGTCTTTCACCGCCCGGTCGACAATCTTCTGAACATCGTCCATACCAGACTTAAGATCGTCTTCAGTCAGGTCTCCCGATTTTTCCGCCTTTTTCAGATCTTCATTTGATTCACGTCTTAAATTCCTGACTGCCACCTTAGTTTCCTCACCCATCTTCTTGACTTTCTTTGTGAACTCTTTTCTTCGTTCTTCTGTCAGCGGCGGGATCGCCAGTCTTATAACCTTGCCGTCATTTGCAGGATTTACACCCAGGTTTGCCACATTGATCGCTTTTTCGATCTCAGGTATCGTCTTCGGATCGAACGGCGAGATCAGAAGCGTCCTTGGCTCCGGCACCGATATATTTGCCATCTGTCTTAGCGGCGTCGGCGCACCGTAATAACTGACTGTTATCTTGTCAAGCAGGGCTGCGTTTGCTCTGCCCGCTCTTACAGTATTGAGTTCTTCCCTGAGAACCGATATGCTCTTTCCTGTTTTTTCTTCAAGAACAGCTTTTACATCTTTACTCATATTCATTCCTCCTTAGCTGATAATCGTTCCTATTTTTTCACCACAGACGGCTCTCATCACATTTCCTTCCTCCGCTATGCCGAACACGTGTATCTTTATATCGTTGTCCCTGCACAGTGAAGCCGCCGTCGAGTCCATAACCTTAAGATCTTTCTCCAGCACTTCCCTGTGCGTGAGCTTATCAAAGTTCACAGCCCCGGGATCCTTGTTCGGATCGGCTGAATACACAGCGTCTATATTCTTCGCGAGCAGTATTACCTCGGCATCTATTTCAGCAGCTCTGAGCGCTGCGGTAGTGTCTGTTGAAAAGAACGGATTGCCTGTACCTGCCGCAAAAATCACGACCTTATTCTTCTTGAGCTGGCTTATAGCTTTCAGCCTCACATACGGCTCTGCGACTTCGCGCATCTCGATCGCAGAATGTACTCTTGCCGGCATTCCAACCGACTCGAACGCGTCCTGAAGCGCCATCGCATTCATGACAGTTCCAAGCATTCCGATGTAGTCGGCTGTTGCGCGATCCATGTTCTCACTTGATCTGCCCCGCCAGAAATTGCCGCCGCCTACTACCACAGCCACCTGCACGTTCATATCGTGAACATCCTTTACCTGCTTGGCCACTTTTTCAAGCATGGATTCATCTATTCCGAATCCCGCGTCGCCTGCAAGAGCCTCACCGCTTATTTTCAGTACGACCCTTTTATATTTTGCTTCCATGGTTCGCCGCATCCTTTCTCTGTAAATCCGGTGTACGCCGGTCCCGTCCGCCGCGCCCCCGAAGGTGTATACGCATTTTTTAACGAATCCCGGCACTATATGATCATTCTACTTCCGCCTCATATTTATCAAGAAGATCCTGCTTGAGCCGCCAGAGTCCCGTCGACAGATCCACAAAATAATTATGAGGGTTTTCATACCTCAGCAATTCTTCCCAAAGCTTTCCCAGTTCAGTCTCACAGCGCTGTCTGATCTCCTTTACAGACGGCGACTTATATACGCACTTTCCTTCTCTGAATATTTGCTCACGCAGATCTCTTGCATAGAAATTTTTAAGCGTCTTCTTTTTCCAGACAGCCTTGGGGTCAAAGATTACATAGCCGTCCCTTTCGGGTATGCTTTCATTTTCCAGAGTGATTACATCAGCAATCGCTCTGTCTGTTCCCTTATCATATATTCGATACACCTTTTTGAAGCCGGGGTTAGTGATCTTTTCAATATTTTCACTGACCTTCATCTTAGGTATGACCCTTCCGTCTTTTTCTACCGCCGAAAGCTTGTAAACCCCGCCGAACACCGAATCCGACTTTGCGGTTATGAGTCTTTCCCCCACGCCGAATGAATCAATGCATGCTCCCTGCATCAGCATATTGCTTATTAGATATTCGTCAAGCGCATTTGAGACAACGATCTGACAGTCTTCAAACCCCGCATCATCAAGCATCTTTCTTGCCTGCTTCGTAAGGTAAGCGATGTCGCCGCTGTCTATCCTTATGCCCTTGATTTGAGGATCGGTTTCTCTGAACACCCTGATGGCATTCGGCACTCCGCTTTTCAATACGTTGTATGTATCGACCAAAAGCACACAGTTCTGCGGATATATTTCAGCATACTTTCTGAAAGCTTCGTATTCCGTGTCAAACATCTGCACCCAGCTGTGAGCCATCGTCCCCAGTGCAGGTATGTTATGATCACAGTCGGCCCGGACGCATGCAGTGCCTGCGCATCCGCCGATATACGCAGCTCTTGCGCCATATATTGCAGCGGAAGGTCCGTGTGCACGTCTTGTTCCAAATTCCATGACACCTCTTCCGTCCGCAGCACGCACAATCCTGTTGGCCTTGGTTGCTATGAGACTCTGATGATTTATCAGAAGCAGTATCATAGTTTCAATAAACTGAGCCTGAATCATAGGTCCCCTGACAGTCAGCAGAGGCTCATCCGGAAATATAGGAGTGCCTTCCGGCACAGTCCATATGTCACATGCGAATTTAAAATTCCTAAGATATTCTAAAAACCCCTCGCTGAACATTTTTTTATCTCTAAGATATTCGATATCACAATCTGTGAATTTAAGATCGTTCAGATACTCTATTACCTGTTCTACTCCCGCCATGATGGCATATCCTCCGCCATCCGGCACCTTCCTGAAAAACATGTCAAAATATGCGATGTCATCTTTCATTCCGGATTCAAAGTAACCGTTGGCCATGGTGATCTCATAGAAATCAGTAAGCATGGTCAAATTTAAATTGTCATTCATTGTGTTACTTTTTTATTCCCTTTCTTACTCCAAAATATGTTTTGAAGAGATGCCCCCGCAGCACCTCTCATTCTGCATTCTATTATGCCACTTATTTCAGCGCCTGTAAAGGCACGGTAATTTAAGAATGCACATCCCGGGCTGATTGTCGATTTACTTTTCCAGAACCCTCTTCAGGTATTTCCCTGTATATGATTCCTTTATGCTCGCTACATGCTCCGGCGTGCCTTCCGCTATGATCTCTCCGCCGCGTAAACCGCCGTCCGGTCCTAGATCTATGATATGATCTGCACATTTTATAACATCCAGATTGTGTTCTATAACGACCACAGTGTTTCCGGTGTCCGTCAAGCAGTCTATCACATGCATAAGCTTATCGATATCCGCAAAGTGAAGACCGGTCGTAGGTTCATCGAGAATGTAAAGAGTCTTGCCGGAGCCGCGCTTTGAAAGCTCCCTGGCAAGTTTGATTCTCTGCGCCTCACCGCCCGAAAGCTGCGTCGACGGCTGCCCCAGCTTTATGTAACCCAGGCCGACCTGATCTAGCGTATCAAGCTGTCTTTTTATCTGCGGTATATGCCTGAAGAAATCCAGGGCCTCCGAGACAGTCATGTCCAGCACGTCAAATATACTTCTGCCCCTGTATTTGACCTCCAGGGTCTCACGGTTATAACGCCTGCCTTTGCACACTTCGCACGGCACGTAAACGTCCGGCAAAAAATGCATTTCTATTTTTATGATGCCGTCACCCCTGCAGGATTCGCAGCGCCCGCCTTTTACATTGAAGCTGAACCGTCCTTTCCTGTATCCGCGAAGCTTCGCTTCGGGAATCTGTGAGAATATATCTCTCATATGATCGAAGACCTTTGTATATGTGGCGAGGTTTGATCTCGGTGTTCTGCCGATCGGCGACTGGTCTATGTTTATAACCTTGTCTATGTTTTCAATGCCGCTTATATTCTTGTGAGGGCCGGCCTTGACTTTTGAATTGCTTACTGCGGCAGATATACCCTTATACATTATTTCGTTTACGAGACTGCTTTTACCCGAACCCGAAACGCCTGTGACACATATGAATTTACCGAGAGGAAAATCTACATCTATGTTCTTAAGGTTGTTTGTGGCAGCGCCTTCTATCCTGATCCTGCTGCCGTTTCCGCTTCTTCGTTCAGACGGTACTGGGATCTTCTTTTTACCGGACAAATATTGCCCTGTTATAGATCCGGGTTCTACCTTTATATCTTCGACCGTTCCCTGCGCCACCAGCCTGCCGCCGCGGCTGCCGGCGCCGGGGCCTATGTCTATTATCTGGTCCGCCGCATACATAGTATCTTCATCGTGTTCAACGATGAGCAAAGTGTTTCCGAGGTCTGTTAATCCTCGCAGTGTCTTGAGAAGCATGGCGTTATCCTTTTGATGGAGGCCTATGCTGGGTTCATCCAGGATATAAAGAACACCGACAAGGCTCGAGCCTATCTGTGTAGCCAGCCTTATTCGTTGCGATTCTCCGCCTGAGAGCGTTCCTCCAGAACGCGACAAAGTCAGATAATCGAGACCTACATCCGCCAGAAAATTAAGCCTAGACTTTATCTCTTTCAATATCTGCTTCGCGATCAGCTTCTGCTTGTCCGACAGAACCAGCGCACCTGTAAAATCAATCGCCTCGGTAACCGACATGTCGCAAAGCTCCGATATGTTAAGTCCTCCTACAGTCACAGCCAAAACTTCAGGCTTGAGCCTTTTCCCTCCACATGCTGCACATTCCGAAATGCTCATATAAGCAGAAAGTCTTTCTTTTATAAATTCGGATCTGGTCTCTCGATAGCGCCTCTCAATATTGTTAAGGACCCCCTCAAACGTATGGTTCATATGTCTCACTGAGGTGCCTGTCCTGTTTCTGTACTCGTACTTTAACCGTCTCGTGCCGGTTCCGTAAAGCACATCGTCTATAAATTTCTTCGGCTGCTTCCCGAAAGGCTTTGTCAGATCTGCGCCGTACCGGTCCGCGATAACCTGTATCACCTGCCTGTAGTATCCAGTATATTCCATCGATGCGAATACTTTACTGAGCGCGCCATTAATTATGCTCTTACTGTAATCTATGACCTTTTCAGGATCAATCTTATGGATAAATCCCAGCCCGTTACATTCCGGACAAGCTCCGTAAGGAGCATTGAACGAGAACATGCGCGGCTCAAGTTCCTCTATGCTTATGCCGTGCTCAGGGCAGGCCAGCCTGGTGGAGAATGTCTTTGTCTCTTTGCCGCCGCTGCCTTTGTCTATCTCAGCCGTAACAAGATCTCCGACCTCGGAAACGGCAATTTCACATGCTTCCGCAAGCCTTCCCTCAACACCCTCTTTTACCTTTACACGATCGACAACAATATCTATGTTATGCTTACGGGTCTTTTCAATACTGATTTCATCGTCGTCAAGCCTGTATATCTCCTCGTCAATTCTGACTCTTGTAAAGCCCTCTTTTCTTATACGCCCGATCACCTTCTCATGCGTTCCCTTGCGTCCGCGTATCACCGGCGCAAAAATCGTGAGTTTCACCCCTTCTCCCTCTGCCATCAGAGCATCAACGATCTGGTCAATGCTCTGGCTTCTGATCTCGCGCCCGCATTCAGGACAGTGTGCAGTACCTATCCTCGCATACATGAGCCTCAGGTAATCATAGATTTCCGTTACGGTTCCTACGGTCGAACGCGGGTTTCGGCCGGTCGTCTTCTGATCTATTGAGATCGCAGGCGACAGCCCTTCTATCATCTCTACATCCGGCTTTTCCATCTGCCCCAGGAACTGCCTTGCATATGAGGACAAGCTCTCTATATACCGCCGCTGCCCTTCCGCGTAGATCGTGTCAAAGGCCAGTGAACTCTTGCCCGATCCCGAAATGCCCGTTATAACGACCATTTTGTCTCGTGGAATCGTTACACTCATATTTTTCAGATTGTTTTCATTCGCTTTCTTTATGCATATATCCTTTGTCATTGATTCTGTTACACCCCGAATTTATATCTGCTTATTTCTACGCCGGGAGACGTCAGCGGTTTCTACTGCCTAACCCTGTACTCAAAAATCCTGTCGCGCAGTTCCGCCGCCCTTTCAAACTGCAGGTTTCCGGCTGCTTCTTTCATCTCTTTTTCCAGAAGCTTCACATATTCCTTAATTTCTTTCTTCGTCATCTCCAGCGGGTTTTTCCCCTTATAAACTTCTTTTTCATCCGCAGTACTGGTCGCTTCGATCACCTCGCGCACCGACTTCTTTACTGTTTCAGGCGTTATACCGTGCTCTTCATTGTATCGCTGCTGTATGCCTCGTCTTCTGTCCGTTTCCGTGATCGCGGCTCTCATCGCAGGGCTTATGCTGTCCGCATACATAACAACATGTCCGGATACATTTCTTGCGGCACGCCCGATCGTCTGTATAAGTGAAGTCTCTGTCCTCAAAAAACCCTCCTTATCGGCATCGAGTATCGCAACAAGAGAGACCTCGGGGATATCCAGCCCTTCTCGCAAAAGATTTATGCCTACGAGCACATCGAATACATCCATTCTCATATCCCTAAGAATCTCCATCCTCTCAAGCGTATCGATCTCGGAATGCAGATAGCGGATTCGTATCCCCGCATCCTTCAAATAATCTGTCAGACTTTCCGCCATTTTCTTTGTAAGCGTTGTCACTAATACTTTACCGCCCTTTTCCGCAGTTTCGTTTATGCTGCCGATCAAATGGTCTATCTGACCTTCTGTCTTTACTATTTCGACAGGAGGATCAGGGATTCCCGTCGGTCTTATGATCTGTTCCGCGCTTATGCCTCCGCTCATTTCTCTTTCATATGCCGCAGGTGTGGCGCTTACATATATCTGCTGCTTTGCGAGTTCTTCAAATTCATCGAAACGAAGCGGTCTGTTGTCAAGCGCTGAAGGCAGCCTGAAGCCGTAATCCACAAGTGCAGTCTTTCTGGAGCGGTCACCCGCGTACATGGCGCGGAGCTGCGGCAGCATTACGTGTGACTCATCTAGCATTATTAAGAAATCATCAGGGAAATAATCTATCAGAGTGTAAGGCCGCGTACCGGGCTGCAGCAGGTTCAGATGACGCGAATAATTTTCAATCCCTTTACAGGTCCCGATCTCACGAAGCATCTCTATATCATATCTTGTGCGCTGCTCTATCCTCTGCGCTTCAAGCAGTTTGCCCCTGTCCTTGAACCATGTGATCCTCTGATTTAATTCCTCTTCTATCGTCCTGACCGCGATCTCTATATTTTCTTCTGATGTTACATAATGCGATGCCGGATAGACCGCGACGTGGTTTCTCATCCCGACTATCTCTCCCGTTACCGGGTTTATTTCCTTTATTGTCTCGACTTCATCACCGAAAAGCTCGATCCTTACAGCATTTTCGGAACCTGACGGAAAGATATCGATAGTATCTCCGCGCGCCCTGAAAGTACCGCGCGCGAATTCCAGATCATTTCGCACATACCGGATGTCTACAAGTTTTCTTAATATCTCACGACGGTCTTTTTCCATTCCCGGCCTTAACGAAAGCATTTGGTTTTCGTAGTCGAACGGGCTTCCGAGACCGTATATGCAGGAAACACTCGCAACAATTATAACATCTTTCCTCTCAGCAAGCGCCGCTGTTGCCGAATGTCTCAGTTTATCGATCTCATCATTTATATCTGAATCTTTTTCTATATATGTATCCGTCGAAGGCACGTACGCCTCCGGTTGATAATAATCGTAATATGAGACAAAATACTCTACAGCGTTTTCGGGGAAAAACTGCTTGAATTCGCCGTGAAGCTGAGCTGCCAGAGTCTTATTGTGTGATATTACCAACGTCGGCTTCTGCACCCTTTCAATTACATTTGCCATTGTAAATGTCTTCCCCGAGCCCGTGACTCCCATCAGGCTTTGGTGCGTCCTGCCGTTCAAAACACCGACCGCAAGCTTTTCTACAGCCTGCTGCTGATCGCCCATCATCCTATAGTCGGATACTATCTTAAATTCAGTCATTTTCATCTCCTGCCGGTGTTCCCCGATTGCTGCTTCTTAAGCTTAATTTTATTCCATGATTATAACACACGGCATTCATCTGTGCAAACAGCTGTTCGCCGCATTAATGTATATTTATCCATGCTGTATTGCCTAAATATATAGTTTAATGGTATAATATTTTTCGCTTGAATAAGGAGATCATATGCTGATAAAAAAGAAAAAACTGAAGAAAGCCAGAGTCTCAGGACCACAGGCGAAACCCGAACCTACTTCCGCTATAGATACTATGGCAGTGACAATCGCCGCTAACGATCAGATAGACGGTGAACTTTACGGGAAATATAACGTAAAGAGAGGGCTCCGAAATGTAAACGGCACAGGAGTCATAGTCGGTCTTACCAAGATCAGCGATGTTGTCGGCTATTCACTTGATGAAGAAAAGAATAAGATTCCTGAAGAAGGCAGGCTCTATTATCGCGGGTATGATGTTGAAACTCTCGTGCAAAACTGTCTTGATGAAGGTCGTTTCGGATTTGAGGAAATCTCATATCTGCTGCTCATGGGAGAACTTCCCAATAGACAGCAGCTGGAAAATTACCGAAAGCTTGTAGGTGAAAAGCGCACTCTGCCGCAGGGTTTTGCACGTGATATGATTCTGACCGCACCGTCAAAGAGCATAATGAACACGCTTGCACGGAGCATTCTCGGGCTCTATTGCTATGATAAGAACCCGGACGATATATCCATTTCCAATGTACTTAGACAGTCTATAGACCTTACCGGATATTTCCCGGCTATAATCGCATATGCATATCAGGCAAAATCATCGTATTATGAACTCACCAGCATGCATCTGCACAATCCGCTGCCTGAGCTAAGCACTGCGGAAAACATACTCAGGATGATCCGTCCGACAGGCGAGTACACAAACATGGAAGCAAAGCTTCTGGACATATCACTGATACTTCATGCGGAGCATGGCGGCGGCAACAATTCATCGTTTACCACGCATGTGATCTCATCATCCGGCACCGATACCTACGCCGCGATCGCCGCGGCAGTCGGCTCTCTTAAAGGCCCCAAGCACGGAGGCGCCAATATCGCTGTAATTAACATGATGAACGATATAAAAGCAAACGTAAAAGATATAACAAATGAAAAGGATATAAGCGAATACCTTACAAAGATCCTGTGCGGTGAAGCAGGCGACAGGAGCGGTCTCATATACGGTATGGGACACGCGGTCTATACACTGTCAGATCCTCGCACAAGGCTGCTTAAAGCTCTGGCCAGGCAGCTCGCAGAATACAGCGGCCGCATGGATGAATTCCGGCTGTATGAGATGATCGAAAAGCTAACCCCCGCTCTTCACTCCGAGATAACCGGAATAGAAAGACCGATGTGTGCAAATGTAGACCTTTATTCAGGGTTTGTATATTCGGCACTTCACATACCGCTTGATATCGCCACGCCGCTGTTCGCAACCGCGAGACTTTCGGGCTGGGTCGCTCATCATCTCGAGGAACTTGTAGCAGGAAACAAACTTGTAAGACCTGCGAACATGTGTGTGCAGCCTCACAGAGAATACGTTCCGATCGACAAAAGAAAATAGACATAAGTTTCATATTTATATAAAACAAAGCCCGGGTCATGATTCATTCCCGAAGGTTTTTTACATCAGTCTGCTATTTTATACCGCGCATAAGGAAAAACACTTTTCCCTCTATATCACCGGTGTCTATCTGACCTATTCCCGCAACGCGTGAATCTATCGAGACCATCCTGTTATCACCAAGTACGAAGACGTGCCCCTCCTTGACCGTAAGCGGAAATCTCGTCGGAGTTCCGTAAGCGGATCCTTCATATTTCATGGTAGGCTCATCGACCAGATCATTTTGATATGGCCTGCCGTTTACAATCACATCGCCCGTATCATTATCAATATCGACCTTATCACCCTCTACGGCTATTACGCGCTTTATATAATCCTTATCTCCGGAGGTACGGAATATAACCACATCTCCGGCCTGGAAATTATTTGCAAGCCTCAGATACAAAACTCTGTCGCCCTCGTAATAATTAGGTTCCATCGATGACCCCACAACTTTTGAGAGCCCTATAACAAACAGGAATATCACTGCAATAACGGCAGCTACCACGATTATCTCAATGAGCAATCCTTTCCAGCCGCCGTTTCCTTTTTTTATATTATCTTTTTTCCTTTTAAGCAATGCAGCAGGGTCGTCAGGCTGAGGGATCTCAGTGTTAATATTATCACTGAAATCTTTACTCATATGTGCCTCCCGCTGCTGCTGTAAAGCCGTATGCTTTACCCTCCGCATTGTCAGCTGATTCAGTCGTTTCAGAGGTATCTTCCGTCGAATAATTCGGAGTATAGCCTGCACCTGTCGCATCTTCTTCCCTTGAGGCAGTATCAACAGACTCTTCCATCTCCGACTTTTCTGTCATAACCACTGAAAATTTTCCTTTGATTTCTTCGAGGTTCGCTTTGATCTGCTGTATTCCTCCCTCAAGGCTCTCGATGTATTGTACGTATTTCGCATTCTCCCGCCTTAGTATATCCAGGGCTTCTTCCTGCTCCGCAGCGCGTTTTTCAAGAGCTTCCGTATTTTCTCTCATCAGCTCTTCAGCCTTCTGCTGTGTTTCAGTAAGGATCTGTTCCGACTGGTTTTGAGATTCCAGGATAGTTTCGCCGGCCTTTTTGTTTGCCTCCGCTATGATTTTTTCAGCTTCCGCATTAGCTTCTTCAAGCCTTGCTTCGCTGTTCCTTTTTGCATCGATCATGAGGTTTGTAAATATCTTGCTGTCCTCGTCATGTTTTTTGACACGAGCTCTGAGTTCTTCATTTTCTTTGAGAAGAGCCTCATCATTACCTCCACTTTGCGAAAGCCTGTCCTCATAATAATCTTCCATTTTCTCTATACGTTTTTCATAAATATCGCAAAGGTCCTGCATTTTAGAATACACGTCTTCCTGTTCAAATCCGCCTTTACGAGCCATCTTTATGTCCAGCTTTTCAAGAAAATCCGTAATTTCTTTGTTTTTTGCTTCCGACATGCCTATATCGCTCACTACCATTACCTCCTATAAATCACTTATCCTTATTAACCGCATTCCCTTTATTAACCCCTTTATTGACCGAGACATTCCCTACTCCGTCCATATCACGCAATTTACTTCTGGTGTAGACTTTTACTGACACGCCGAGTATCAGTATGACTGTCAGAACTATGATCGCTATTATAAGCCCCGCGCTCATTTGTTCAGTCCTCCATTCCGTATATTATAACACTAATTTGTAGTTTTTGTGTGTTTTTTTTATCTTTTTGTATTTGCAAGCCTTTCGGCTTTTTTCCTGTTGTACCATCTTATGACCCTTATGTCCGGAACTATGCTTACTGAGAAGGCCAGCGCCGCAATACCGCTGAGTGCCGCCGTCATCATAATAAGGCTGTTATTATCATGTTCCGTGGAGACCACTGCTCCACCTTCCGCCGCGCCGCCCGACCATTTCGAAGCCGTTGTTTTATCCTTATCGGCAACGGCATCATCACCTTTTGAATTTCCTCCGTTGTCTGCATTGTATTCTCCGTATGTGGCGTCGTCGGTCCGCCCTTCAAATCTATTTACATCACCGCTTATATCCCTGCGCTTTGAAGTTTTTATCTCTTTAACCGATATGTTGACTCTCCCTGCATCTGCTCCTGATACAGCTGAACGGATTTTTACACAGGGCCATCCCGAAAAACTAAGTACATTTTTTTTGTCGACAGCAGTCTTCTCATTTGTCACGATATTTCTGACATTGAAGGCTATTGGAACCTCGACCTCTCCTGTTTTTTTTAATATAAGCGCCTCCGCTTCTTCTTTTATCTTGAAAAGGTTTGTCACTTCCACCTCAAAATAACCGGGCTCAAGTTTTTCATGCTTGAACGTCTTGTATTCAATGGCCATACCTTCTTCTATTTTACTGTTCAGTTTATCATCAGACAGCTTCAGCACTTCAATATTTGACATTTCAACATTTTTCATGAATATGCAGATTCTTTTATCGCTATCTTCATTATCTGTATCTATGCCAAGGACTTTGATCCCTTGGATTTCAACATCATAACCGGAGTCAGCGCAGATGGCGCTTGCGGTCAGAGTTCCTGACATTGCGAAGCACAGCAACACTGCTGCTATAAATGCAAATATTCTTTTTTCTTTTTTTATTATAGCAGTCATATTCTTGTTCCCCGTGCTGTACTGCACGCTGCTCTATTTTATGTCCGGAATTTTTCCACCGGTTAAAATCAAATAGTCCTTTTATTGTGCATAAAGCAATTTTCATTGCGTAAATGCACTCTTTTGAGGCGCATACATATCCTTTGAGCATTCAACATTTGAAACAGACCCTAATTCAATATTCTGCCTACGTTTACAGCCCCTGCTGTTCAGTCAGGTAATTTCTGACCGCTTTCAGATATGTACGACCTATAGGAATCACATCACCGCAGAGCAGGGTGACTTCGTTTCCCGAAACCGTGGCTATCTTACTCACAGATACCAGAAATGCTCTGTGTGTTCTTATAAATCCCTTATTGAAGAGCAGATTTTCGATCTTGCCGATCGTTGAATAAAACTCGAAGATTTCTCCTTCCCCGTAATGAACAGCAATAAGCCTGCTGCTTACTTCAAAATAGAAAATATCATCAAGTGGAATATTACGGCTCTCGCCGGCACATGAAATGGATATGAACTCCCTGTTTTTGGCTTTGATTTTTTCATAAGCCTTAAGCAATATCTTTTCGAATTTCTGCATGGAAGTTTCGTCTTTCACAATGTAATTCAGAGGCTCGGGATCAAATGCATCAAAAACACGTTCCTTACCTTTTGTAAGGAAAACTATCTCTTTATCATATCCCTTTTTTCTGAGCTTGTCGGCCGTTGCTATTCCATCAAGCTTTGAGCCAAAATCTATATCCATATACACCACATCCGCACGGTTTGGATCTTCAGACAATTCAAACAGCAGTTGTTCTCCGCTGATGCAACCTTTTATCCGGATGTTTATACTGTGCTCATGCCCAATCTTTTTAATAAGCTCCGCATATTTTTTAATAATCGGGACCTCGTCATCACAAATGAAAATAAGCATATCTTGCCAGCCCTCAATAAGACATTTTTTTCAAAACTCATATAAATTACCAGTTTGATTCTAACATTCCGCCTAACTGAAGTCAACGGATACGACCGGTTCAGGAGACCGTACACACCGTTCATACCATGCTTTTTTATGAACGCGTTTGATCTTTCCATACAATTTCTGCACACGTTTTTAATTTAATTTTTAAATCATAAAATCAGCGGACTTTGAAAATCCACCGATTTTTCCGATATAAGATATACAGGCCGCCACAGATTTTTTTATGCCTCTCTTACAGACCCTTTGATATATTTACAGGTCAAAATACATATTGAATTCCACAGGTGTAGGCATCTCTATATGCATTTTAAGGTCATCTCTCTTGTTCTGTATCCATATTTCAATGAGCTTATCAGGAAATACGCCACCTTCTGTCAGAAAATCATGATCCCTTTCCAGAGCTTTTATAGCTGAACCAAGTGATTTGGGAAGACCCTTCAGCTTTTTCTTTTCTTCTTGAGGAAGCTCGAACAGATTAAAGTCATACGGTCCGAAGCCCGCCTCGATCGGGTCTATCTGTTTCTTTATCCCGTCAATACCCGCCATAAGTATAGACGCGTATGCATAGTACGGATTGCATGTCCCGTCCGGATTTCTGATCTCAAATCTCTTGGTCTCAGGGGTCTTTGCATAGCCCGGCACCCTGATAACAGAACTTCTGTTTGCGGTAGCGAATCCCACTGTTACAGGTGCCTCAAAGCCCGGTATCAGACGCTTGAAAGAATTTGTGCTGGGATTCGTGAATGCGCAGAGCGCTCCTATGTGTGTCAAAAGCCCGCCGATAAACCACAGTGCTGTATCAGAAAGCTGTGAGTATCCGTTTTCATCGTAAAAGAGAGGCTTTCCGTCCTTGAACAAGTGCATATGCACGTGCAGCCCGTTTCCGGCCTCGTTATAAACCGGCTTCGGCATAAATGTAACCGTCTTGTTTTCTTTTATAGCCTGATTTTTTACGATATATTTCGTCATCATCGTCTTGTCGGCCATTTCCGTCAGACCTCCGAATTCGACTTCGATCTCAAGCTGTCCGGGGCCTCCCACTTCATGGTGATGGTACTTGACCATGATTCCCTGCTCTTCCATCTGCATCGTGACCCTGCTCCTGAAATCATAAAGTATATCCTGCGGAGGTGCCATATGATACCCCGCTTCGTGGTTCATCTTATATGCCAGGTTTTCACCGTTATCCACCCCTTTGTTCCATTCCGCCTGCTTTGTATCTATGTGAAAGCCCGAACTGTCAGGATCCACGGAATAGCTCACATGGTCAAACACATGAAATTCAAACTCCGGTCCTATGCGTATCTCATCAGCTATGCCCGAGCTTCTCAGGTATTCTTCCGCATGCTTTGCAACATTTCTCGGATCCTGATCAAACGCTATGTTATTCGGCATATCTATAACAAACACGTCTCCAATCATTGCAAGCGTCTTTATCTCCATAAATTTATCTATATAAGCTGTCGTAAGGTCCGGGATAAATACCATATCGCTTTTTTCTACCGGAGCAAAACCGTAATTGCTGCCGTCGAAACCTATACCGCTTTTCATAGTTTCTTCACTAAAACGGCCTGAGGGAATAGTAAGGTGTCTCCAGCGCCCGTTCAGATCGATCATCATAAAGTCGACCATTCCGACATCGTTTTCTTCAATATACCTTTTCGCTTCTTCAAACGTATTAAACATTAAGTGTTCCTCCTGTAAACTGATATTTTCATCTTAACAAGTATATATACCCGCATTTTTAATGTCAACAAATACCGGGCCGCTTTTTATATAAACTGCGTTAATCTCAACAGAAATAGCCGTCAGATCCACACTGACGGCTTGTAAGCACAGCTTTTTTAATCATGCTTCTGATCGGCATGTGATCGCGCTGCGAAAAATCCAGTCTTGAATACATACTAAGGCAGATAGTTCAGAGGATTCTGTTTGATGCTGTTATACCTTATCTCAAAGTGGACATGAGGTCCTGTACTGCAGCCGGTCGATCCGACTTTTGCGATAACCTCACCCTGTTTGACTTTCTTTCCGGTGTATGCAACGATCTTGCTGCAGTGTGCGTAAAGGGTCGCATATCCGCTGCCGTGCTCGACAATAATGTATTTACCGTACGATGAAACGTTAGGATTGTTCTGAACCACATTTACCGTGCCCGCCCTGGAGGCTCTGATCGCAGTGCCGATCGGCTTGGCAATGTCGAGCGCCGGATGAAAATCACGACGCCCAAAGAGTATCCGCCATCCGTAGCCGCATGAAATATTGCTCCTGTTTCCACATGGCCAGATGAATTTTGCAGCTGTTACTTTAAACTTGTTTTTTACCACAGTTTTGGCATAACCCTTTGTGTCTTTAGCTGTTACTTTATAATAATACTTGCCCTTTGAAAGATTATCAAAAAGAATATCCGCATCAACGCTTTTTATATCGAAAGATTTTTCCTTGGGATTCTTGCTTGCAGTCATCCCGCTGCCGCTCTTCCACGAGCCGTTTGAAGCACATATGCCCACCTTTACATTTTTCAACTTATAAGTTGATTTTACCTTTCCTTTTATTGTGAAGGCCTGAGCCACTTTCAATGTTTTCGGTTTTGTGATGCCGCTTCCTGTAATCTTAGAATTGAGCCTTACCAGTTTCTTCTTTTTGACTGCCGAAAAAGCGCTGTAATAAGTCTTCTTTTTGATAGTCCTGAATGTTCTGATCTTGTAATAATAGGTCGTGCCTTCTTTAAGACCGTTGATGGTGTATGCGACAGATGTGTTCGGCTTACGTACTGTAAGACGTACATATTTACTGCCGCTGCACATGTATATCTCATATCCGTTTGAATAGACTGCTTTTTCCCATTTTATCTTTATAGAAGTGTCGCCTTCACTTTTTAACGATGTGAACGATGTCGGGGCTGAGCCTGTATAGATCTCTTGCGCGCCCGTTATATTTCCGTAGGCTTTTTTATTTGAACCCCTGTATGCACGTACTTTATAATAATAGTATTTGTTTTTGCCCAACTTACTGTCTTTGATATAATTTTTTTTAGTTGTGGCAATCAGAGAATAACCCTTACTTTTCTTTGAAGACCTGTAAACTTTATAACCTCCGGCCTTGCCAAGCCTGCTCCACGACATCTTAACAGAAGTCCGGCTCAGCATAGTTGCCTTCATGTTTTTTATGGAAAGCTCAGGGCCTGCAGTTTCAGACACCGACTGCCTCTTCACGTACTTCATCATAATCCAGCCCTTCTTGCCTTTATAAGTCGTATATCCCCATACACCTCTGGATTTGCTTACCTTTACTGCCGTATTTTTAGGTATATTTATAAGAACGTCCGATCTTGTGCTCGCAGACTTTCTTAGCCGGAGATAAGGTTCTGCAGTGATTTTGTACTTGCCGGGGAGATAAGTGCCGAGATATGACGTATACTTGAGCGAGATCCAGCCCTTCCTGCCGTTGTAAGTCGTATATCCCCATTTTTTCTTGACTTTTCTAACCTTGACGGTAGCAGCGGTCGGAACAGTGAGAATCACCGAGTACGAAATCTTCGCACCCGATCTCAAATTAAGGCCATCGTCAGCAGTCACCTTGTAATAGCCCGTCGCATATTTCGCTGCCGCCCTGGATCCGAAGATTCCGCCCGCACCAAAATAAGCCATCGGATCGCCGATGACTAATGAAACACATATTATAATAGCAACAACTAAACCCAATATTTTTTTCATTGTATCAACCTTCTTAAGTCTCCTATACTCTCGCTGTTTGCCGGGACTTCTGCCTGATATCTTGCATCATTATCTTAAAATACCGCCCGGTAAAGCTTTCGCGCAACTGTAGATATTATAATTATCATCAATACATTAAAAATTTCATTACCAGATATTGCGTTTAGTGAGCACATTTTAACATTCGTTTTTTTTAATTTCAATAAATCTAAGCCCTAAACGGCTGTTTTTACATGTTTTTGCACCCGAATTTTTTGTATACATGTGATAAAATTGAACATGTTGCTAAGCTTCACAAATTTTTTTGTTTCAGGCACTACATATCGTTGTTTACGTGCAAAACACCGGTCTTGATGTCAATAAATCAACTTAATTCATATGTGAATAAATAAAATCAACACTGTTTACCGGATTGATTCAATTCGTTTGACAAGTATACACAAATATATTAATATCGTTTCAAAAGACTTTTCGGTTTATCCCATAAATCAAAGAAAAAAGAAAGGACTAATAAAAATGAATTTAGTATGCTTGGATCTTGAAGGTGTACTCGTGCCGGAGATCTGGATTGCTTTTTCAAAGGCAAGCGGGATCCCCGAACTCAGGCGCACTACTCGAGATGAACCTGATTATAACAAGCTCATGACCTGGCGGCTGGGCATTCTCAAAGAGCATGGCCTGGGTCTCAAAGAAATACAGGACGCTATTGCAAAGATCGATCCTCTACCGGGAGCGAAAGAATTTCTCGATGAGTTAAGATCTATAACACAGACAATAATAATAAGTGATACCTTTACACAGTTTGCGAAACCTCTTATGAAAAAGCTCGGATGGCCGACACTCTTTTGCAACTACCTGGATGTGGCAACCGATGGCACAGTGACGGATTTTCATATGAGGGTCAAAAACTCCAAACTTTCTACAGTCAAAGCGATGCAGTCGATCGGCTTTGAAACTATAGCCGCAGGCGACAGCCATAATGATCTTGATATGATCCTGGTCAGCAAAAAAGGATTTCTCTTTAAAAGTACTGACCGTATCAGAGAGGAACATCCGGAACTGGAAGCTTACGAGGAATACGACGATCTGCTCGCTGCTATCAAGCGCGAGATCATTGCATAAATCAGGATTTGCTCAATATAAATTTTAATATCTGAAGCAGGACCTTTTCGTTAAGAAAGGGTCCTTGTTTGTCTGCTTTCGAACTTTAACTCCCAACACTTTAATCCAGTCTCCGCTCTTTTTGATTTCAGCTTCAAATCCTGCGGCACTGAATATTTTTCTAAAATCCGCCTCTCCGGGGATGTACATGTCTTTAAGTATGTCTGTGATTTCTTTATGTCTTTCCGGATCGTCGCTGTCGCCGTGAGCCTCGAGTATCACAAGAAACTTCCCTGTCGGTTTCAAGACTCTTGCGACCTCATCCATAGCCTTATCATATTCCTTCCAATAATAAAAAGACTCGACCGTGACTGCCAGATCAAAAATCTCAGCGGCATACGGCATGTCTGTAACATTGCCGAGCCGTACATTCATATGACCTGTCCTTATTGCTGACACATTGTTTTCCTTCGCTGCCTTTACAGAAACTTCTGAGATGTCTATCCCTTCATAATATGCTTCCTGATTTTCCGCATACATCATCGCCAGTGAATTCCCGCTTCCGCAGCCTATGTCCAGTATACGGTCAAAGACGTTCATGTCGATATTTTCAAAACCCCAATTAATGAGCTTCATATGACCCGTATTCATTTTCTCTAACATTTTGCGGCCCCAGGCTCCGCGCGGATTATCCGCCACTTCAACCATTTTCCTCATATATTCATCCATGTCTGCCTGATACTCCCTACACCTTGCAGCTTTCGATACTTATCCTGTTTTTAAATATGTATAAAATTATCGCCGCTGAATTTTTGAAACAATTTCTTTATCTATAATACTATATTCTCTTAAATTTGTATCCCAAAAAATATTCTGCTTATCAGAAAAAACAAATATTACAATAGCGGTGTCAGCCGTGCGGCAAAGAAAAACTGAATTATCCAATTTAACCCTGAATATTCACAACCTGTACAATAACGGCAGTATAGACATGACATAGAGGTATACAGAGCCGAATAATAAATCCTTTTAGAACTTGCTCTTTATTTTAAATAAAAATCACCACTTCCAGCGTATATAGTATATAATGAGTATGGTCAGCAGTGAGGCAGACCGGATGACATAAAAGAGAGCCATAGTTTTCTGTGCCGTAATACGAAACAACTGTCAAAGTCCCTGCGGCATAAAGGGAGAATTAGATATCTCCCGTCTTTATGAAGTTTATGATCCTGCAGTTTAAGAGCAACCAACGGTTTTACAGCTGCAGGCAGTAATAAAGGTATATCTGTCGGAACATGTTGTAAATCCGATGCTTATACCTCTTCCCCCGGGGTTTTGACTCGAGGAGTTTTCTGTAGCACCTGCTTCTGTGCTTTTTCCGCACAGGCAAGTCATCCTCTCGATTGTCAAGAGGATGATACCGTCGCATAAAAAGCACTCGGTTTTAAGACTGCCGAAGAAGTATGAGATTATCTTAAGGAGGTAACAAAATGATAAAAGTCGCAATTAACGGATTTGGAAGGATAGGCAGACTCGCCTTCCGCAAAATGTTTGAGGATGACAACTATGGAATCACAGCTATCAACGACCTTGCAGATCCGGGGATGCTTGCACACCTGCTCAAATACGACAGCGTCCAGGGTCGTTATTCCGATGATCACAAGATCGCCAACGATGACAGCTCGATTACTGTAGATGGCACTAAGATCAATATCTTCAGTGAACCGGATCCGAAAAACCTTCCGTGGGGCGACCTTGGAATAGACATAGTGCTAGAATGCACCGGTTTTTTCGCTGCCCGGGACAAATCACAGGCACACATCGATGCAGGAGCGAAGAAAGTCCTGATATCAGCCCCTGCGGGTAATGATGTCCCTACTGTCGTATACGGCACAAATCATGATATTCTTACAAAAGATGATACCATCGTTTCCGGAGCTTCATGCACTACTAACTGTCTGGCGCCAATGGCAAAAGCACTGACTGACTACAGCGAAGTCGTTTCCGGATTTATGACTACAATACACGCCTACACCGGCGATCAGATGATACTTGACGGACCGCATAAGAAAGGCGACTTGAGAAGAGCACGCGGCGGCGCAGTCAATATCGTTCCGACTTCATCAGGCGCAGCAAAAGCAATAGGCCTCGTTATACCTGAGCTTACAGGAAAACTTACAGGCTCCGCGCAGAGAGTTCCTGTTGCATCAGGTTCACTCACATTGCTCGATGCCAATGTAAAATCTTCCGTAAACGTCACAGCGGACGATGTGAATACTGCCATGAAAAAGACTGCCGACGAGTCATTCGGATACACGGACGAGGAAATCGTTTCATCAGATGTTATAGGCATGAGTTTCGGCTCACTTTTCGATGCAACACAAACACTTGTTAGCAAGGCGGCTCACGACATCTATGAAGTACGTGTCGTATCATGGTATGACAATGAAATGAGCTATGTATCACAACTTATAAGAACTCTGAATCACATGAGCGCGCTTTAGTGTCCAGCTGCACGATTTCTACGCCAGGCTTCCTGCCCGAGCCGCTATTGTGCTCATGCCGCGCCGCCTGACCGGACTTCCCCGAATAAGGTGCAACGTATAAAAGCGGAAATAAAAACGGAGGAAAATCTATAATCAATTTTTCTCCATTTTTATCTGCCTGAGTTTTTCTGTCTTCATTTTTTGACTGTACCGTCCGAATTAAACAACGGGAGTTTTTCAAGCGTGATAATATCATTGCGCTCCATCGAATCCCCTTCTGCCAACACGGACATTTTTGCCACAATGATGCCGCCCGCCTCTTTGACAAGGTATTCCATAGTCATCAGAGATTCACCGGTACTTGTTACATCGTCAACAATAAGCACACGTTTTCCTTTAAGAAGCTCGGCATCGTCGCTGCCTATGCACAGCGCCTGACTTCCCGGGGTCGTTATCGATCCAAAGTCCGATCTTATTATGTCTTTCATGTACAGCTTCGGTGTCTTGCGGGCAATTACAAACCTGTTCATCCCTGCCTGCCGCGCCATTTCATATACCAGTGGTATGCTCTTGGCTTCTGCTGTAAAAAGGATATCGAATTCCGGCGCCCTTATTAAAAGTTCTCTTGCCGCCGCTTTCGTTATTTCAACATCACCGAACATTATAAAAGCCGCTATGCACGTATCTTCACTTATAGAAAAAAGCGGCAGTCTGCGCTTAAGCCCTGCTATCTCCATTTCATATTCCATGTCAAATGCTCCCTTTTTATATTTTGAACCTGCAGCGTTTGTACATATCAACGTCACATCCCTGCACCGTTTTACACTTGCCGCATCAGTTTATTTCTGCAAATGCATAAACATGCGTTTATCCCTGCACTGCCAGCTGTATCAGTCTTATTACGAACAGAACAAACGATATCCACATAACCCAGTGCATTTCTTTCGCCTTGCCCTGGAATAGGCGAACGATCACGTATGCCACAAATCCGAACATTATACCGTTTGCTATGGAATATGTGAACGGCATCATGATCAGTGCAAGATATCCGCCGATCATGCCTGCGGCATCATCGGCAAAATCCATTTCTTTTACTGCCGACACCATCAAAAGTCCCACGAATATTAAAGCAGGTGCCGTGGCAAATCCGGGGATAGCCAGGAATACCGGTGAAAGAGGCAACGCAACTATGAACATAAGTCCCGTTACCACTGCGGTAAGACCGCTGCGTCCGCCTACCGCTACGCCGGCACTTGACTCCACATAACTCGTTACCGTACTGGTTCCGATACATGCGCCGAAGATCGTGCCTATTGCATCAGACATTAGGGCGCGGCCCGCTCTCGGGAGATTTCCTTCTTCGTCTACCAGCCCCCCCTTGTTTGCTACACCGATCAATGTTCCGACCGTGTCAAACAAGTCTACAAAGAGGAAAGAAAATACTATCACTGTAAATTCGAGAGCATGCGAAGCGACCCATCCGAAATCAAAACCGAATATCGGTGGTGCTGCTATCTGGACACCCTGTGTAAAGTCCGGGAACAGTGAAAAAGCCTTAGCTTCCACATCAACATGATACCATCCGCCGGCCTGCGCCAGCATTCCCATCCCCCATGTTAAGAGGATAGCCCAGAGTATGTATCCAGTTACCTTGTAATGATAAAGGATGACGGTGATTACAATCCCTGTAAGCGCGAGTGCCACCTGCGGTGATTTTATATCACCGAACGCAAGAAGCGTATCAGTATTTGCAACTACAATACCTGCGCTTTTAAGGCCTACAATGGCAATAAACAGTCCTATCCCTGCCGTTATACCGAGCTTAAGATTTCTTGGAACATCGTTTACAAGTGCCTGTCTGAATTTACAAAATGTCAAAAGAATAAAAATAATACCCTCGACCAATACCGCCGTAAGCGCTATTTTCCATGGATCCTGAATGCCGGCTCTTGCCATCGGCACGCAGACAGAATATGTGAAATAGGCGTTCAGCCCCATACCGCTTGCAAGCGCTACCGGATAATTTGCCAGAAAAGCCATGATCAGTGTTGCAAAAGCGGCGGACACAGCCGTTGCCGTAAACACTCCTGCAGGACCGAGTCCTGCGTCCTGCAGAATGTTAGGATTTACTGCAAGTATATATACCATGGAAAGAAAGGTCGTAATACCTGCAACTACCTCTGTTCTGACAGTGGTTTGTAGCTCATCGAGCTTAAAAAATTTTTTCATGAATTCCTCCCAAATAATATAAAATAACAATATACAAAACCATTATACATCAGATGTACGGTTTTTGTAATTTTTTTCGGCTGCATTCATGCTTTGCCGGCCATTTATATTAAAAAAGCAGGAGTTTGCAGTAAAAATACTACTTCCGAACAATGCATACTGCTATGTTTACAGAACAGTGGCACTTTTGCGCCGGAGGATGTTATAATACATGTATCGAGAGGAAGTGCGCTTACAAGAGGCTAAAAAACAACCTTTAAATAAAATATCTATGACAGTTTCACAATAAGTCCTCGTGATTCAAACCAGCTGCGCACGATAAATTTATGATAAAAAAAATATGGGCTGTGTACTTCAGCGGTACAGGTACAACTGAAAAAATGGTCACCCATGTGGCAAAATCAACCGCGGATAAGACCGGATGTGAATACGAAGTGTTTGATTTTACCAGACTGGACATGCGCAAAAATCCGATTGCTTTCGGAAAAGAGGATCTGGTCGTACTGGGTACGCCGGTAATCGCAGGCAGAGTTCCGAACCTGCTCTTAAAATATCTTGAAGGACTACAGGGGAATGGTGCTCTGGGCATACCGATTGTGATGTACGGTTGCAGATCTTTCGATGATACGCTCGTGGAACTCAGAAATATTATGGAAAATGACGAATTCCACACCGTTGCAGGCGGTGCATTTGCTGCAGAGCACTCTATGTCAGAGATACTGGGTGCAGGAAGACCCGATGCCGAAGATATGGCAGAGGCCGATACATTCATAGATGCTGTAACAGATAAACTGACAGCGATCAATGCTTTTTCCCCGGCAGTGCGCAGCTCCGCTGACGCAAAAGCTGATGCCGATACCACAAGTATCAGCTGCCCTCCTGTAGAAGTCGACGGCAACAACCCCCCTGGGCCGTATTACAAGCCGCGCGACAGCGAAGGGAACCACATCGATATCAGAAAAGTCAAGCCTTTTACTTCAGATGCGTGTGATAACTGTGGACTCTGCGCTAACTTGTGTCCCCTCGGTTCTATCGATAAAAACGACTGTTCGAATGTAACCGGCATCTGCATGAAATGCTGCGGCTGTATAAAAAAATGCCCTAAAGGCGCAAAGTCATTCGAAGATCCCGGTCTTATATACCACAAAACCGATCTTGAGAATGTTTTCGGCAGAAGAAGGGCAGAAAACAAGTGGTTCATATAAATACAAAATCCGCCGCCCTGCAAAGTCGCTGCGGATCGGCAGTTTTTTGTTATTTATGCTGTTTTTATTTAAGTATGCATGGGTGCTCCGCGGTCAGCGCCAGGTTTCTTCAATCCAGGCAGCCACTTCCGCATCACTCGGCATGCGCCAGTCTCCCCGCGGTGAAAGGCTTACAGATCCAACCTTAGGTCCGTCCGGAAGACAGCTTCGCTTAAACTGCTGCGAAAAAAATCTGCCGTAAAACACATTCATCCACTTATTGATCACCGCATCATCATACACGCCTTTGAAAGCCCGCTTTGCAATAAGGAAGAGTTTTGCAGGCGGCATGCCTGCGCGCAGCGTATGGAATATGAAAAAATCATGAAGCTCATACGGACCTACCTTGTCTTCTGTTTTCTGAACTATTTCTCCATTTTCATCCGGAGGCAGAAGCTCAGGTGAAATCGGCGTATCCAGGATCGCCTGCAGTATCTCCGCAAGCTTTTTATTGTCTGAACTGAATCCCTGGTCTTCATCAGGCCCCTGCAGTCTGTTTTCTATAACCCACTTAATGACAAAACTCACCAGCGTTTTCGGTACCCCCGCATTTACGCCGTACATAGACATATGGTCTCCATTATATGTGCACCATCCGAGCGCCAGTTCAGAAAGATCGCCTGTTCCTACAACAAGTCCTCCTTCCATATTCGCAATATCCATCAGTATCTGTGTGCGTTCGCGCGCCTGTGCATTTTCATATGTGACATCATGCAGATCTTTATTCTGTCCCACATCTTTAAAATGTTGCAGCACTGAATCCGAGATCGAAATCTCTCTCACATCGGTTCCCAGAAGTCTCATCAAAGCAAGCGCGTTGTTGTATGTCATGCCTGTCGTTCCGAATCCGGGCATCGTCACCGCCGCAATATCTCCGGTACTTCGTCCCAAAAGCTTATGCGCGTATACAGTTACAAGCAAAGCAAGTGTGGAGTCGAGGCCTCCGGAAATGCCGACCACTGACTTTCTGCTGCGCGAATGATCGATCCTCTTGGCAAGCCCTGCTCCCTGAATATTGAAGATATCCTCGCACCTGCTATTTATCTCCTCGTCATCAGCGGGTACAAACGGAGTTTTACTGAAGTTGCGCGTCAGATTTGCAGCATCAGCTGCAAATCTCATCGTATCCATGACTATGCTCTCAAAATATGTACTGCAATAGGCGTTCCCCGACTTGGTGAAATTGTGCTCATGCCGTCTTTTAAATCTGATCTTGTCTATATCTATCTCTGTATATATAACAGTGCTTTCACGGCTATAACACTCTTTGTTTTCCGCCAGCATTATACCGTTTTCCGCTGCCATGCTGTGTCCTATGAATACAACGTCAGTCGTCGATTCTGTTACTCCCGATGACGTATATACATATCCGCATATGCCCTTTCCGCTCTGAGAAAGAACTAGAGTTCGTCTGTACTCGGACTTTCCAATCGTCTCATTGCTCGCTGACGGATTGAACAGTACCTGCGCGCCGCTCAATACCAACTGTGACCCCGGTGAAATCGGGAGCCACAGATCCTCGCAAATCTCTATTCCAAAAGAAAATCTGTTTTTTAAATCTTCAAAAATCAAATTGCCAAACGGCACTTCACAATCATTTACATTTACGGTATCTGTCTGTTCCGAAATATCAAGGCCTGAAGCGAACCATCTCGCCTCATAGAACTCCTCCGAATTCGGCATAAACATCTTCGGCACTACCCCTTTTATTTCACCGTGCTGAATCACTGCAGCGCAGTTGTACAAATCGTTTTTGATATGCAGGTAAAACCCCGCTATCACTGTCACGTCAATGCTCTCCGTCGCTTTAGTGATATTTTCAAGAGCCTCAAGCTGTTTGTTATAAAGCTGATCCTGATAGAACAGATCCCCGCAGCTGTACCCGGTGATGCAAAGCTCAGGGAAGAGCAGAACGCCGGTTTCTTCTTTTTCAGATTCTTTTATTATTCTTATGATCTCATCACTGTTAAAATCAGTATCCGCCACTTTCAGTACCGGCACGGCAGCGCCGACTTTTATCATTCCCAGTACAGCTGTCATCTTTGTCTCCTTTCAAAACAGGCAGGATATAAATATTATGCAGCTAAAAAACAAATACACCCATTTATTATACAAATGATGCGCCGTGATTTAACTGCATGATAATTTTATTCTACGATATATTCAAAGTCAAGGATACCGTTGTTTTGCCGCATAGAACAGTATATAATATTCCACATATTCAGCCGTTATACTGGAAGCAGCATAACTTATATCCACCGGGAGATTTTTAAAATGAGCAACAACAACATTTTGGTCTGCATAGGCAACAGCATAGTCAACGGATTTCCACACAGGCGAAGCCAGAGTTTTTCGAGTATTCTTCGTGATACCACGGATTATAATGTGATCAACAAGGGCGTCAACGGGGACACTACAGCCGGAATGAAATATCGTTTTGAACATGACGTGCTGTCAAAACACCCCGGATGCGTAATGCTTCTTACCGGAAGCAATGACTTCATAATGGGCAGTTCAACTGTTGAAAAATGCATGAAAGATATAAAAGAGTTATCTGAAGCTGTAACGGTGCAAGGCGGCCGCATGATACTTCTGACTCCGATACTGTGCGATCCCGAAAAAGCTTCAGCAAGCTGGATCCCGGCAGACTATGAGACAGCTTGCGTCAAACTGAAACAGCTTGCTGCACTTATGAAAGACTATGCTGAAGAGTCCGGCTGTCAGGTAATCGATCTGCAGGAGGGATTCAAAGCCTGCAGTGATTTCGTTGACGGTGTACACCCGACTGTCGCGGGGCAGAAATTCATTGCAGACTTCATACGTTCTCAGCTTCCGCCTCTGTAGATCCGCAGACATACTGTCGAACTATTATAAACAACGACTGCATAAAGTTTACTCCGGCACCTGTGATCTTCTCCGCCTACTTTTTTTGTAACTTTTAAATTCCGCACTCATTTCTTCAGCGGAAGTAATCTGATTTATTCTTTGCCGTGCGGATGCCGCACCGTATATGCCTTTTAGGTACCAGCCCGCATGCTTTCGCATCTCGCGCACTGCCGCATACTCACCCTTTGCCTCAACAAGTCTCTCCAAATGATGAATCATCATATCGACTTTTTCATTGAATGCAGGTCGCGGCGGCACTTCTTCTCCTGACCACATCGCCACGGCTTCTTTAAATATCCAGGGGTTGCCCAGTGCTCCGCGCGCGATCATAACCATATCACACCCCGTATGCCGCATCATATCCAAAGCATCCTTCCCGCAGAAAACATCGCCGTTGCCTATTACCGGGATATTTACCGCTTCTTTGACCTTGCGTATCTGATCCCAGTCCGCCTTGCCTTTGTAATACTGCTCTCGCGTTCTCCCATGTACCGCTACTGCCGCAGCGCCCGCCGCTTCTAAAGTTTTTGCCGCTTCGACCGCCACTGTATGATTGCTGTCCCATCCTGTACGTATTTTAGCAGTCACCGGCTTCACAGATATACCCGGCCGCCTCTCCGTAGCTGCTCCGTCATATGTTCCGCCTTTGGTTTTCGCATGTTCAGAGATTACTTGCCTGCCTTTTTCGGCCGCAGCCTTTTCAGATGCATTAACAGCCGACGATACGATCTCATATATGAGATCGAGATCTTTAAGCAGCGCTGCACCTTCACCATTTTTGACTATCTTCGGTACGGGGCATCCCATGTTTATGTCGATAACAGCATTTTCATGACTGTAAAATTCGCGTACAGTAAATTCAAACATATCCGGTTCTTTTCCGAATATCTGAAATGCCACCGGCTTTTCATCTTCAGTAGTCATGAGCAGATGCTCTGTATTTTTGTCATGGTACCACATGCCTTTGCAGCTGACCATTTCCGTATATACTAAAGCCGCACCCTGAGCCTTGCAGATACCTCTCATGGGTGCGTCTGTTATTCCCGCAAGCGGAGCGAGCAGGAACGGGTTATCAAGTTTTACTCCGCCTATGTGGAGATCTCCTGTATCAGCTGCATCATTACGGATAAATTCACGCATAGCTACATCGTCACGAATGGTCACCGCTATACCTTTCATAATCTTCAGTATTTTTTATATCATTTCTGTGATCTCTGCGATTCTTTTCATATATTATTGCGAGGCCTTCCAATGTAAGCATCTTGTCAACATAATCGATCGAATCGATCCCCGCTTCGATCATGCTCGAAAGTCCTCCCGTGGCTATGACTTTTGCAGGTCTGTTCCCGCACTGCTGCCTGATCTCGGACTTCATACGCTTTATTATAAAGTCAACCATGCCCATATGGCCATATACCAGTCCCGCCTGCATACTTTCAATCGTATTCCTGCATATAGTCGATCCCGGTTCTTCCAGTTCCACCTTTGGCAGTTTAGATGTTTTTTCAAAAAGCGCTTCCGATGATATCTTCAATCCCGGTGCTATGCTTCCTCCCAGATATTCGGCTTTTTCGGATATTGCGCAGAAAGTAGTCGCTGTTCCGAAATCAATTACTATCAGAGGTCCTCTGTACTTTGAATGCGCCGCAACTGCATTTACAATGCGGTCTGCTCCGACCTGTTTGGGATTGTCATATTTGATAAGTATGCCGGTCTTGACTCCCGGTCCTATAACGATAGCCTTCTTGTGAAAATATTTTATCGCAAGGTGCTGCAATGTATACAGCACAGACGGCACCACGGTCGATATGATAATATCTTTAACATCATTGAATTTAAGAGCTTCGTGTTCAAACAGCTGGTGCACCAGCATACCGTATTCATCAGAGCTTTTGTTGTTATCAGTCTCCATTCTCCAACTCTGAATCAGCTTTCCGTCTTTGAAAACCCCAAGTACTATATTGGAGTTTCCCACATCGAATCCAAGCAGCATGTTCATTTTCCTCCCCTGCGGGATCTTCCCGCAAATCAGCTGACTACTCTCTCCAGTCTTTTCAAAGCCAGAGCGATAGTAAGTCCCGGCATGATTCTGTTGCCGGTTATCTCAACTCCCAGAAGTTCGTTTATCCGTTTAAGCCGGTACTGCACAGTGTTTGCATGAATCTGCATGAATTTTGCAGTTTTACTGCTCGACATCCCCGCGTCCAGAACGAATGTTTCCAACGTGTCCTGCAGTTGTTTACTCTTATTTTCTCCCGCCCGGTCAAAAGCCTCGAGCAGCTTCATGTAGTTTCTCTTTACATGGCCGCCCTGCAGCTGGATGCTTATGCAGTTACTGATGAGCGCCATTTCATATTTTGTAAATATCCTTTTATAAGGAAATACATTTTGCACAAATGCCCAGCTCTCACTGATGAGCCTGCAGGCATCTCCGGCCCCTTCTATTCCGTCGATATCCGTCACATGGAATATTCTGATATCCTTGTCTTCCTTCATTCGGTCAAAAAGTTTTATGCACTTCACACATGCCGCTATATTCCCGCCTTTTTCTCCGGATTCCTCGTTTATGATAAGGCCGTATATCTCGTCATCTTCAGTTACCTTCATTATATTGAGCTCTTCCGCCGACTCAAACGTATCCATCGTCTTAAGCGCCCGGCCCTTTTCGAGACCTTTGCCCATAAATACGCTGACTATCTCATCTGAGCCTACACCGGCTTCATCCTGCAGCGAATATGCAAGAGATTTGTTGCCGCGTATCAGCGCCTTGATGAATTCAGCCCTGGCATCGCGTTCCGGAGTATATTTCCACATGCCCATCGCCAGTTCTATTATCTCTGCAAGTTTTGTGATATCACCTGCCGAATACGAATCCTCATTGTCGACAATGAACATAAAGTATTTTTCTCCACTGATATTTACAGGTCCCCAGTATGTCAGCACACCGTTTACATCGATCATCGTGTAGACCTCATCCGGCTGCTTTTCAACCTGTCTTTCCTTGCCAAGCCTTATGGCGTCCGCAATAGTCGCATCGTGGCGCGTCTCAACTGTGAGTATGGGGTTGAAATCCTCGCTTAATATTATTATCTGAAAATCATTGTTGATGGCAGCCTGCCTCAAGGCTTCCTGAAAGCTGCTGTGCTTTTCAAAGTTCAACAGATGGAATATCGTATTACTTATCAGTCGATTACTGAAATTATCACTGTAGAGTATCTTCGCCATTATCTGAGTGATTACCCGCGCATAGTTGGCATCTTCCTCATAGGGCATCAGGATAAGAGGGAAATCAAGCTCATCGGCAGTCTTTATGACTTTATCGTCCACCTCATGTGCATTGTCCTTAAAAAACACTGCCAGACCCGTATGTCCGTCATTTTCAGCCTTTTTTATGATCTCACACTGTGTATCGACATCATTCCCTACGGCAAAAAAGCCCGTCATAAGCAACTGGCCTTTTTCCCTTTCATAAAACTTCATATCATCTGCATTTCTCGCCTCAAGCACAGATACTGTCTTTACATCTCTTCCAAGATTGTTTTTTCCGGCAAGCACCTGCGCCCCGCTGAATGCGCTCAGCTCGAGGCATTCTCTGATAGAGACTTTCATTTATACACCTCGTGCGCATATATTTTCAGAAATTATTGACTTTCATCTCTGTTGTCAGAATCTCCTTTTTCCATGCCGTCATCGGATTTATCGTTTTTGGGCGCATCATCAGCAAAATAATCTGTATCATATCTTGCCAAATCCTCTTCACCCGGAAGTTCATCTTCAGCCGTCGGCGTATCGTGTTCTTCTTCAGATACCGCAGAAACCCCGTCTTTCTCAGTCTTTTTTCTCTCAGACCCTGACAGCCGCGGGCTCTTTATCTTTCCGCCTCTGTACGGACTGCTCGGACGAGGGCCGACGTAGGAATCATCCTCTTCGTCATTATCGCTTTGATCTTTCATGTGTTTTTTCTTGTATTCATCACTTACATAGAACGGCGGCATATTTTCCATCCATTCGGGAATATCTGCCATGTCCGTCCCCTGTTTCTGAGTTTGTCTTTCTTCTTCCTCCCGTTGTTTATGCAGCCGTTCTGCTTCGGCAGCCTCCGCCCTGTTCGCGCGCATGATATCATCTTCTTTCCTCTGAACTTCATCTGCGAGCTCCTGTGCGTCTATCTTTCCTGTATACAGCGCTTCAAACTGCGCTCCATCCAAAGTCTCTATAGCCAGCAGTGCTTCCGCTACAGTGTAAAGCTTATCGAGATTTTCCATGAGGATGTTCTTCGCTCTTTCGTATCCGTCTTCAATTATAGACTTTATCTCTTCATCTATCTCATTTGCAGTTTCTTCCGAATAATTCTGTTTGCTTGTAAAATCTTTTCCCAGAAATACTTCATCGGATGAACTGTAATTTACAGGGCCGAGCTTTTCACTGAATCCGTACTTGGTAACCATATCCTTTGCAATCTCTGTAGCCCTCATTATATCGTTGCTCGCACCCGTGCTGATATCATCGAGCGTCAGCATTTCGGCCACACGACCTCCCAGCAGATGCACTATCTGCTCCTTCATTCTCTCCTTGGTTCCGTACTGCTTGTCTTCCTTAGGAAGCGTCATAGTGAACCCGCCCGCGCGTCCTCTCGGCACGATCGTGATCTGATGAACAGGATCCGACTTCGGAAGCGCTCTTGCAACGATAGCATGTCCGGCCTCGTGGTAAGCTGTAAGTTTCCTTTCGTCTTCACTTATGACTCTGCTCTTCTTCTCAGGACCTGCTATTACCTTTGTTATGGCCTCTTCTATTTCATCCATTCTTATCTTTAGGCCGTTTCTCCTTGCAGTGAGAAGTGCCGCTTCATTCAGCAGGTTTTCAATATCCGCAGGAGTGAAGCCCGGAGTCCTTCTCGCAAGAACTTTAGGCTGCACCTCATCGGCAAGAGGCTTGTTTTTCGAGTGTATCTTGAATATCTCTTCTCTACCCCTGATATCAGGTATCCCGATTACTATCTGTCTGTCAAATCTGCCCGGTCTTAACAGTGCAGGATCGAGAATATCAGGACGGTTAGTCGCCGCCAGCACGATAATTCCGAGATTGTCCGCAAAACCGTCCATTTCTACCAGGAGCTGATTCAGTGTCTGCTCTCTTTCATCGTGTCCGCCGCCGAGCCCAGCGCCTCTTTTTCTGCCGACCGCATCAATCTCGTCTATAAACACTATGCAGGGCGCATTTTTCTTTGCCTGTTCAAACAGGTCTCTGACTCTGGATGCGCCTACACCGACAAACATTTCCACAAAATCAGATCCGCTTATGGTGAAAAACGGCACTCCGGCCTCACCTGCAGTAGCTTTTGAGATATATGTCTTGCCTGTTCCCGGAGATCCGACCAGCAGTATGCCTTTAGGGATCCTTGCTCCCAAAGCGCTGTACTTGCGCGGTCGTTTAAGAAAATCAACGATCTCCTCCAGTTCCTCTTTTTCCTCATCAAGTCCCGCTACGTCATCAAATGTGACTTTCTTGTTGTCGCCGCTCTTCTGCATCTTGGCCTTGCTCTTGCCGAACGACATAGCCTTGCCTCCGCCGCCACTCTGATTCATGATAATAAAGAAAAAGAAGATCATAGCTATTATCATTATAATCGTAGGTATCATGCTCAGTATCGCAGATGATTTCTTAGGTTTTGCATATTCTATTGTAAGCGAATTCTCCCTGGCCATCTTGTCAAGGTATTCACGGCATATTCTGTCGAATGTAAACACACTTCCGGCATAAGTTATATACGCCCTGCCCGAGGATGACCTTCCTTCAATAGTGTAGTCATCATCGTTAAGCACAACCGATGAAAATTCCTTGCCTTCCAACATCGATATGAATTTTGAATATTTTATTTCCTTAGGCTCGTTACCGTTGCCTCCCCACAGTACTGCGAGAAACAACACACTTGCTATTATGAGCAAATAAATTATTATATTTCTGCCTGCTCTCTTCTTCAAATCTCGCTCCTCTCATAGTCTGTGTTTTAAATGACTATATATTTTCAATATTCCCCGGGTTTTACTAAAATATATGTGTTCCGGTTTTCTCTTCATGTTTGAAATGTTATGCTTTCTGCTCGCCTTTCGCTTTTATTTCAAAACCGCAGCATTCTTATTTTTTATTTTGAAGAGATTCCTATCATTCTAAGCTCATCTCTATTTGCATCTGCCGGAACTCGGTTGATTATTTTATCATATGCAGTCGAAAAGTTCAATAACCAGTACCGTTTTTGTATCGTCATCAACCCTGTACTTCCCACTGTATCTGTCTCTTATATCCGTGCCGTTTCCGGCTACCCAAAGCACTTCATGTCCTATTGCTGCAAGAGGAAGTTTATCCCTCATATATCTCGGCATTTTGACATCTATGAAGTACTCTTTTATCTTCTTTCTGCCTCTGCCTGCCCCCAGGCTGAAAAAATCACCGCTCATGCGGGTTCTGACCTCGATATCCTTTATGGAGACAGCTTCTTTTTCTCTTTTAATCGCATCCCAGTCGAAGAAGACTCTTGCATAAAGCCCGGGCGGGCCGCACGGTGAATGCACGCCCATATGCCAGTTTACCTGTTCTTTTAGCATTTCGGCTTTCGTTCTGTCAACGGCAAAAACTTTTTTTCTGTATGGATTCTTAATGACGCCGGCGGTTCCCCTGCTGCAGGCTTCTTCCGGTGAGGATTTTTCAGCGCCTGAATATCTTTTTTTCAGTATCACCTTTTCATATTCTGTTTGCAACACATATCCATGAGGAAAATCAACGCTCTTTGAAGTTTCACCCTTTTCAATAACAGCATCTGCCGCCTCTATATGCGCAGCTGAGATGTCCTGCACGAGTCCGATCCCCTCAAAAGCCATTATGAGCATGCGATGTCTGAGAGCCGGTGCGGCTTTTTTCAGGCCGTCAAGCATCAAGGTCTTTCTCTGCGGATTGCCCGGCTCTTCACTTTTATCAGCAGTTATAAGCGCAAGCTCTTCCTCCACGATCTTTGTCATAAACTCGTTTTCTTCGCCTGCCGCCGCTGCAAGCCTGTTCATGCTCGATGTTATATCGATTCCAAAATGCTCCTCTATGAACGGGATCAACTCAAGCCTGACCTTGTTTCGAGTATAAACAGGTTTAAAATTTGACTCATCCGTTCTGGGTGCAAGCACATGTATCTTACAATAACGTTCTATCTCGTTTCTGTCTATATCAAGAAGCGGCCTTATAATGACCGAGGCTCTTTCTCTTCGCCGCAGGTATTCCATCCCCGCAAGCCCGCGCGTGCCGGTGCCGCGCATCAGTCTTATCAGCAGCGTCTCCGCCTGGTCATTTCTGTTATGCGCAACGGCGATCTTTACCTTTTCCGACGGCAAGCTTTCCCTCTGCATACTTTTTGCATCATCATTTCCCGGCATAGCTGCTGACGCGGATACTTCGGCTTCGGCTATCTCACGGGCACGTTCGCTGAATGCGTCATATCTGGCTTTTCTGCCCGCTTCTTCATGCGATACTCCAAGCTCTTCTGCCGATGCTTTGCAGTCGATCACATATGTCCTGTGGTCAATTCCCGACTTCGCCGCAAGCCGTTCAGCATATCTTTGATCCTCCTCAGCCGCATAGGGTCTGAACATGTGGTTTACGTGCACCGTGTGCAGCGTACAACCAAGTTCCGCCGAAAGATCTTTGAGAACATGAAAAAGACACACTGAATCAGGCCCCCCCGAAAGGCCGATCACGATATGGTCTCCCATGTTTATCAGGTTATGTTTTCTAACTGTGTCGAGTACTCTCTTTTTTAACATGACATTTTTATTTTATATTAAAAAATACCATTGCATTTTTTTTTGTCTCATCGGCAGCTTTCTCAAGATCAATATCTTTTATTTCAGCAATCTTTTTGACAGTATGCTCTATATAAGGCGAGACATTCTCTTTCCCCCGCAGAGGCTCAGGCGCCAAAAACGGCGCGTCAGTTTCAACAAGCAGAAACTCTATAGGTATCTGCTCCACTACGCTAATCGTCTTTTTATTGTTCCTATAAGTCACCGGACCCGCTATAGAAAGTGTAGCACCCAGCTTCACATACTGCCTGCCCATCTCTGCACTTCCCGAATAGCAGTGCAGCATTACGCGCGCATCGCCGCTGCAGCCTGCCCATTCCTTGCCACCTTCCGGAACTCTGCGACCGGCAAAGCACCTCTTTCTTTCATCTGAAAAAGCGCCTTCTTCTTTCAGTATGTTCATAGTTTCCTGATCCGCGCCTCGTGAATGTATCATTATAGGCATCATCAGCTCATTTGCAAGTCTTATCTGTTTCCTGAAAGCTTTCCGCTGATTGTCACGTTCCGAGTTGTCATAATGAAAATCAAGACCGATCTCACCTATAGCCGCGATCTTGTCCTTTTTAGCAAGGCTCTTTATCATCATAAGCTCCGTGTCTCCCATCTGATCAGCATAGTGAGGATGATATCCCACAGCTCCGTAACACCACAGCAGCTCTTTAACCAACTGCACAGTCAAAAAAGAAGATCCCAGATCCGTTCCCACATCAACTGCATAGTCGACTTTTGAATTTTCTATTGTATTGATAACAGCCCGGCGTTCCCTATCGGAATATGCCTCACAATTCAAATGTGTATGTGAATCAAAAAACATTTTAATGATCCTCCGCCATTCTCCCCGCCTTTATTCGATATGTCTTTTTCAGACTGTCAAAAGCAGGCCTGTCGTTTTTATGTTACGGCATTTCCATCGCCCGCATCAGTGGTGACAAATGCAAGAGATTCTCCGCCATCATTTATATCATATGCAAATAATATCATTCCCTTTGATTAAAGCCCTCTGAGCTTACGCGGCGCAAGGTTCGCCACCACTACCACATTTCTGCCCACACATTCCTCGGGTTTGAAGTTCTTTGCAACTCCGGATATTATCTGCCGCGTCTCTGTCCCCATCTTGACCCGGAACACCAGAAGCTTATCCGCCTTAGGATGCTTTTCCGCCGAAAGGATCATTCCGACTCTCAAATCGAGTTTTTCAAAATCGTCGAACTGTATTTCCTCCTTAAGCTGAAGCGGAATGTTTTTGTCTGCGCCGCTCAGAGCATCAAGCTCATCAAGTTCTTTTCCGATATCAAGGCGCGGGAACAGGGCTTTACCCTTATTTACCCGTTCACACGACATCATCTCAAATTTACGCGCATCGTCCCATTTCGGCTCCACATTCCGGAGACCCAGCTGCTTTCTTATTTCTTCGGATGTCGTATGCATGAACGGATTGATCAGGACCGAAACAATCCTCAATGTCTCAGCCAGATTGTGCAGCACTGTATCCAGCCTGGATTTGTTTTCATCGTTCTTCGCAAGTACCCACGGACATGTTTCATCTATATATTTGTTGGCTCTCCTGACTGCAATCCATATTGATTCAAGCGCCATGTTGAACTTGAAATCCTCCATATATTTCTCGACATTGTCGATCGCGTCTAACGCTGTGGCTTTAAGGTCATCATCAAAACTCTTCTGTTCGTGATCTTCCGCTTCCGAAGCTTCAGGCAACACTCCACCGCTGTATTTTTCTATCATTGAAACAGTTCTTGAAAGCAGATTGCCCAGATCATTTGCCAAGTCGTAGTTCATGCGCTTAAGCATGACCTCATTTGTATACAATCCGTCCTGCCCGAACGTATATTCCCGGAGCAGAAAGTATTTAAGAGCATCTACACCATATCTTTCTATCAGGACTCTCGGGTCGACAACATTGCCCTTGGACTTTGACATCTTCCCGCCCTCAAGCAGCAGCCATCCGTGTCCTAGAACCTTTTTCGGGAGCGGCTGTTTCATGGACATCAGCATAGCAGGCCAGATAATCGTATGGAACCTGACGATCTCTTTTCCGACAAGATGGACATCCACAGGCCAGTACTTCTCATAATCTGCAGGATCATCAGGATACCCCAGTGCCGTTATATAGTTTGTAAGCGCATCGAGCCATACGTATATTACGTGCCCTTCATCTATAGGCACCGGGATGCCCCAATCAAAGCTCGTTCTTGAGATGCACAGATCCTCAAGCCCCTGCTCAAGAAAAGCAATCATTTCATTTCGCCTGCTTTCAGGCTCTAAAAATCCCGGATTATTTTTGAAGTTGTCAAGAAGCGCATCATGATACTTTGATAATTCAAAAAAATACGCGTCTTCCGATGCCCTTTCTACAGGTCTTCCACAGTCCGGGCATTTCCCGTCAACAAGCTGACTCTCTGTCCAAAATGACTCACAGGGTGTGCAGTAAAGCCCCTCATATTGTCCTTTGTATATATCTCCGTTGTTATATATCTGTATGAAGATATCCTGTACTCTCTTTACGTGTCTTTCCTCTGTCGTTCTGATGAAATCATCGTGAGATATCTCCATAGTCTTCCAAAGTTCTTTTGTATCCTCAACAATTCTGTCAATATATTCTATAGGTTCCAGACCTTCTTTTTCCGCGATATTCTGGATCTTCTGCCCGTGTTCGTCCGTCCCGGTCTGAAATCTAACATCATAGCCCTGAGCACGCTTAAACCTGGCCATTGCGTCAGCCATTACTGTGCAGTATGTATGCCCTATGTGCAAATTTGAACTCGGATAGTAAATTGGTGTGGTGATATAATATTTTCCCTTGTTTTCCATTCTTGAAAATTCCTTTCCCCCTGTCGAATGAGGCAGGGCCCATTATGTTATCAAGAATAACACAATTCCCCACAGCCCGCAATGCTTACAGCGTTTTGCAAGTTGGTATCTGCAGTCTCTTTTCTTTCTTTTAAGAAACAGAAACCGTCGTCATTTTGTCAGCCGGTAGATAGTGTCGGCATAGATTCTGGTTATCTGCATCAGATCATCTGTTCTTATAAATTCATTTTTCTGATGTGCGATCTCACGGTCGCCCGGGAAGCTTGAGCCGAATGCCACACAGTTGTCGAACATGCGTGCATATGTACCTCCTCCTATCACCATAGGCTTACTGTCGGTGTCACCTGTATGCTCGCGGTATATATCCATCAGCGTAACTATAAACGGATCATCCGCAGGCAGATATTTAGGCGCTTCATATTTACCTTTGACCACACCGAGCTCATACCTGTCAAGTACCGGCATCATCGCACCGTAGACTTCGTCCACATGAAAGGTCACCGGATATCTTATATTGACCGTAAGCTTAACGGCTCTACGGCCCAGGTCTACCTTTCCCACATTGAAGATAAGTTTTCCCGACGGTTCATCTTCAAGTCCTACACCCAGCGACGAGCCATCGAGCTCATATCCGATATGCTTGTTGTAGAATTGTATAAAATCACTGATATCGTCACTTACTAAGTCCAGCCGACCCAGAAAATCCATCATAATCGATATTGCATTTACACCTGTCGCCGGCCGCGAGCCGTGTGCGGATTTTCCCTTCACTGTTATCTCAAGGCTTTTTCCCAACTTCTTGCAGCTTATTTTTACATTTTTCTCCTCACAGAATTTGCCTGCCTTGCTCCTGATAATTTCATAGCAATGCGGATCCGGATCGAAAACGACAGCTCTTGCATGATCCGCAACCATATTCGGCGCATTTCCGCCCTTAAGGCTTCTCAATTCGAGACCGCTGTCGTGCGAAGGATTGAGCTTCTTTGCAATGTCAAAGAATATCAATCCCATCTCACCGTGAATGGCAGGGAATTCACTGTCCGGAGTAAATCCCAAATCAGGAGCATCAGTATGTTTCAGATAATACCTCATACCGTTCCATTCCGTCTCTTCATCGAGTCCCAGTATAAGCCTTACTTTCTTCCTTGGCATGATACCGGCCTCTTTTATCGCTTTCATCGCATAAAAGGCTGAGATCACCGGTCCTTTATCATCTATTGCGCCGCGTCCGTAAAGCTTTCCGTCTGCTATCTCTCCACCGTACGGATCATAACTCCAGTCCCCGCCTTCGGGAACGACATCCAGATGTCCGACTATGCCCATACATCCACCGGTTATGGATGATCCTTCTTTTACCGCATCATCGCTCACAGATCCGCCGAACTCTATATGGCCTCCGTAATTATCTGCATTGAAAACAGTAAAACCCTCCTGCTCAGCCTTTTTGATCATATATGAAAATGCCTCATGGACGTTTTTTCCAAAAGGCATATCTTCTTCTGCTTCAGTCACGACACTCGGAATGCTGATAAGCTCCTGCAGGGTTTTTATCATCTCACCTTTATTGGCATCGATCCTTCTGTAGATTTTTTCCTGAATTTTCATTTATGTCTCCTCGGTTATTGATACTAAACAGTTTCAACACCTTTGATCTCAGGATAACTCTCTTTGAGCACCCTTTCCACTATACCTTTAAGCGTCATGGTGGCTCCGGGGCATCCTGCGCAGTGTCCCCTCAGTCTCACCCTTACAATATTGTCATCTGTGTACTCTACAAACTCTATATCTCCTCCGTCTCTTTGAAGTATAGGTCTTATTGTATCAAGGCCTGCTTTGATTTTTTCTTCCATTTTGAAATACTTCCTTTCTTTAATATACATCATCTTATGTGTGTCCGACTTTTAGTCATCATACGAAGCCTGTCTGCCTCTGCTGCTTGTTTTCGCTCCATATATTTAATTTTCATTTACTATATACCCTAATTTATAATATACAAATATGATTATACTGAAAATTTTTTTAAAGTAAAGAATTATTTTAAGCATATGCCGGAATCGATATCCTATTGATGTGCTGTCAGTTTTTCAATGCCGCATTCCCCAACCGCAATCGTCAAGCTTATCAAATTATCATTGCAGCATCACATTGCATACAGATGCTAAAACAAAAATGCGCGGTCAATGCCTGCGCACCTTTGGATAAATATCTTTGCTGCTTTTCAGTTCCGGTTGAAATATCTGTTGAGCAGTCCTGCAAACGCTTTGCCGTGTCTCGCTTCATCTTTTGCCATTTCATGAACAGTGTCATGTATGGCCCCGAGGTTCAATTCCTTGGCTTTTGCCGCCAGTGCTTTCTTCCCGGCGCAAGCGCCGTTTTCAGCATCCACCCTCATACGCAGATTCTTTTCAGTCGAATCCGTGATTACTTCACCGAGCAATTCCGCAAACTTTGAAGCGTGTTCCGCCTCCTCCCACGCAGCCTTTTCCCAGTAAAGACCTATCTCGGGATAACCTTCTCTATGCGCAACCCTCGCCATTGCAAGATACATCCCCACTTCTGAACATTCCCCGTTGAAATTTTCTCTTAATCCTTCTATAATTTCAGTCTCTGCGCCTCCGGCAACGCCTACCACGTGCTCATCAGCCCATTCCATAGCTCCTTCTTTTACTTCATTGAATTTTTCCGCAGGCGCTCCGCACTGAGGGCATTTTTCCGGCGGGTTGTCGCCTTCAACCGTATATCCACATACTGAACAAGTCCATTTCATGATTTTACCTCCCGATAATTTTTCTATACATCATTTTTATGTTATGACTGCCTCTGTTGCGCAGTACATTTCCAGCTTGATTGATATATACCACATTTTCAGGACATGAAACAAATATTGATATTTTAATAATAAATGTACCTAAAGCCCGCGTATATACTTCACTGCAGACGTGCCCGCCGTCGCACCCTCATAGACAGCTGCCGCTATCTGAAGCATTCCGCCTATACAGTCTCCTGCAGCAAACACCCCCGGCACATTAGTCGCCATGCTTTCGTCAACCTTTATCCTGCTGCCCTCAGTAAATATGCCGAGCTTTCTGGCAAGATCTGCACTCCCTGCAGTTCCATAAGCAATGAAAACACTGAAGATATCAATCTGGGTATCATCCTCAAATACCACTTTCTCTATCCTTGACTCGCCGGCAAACCTTTTTATCTTCTCAGTTCTTACAAATACATTTTCAGGGAATTCCGCTTCAGGCCGCATGCCGTCAGTCAGCACCGTAACCGATGCCGCAACCGACAAGAGATCATGCACTTCATTCAACGCATACTGCCCGTTTCCGAGTACAGCGACATTTTTTCCTCTGTTGAAAAAGGCATCGCATACAGCACAGTAGCTGACCCCCGAGCCTTCAAAATCCGAAAGACCTTCTGTCTTCGGCACATTCCTTGGTGAACCCGTCGCAATAACGATGCTGTCTGCATCGTATGAATCCTTATCCGTTATAACTTTTAACTTTTCCTCAAAGCCGAGACCTACGACTTCTTCATGCAATATTTTAACACCGAGCCTCTCGGCCTGTTTTTCCCCGCGTTCTAAAAGTTCCAGACCGCTTACAGGCTCCGGAAATCCGTAATAATTTTCTATCTCATCCGTCTTGTTGAGCGCGCTATCTCCGCCGCCTATCATAATCGTATCGACACCTGCTCTTGCCGTATATAATGCCGCCGAGACTCCTGCCGGTCCCGTTCCTATTATTATCACTCTTCCCATATCATATCCTCCTTGTTTCAGCGCTGCGGCATATCATGTTCGATGCGTCGTGACACGACGTCTGATTATATCAGTCTTCTTCTCCCTCGTATTTTGCCGCTTCATTTTCTGATGCCTGATCTGCCAAATTTTTCACAGGCTCTGTTTTTTGTGCTGCGGCTTCAGTTTCCGCATGCTTAAACTTTTCAGCTCTAGCCTTTTCTTCCTTTTTTGGATCATACACATTATATTTAACGCCCTTGTACTGATTTTTCGTTATTCTTGCGATTATAAATCCCAGCGTCAAAACCATTGCCATTATAACAAATATAAGAAAAATAAAAGGTCCGCTGGCCTTGAGCATATCTGTCATTTCAATTCCTCCTGCATATTTCCTGCCGAGCCGACCCCGGCTTTGTTTAATATCATTTGTAAGTATTCACGATCTTCTGCAGCACAGTGTTTGCTACCGTTCCTGCAGCAGATGTCCCGTTGCCGCCCTCCTCGACTAAAACGAAAAACGCGTAAGGATACTTCTTTGAATTTATGAATCCTGTAAACAGCGCGTTAGGCATCCTATTTTTGTTTACTTCCGCAGTACCGGATTTTGCACATACCTTAAGACCCGGAAATCTCCACTGTCCATATGTCTGCTTAACTGCATTGCGCATCATTCTTTTCAGGGTTTTAGCGGTGCTCTCTTCGATCATCTGCTTTGAGCCGCTGCTCAAATTCACATCTGCAGTAAGACCGTTTGAAAAATTCACGCTCTTGATCAATTTCGGTGACACCCCTGCACCGTCGTTTCCTATCGCTCCCATGTATACCATCATAGCAGCGGGATTCACCATATCTTTATGCTGGCCTATACCCGCCCAGGCGAGATTGACCTTCGGTGTGTCCTTAAATGAGAACCTGCTTATCTTTGTATGTATGCCGTCCACATTGTAACTTGAGGTAAGTCCTGTCTTATTTACCGTGTCGTTCATTACGTCAGCGCCAAGCTGTGTAGTCAGAACGCCGAAACCGCAGTTGCATGATACGGCTACAGCCTGCTCTAAGTTTACCCTTCCGTGTGCCGCGAGGTCAGTTACCCTGTCCGGGCCGTATTTTTTTACTCCGGTACAGTAATAGCTCCAGTTTTTAATATTGCCTTTGTTCTCAAGCGCTGCCGCTGCCGTTACAAGCTTAAACGTCGATCCCGGTGGCGTCGTTGATGAAAACAGACGGTTTATATATATTCCCGAAGTATCATTTTTATCTGTTACAGGCGGATTTACCGGATCGTAGTTGGGACTGCTGACAGCGCAGATTATATCTCCGGTCTTGTAGTTATACACGCCCACTGTGCCTGTCCTGCCTCCCAGAGCTACGTACGCGGTTCTGCACACGTCAGCATCCACTGTCAAGGTGATGTTTCTCCCCGTGCCGCCGAAGCTGTATGTACCGTTGAGGATGCTGTATCCTACAAGCTTATCGGCCATGACGTTATTCACACCCGTAGATATGTTATTTTTTGTGTCTCCCGTAAGGTGCACCAGCGCACGTCTTGTTACATAATTGCCGCTGAACTGAATCCTGCCGTTTTTATTTTTGAGCAGAATTTCGCCGTCTTTGTCATAAACCGCACCTCTTGAAAGATGCCCGCTGTTGTTTACGGCACGGTTCGTATAAAATGCCGCCCATTCATTTCCTTCCGTAATGAAGCGGAATATGAAATAACCCAAACCGATCAGAATTACCGCCACAAGCATTAGACACAGGATCGCTCTTCTTTCAAGTTTCTTCATGAGATATCACCCGTTATTCCGTCACCGTCTCCGATCTTTATCGCAAAGCTCGCATTCTGTCGCGTATCCGCCGCCTTTAAAAACGCAAGCATACCCCACGAAGCCACCATGCTCGTTCCGCCGCTTGACAGAAACGGGAATGTCACTCCCGTGAAAGGTATGATATCGAGCGAGCCGAACACATTCAATATGACCTGGAAAAGGAACATAGAAGTAGCAGAACACGCCGCTATCGTATAAAATGCCGACCGCCCCGCAACGATGGATCTTACAGCAAATATCGAAAGCGTAACTATAGAAAGCACGGCAAGAACTGCTATCATGATCCCGAATTCCTCACTTACAAATCCGAACACAAGATCCGTTTCCGATGCTTTTATCTGCCTGAGATATCCTTCGCCCGCGCCGTTCCCGAGAAGTCCTCCGTTGGCAACAGACATCAATGCTTGCGTCTGCTGCCAGCCGGCGGTGTACGGCTCTTCCCAGACGTGTCCCCATATCTCAAAACGAGCTCCTATATGCGATTTGAACCTCAGCATCATCAGAGCCGCCAGGAATGCCGCCCCCGCGATAAGAATCAGCCTTGAAAGATCTCCGTTTCTTAGGAATGATATTACCAGAAATGTCACAAAAAATATCGCCGCTGTCCCGAAATCATTCATCAAAGCCAGGCAGCCCAGGCAGAATGCCGAAAATATCATGAACATCGTCAGGTTACGCTTTTCATAAAGTTCATCGAGCGTAGCCGCCCCCGCATAAATAAAAGCGATCTTTACCAGTTCTGAAAGCTGCACCGATATCCCCGCTATATGCACCCAGTTAGTCGCCCCATTCTGATTCGTTCCGAATACCAGGTTGATCAGCAGAAGAATCACACTTATCCCCACAAGAAGCATCCTCACCTTCTTCGTTCGTTCCAGGTCCCTCAAGTACAGGCAGAGAGCAAAGAACAGCGCAACCCCTATAGCTACCGCCGCAAACTGTTTGAACGTGGCCTCCTGGTTTCTTGAAGCAGTCACCGCAAGACTCAATGTCGACAGGAAAAACGCTATCATTTCCATCTCAAAACCCCTGCGTTTTACCGATTTGAGAAATATGACGTATGCCCACATGAGCACAGTCAGAAGCGCAAACGAGACAGGGATCTGCATGGAAATACCGTTATCTCTTGCAATTATAAGCTGTATGACTGTCAGCACCTGAAATATAGTGACCGCTATGAGAAGTGTCCACGGTGATACAGGTCTGCTCTTTCTTATCCTTGATTTTATGTTCTCGCGCCTTTCCTCCAGCGAAAGCGGCATGAGGACGAAGTCCGCCCCGCCCAGAGACAGGGTGTCGCCTGCGTCGACAACCGTCGGTTCTATTACAGGTTCACCATTTATGAACGAGCCGTTTTTGGATCCGAGGTCGTTGTATACCCATACGCCTTTCGTATTCCTGACAAGTGTGCCGTGATTTCTTGAAATATTTATCATATCGACCACAACGTCAGCGCTTTTAGCTCTTCCGATCAGATTTTCCCAATGCTTTAGGGGATGTGCTCTGCCGTCCGAACACGAAAGATATGCCCAGATCTCTGAAGGGTTTTTAACCTGCAGCAGTGATTTTATACACTTAAAAAGTATGAAAACCCCCAACAAGGCAAGAACCCATCTAACAGCGAACGTATAATAAGCTCCTGTATTCTTCAGTATTTCTGAGAATATGTCCAAACCGGATCTCCTTTCGTATAGATTTCGCTTATTATAACATAAATCTTCATAACGCGCATTTTGTATTTATTAACTTCAGCAGGTTCTGTTCAGCAAAAAGCAAAAGACCGGCATTTTTGCCGGTCCTCCTCTGCACTGTATGACAGCGCGGTCTGTATGCTTCCCCCTTTTTCTGTTTTCATATGTGACTCCGCTGATCTAGTAGTCCTGGCTCATAGATTCGATTATGCTGTCAGCGAGTCCGTCCAGTTCATTTTCAGTCGTCGGTGAAACTGACGAAAGCAATGATACCTGTTCGTTCAGCACTGTCATCTGCTTCATATCGTCAAACACTTTTTCCATCAGAGCCCCTGCTTGAGGCGCCAGGTTCCGTTCTCCACGATCGCAACCACACGCTTCCACAGGTTGAGACGTTTCATATCATCTATAAACTCCTGCATAGGTGGGAATGCATTAAGATTATATGTTGCCGAAAGAAGCGCCAGGTGGCTGTATCTGAAAGCTTCTCCGATGAGATAAGAAACATGAGTTTCAGCCACATCGTACATGTTTAAATTTGTCATGCCTTTTTCAACCAGTTTAGAGGCAAGTATCTGCGGTGCATTTTCCGTATGCCCGTACATAGATGCATGTGCAATCAGCACGCCCTTTTCCTCAGGCGCATACGTTGCCCAGTGGATATACTTGTCAATGATCCATGGTATATCCTCTCTCCATACAGGGCCGTGCAGCGGGCAGATCATTTTTATATCTGCAGCTGAAGCTTTCTTTAGAAGATTCATCACATGAGGTCCGTATTTGCCGACTATATTAGTGTAGTATCTTCTCGCTTCATCTATCCACTCGGTCTTAAAAGGCACCTCATCTGCAAAAAGTGCTCCGTCAAGTGATTTAAATGATCCGAACGCATCGGCGCTGAATAGCACCCCGTTTTTCAGATCTAAAGTCACCATCGCTTCAGGCCAGTGTACCATAGGCGCCGCCAGAAATGTCACTTCATGCTTTCCGAATTTTACAGTGTCGCCTTCCTTGACGGTTATGAAATCCCGTCCGGGATCGTACCCGAACTGATGAAACATCATCTCCGCCTTTTCAGTTGAAACGATTTTCACATCGGGATGTCTCAAAACAATCTGATTGATCGACGCCGCATGATCCGGCTCCAAATGATTTATCACCATATAGTCGAGAGGCCTGTCACCAAGCACATATTCAACATTCTCAATGAACTGCTCGTATACTGATTTATCTGCTTTGTCGAAAAGCACAGTCTTTTCATCCAAAAGCAGATATGAATTATAGGATACTCCATCCTCCAGAGGATGGATGCTCTCAAATAGATGAAGCCTCTTGTCATTTGCTCCGACCCAGTAAAGGTCATCTGTTACTTCTCTTACACAATGCATTATTGTCCTCCTTTCCGGAGACTTTCTCAACTTCTGAAAAAGCCGTCTTTTCCTCTCCGCACATAGGACAGATCCATTCTTCGGGAAGTGCTTCAAATGTAGTGCCCGGACTTATATCCGCTTCAGGATCTCCTGTTTCAGGATCATATTCGTATCCGCAGCCGTCACATACATAATTGGTCCAGTGTGAAGGCTCCTTAAGTATTGTAGCTTTTCTCATCTTCTGTCTCGGCGGTGCGGGCTCCTTAGGCTTGCCATCGTCAAGAGCCTTTGTCAGAAGCGGTAGTATCTCCATAACATCCCCCACGATGCCGTAGTCCGCATTTTTGAATATAGGCGCATTTTTATTCTTGTTTATAGCCACGATGGTAGTTGCTTCTTTTATTCCTTTAAGGTGCTGTCCCGCCTGCATCAGAACCCGCATTAGGCTCAGTCAGTCCGAAAGCGCCGAGCTTTTCACCCTTTGCAAGAGGTGCCAGATACTTTTTCTTCTGTTCTTCTGTTCCGAATGCCGCAATAGGATATGAACCCAGCGATACATGCGCCGACAATATGACTCCCGCTCCGCCGTCAACACGTGAAAGCTCTTCAACCGCTATTGCATAGCTGATAACATCCAGACCCGTACCACCGTACTCTTTGGGGTACGGAATGCCCATCATACCCATTTTCGCAAGTTTCTTGATGCTCTCATGCGGAAATTCATTTTCCCGGTCAAGCTTGAAGGCTATCGGTTTGATTTCATCTTCTGCGAACGATCTTATCTTTTCCCTAAGCGTTTCATGAGCCTCAGATGTACTAAAAAGCATATTTCTTCCTCTCCTTTTCAAAAATTTATTGAACTGTAATTAATACTCTGATATTATTTTGTAAATATATAATATTATCAAAGGGAAAATAATCTATGATATATGCAACTTTTTTTGAAAAAAACCTATATAAATAAAAAAACTCATAATATGAGATATGGCAGATATTCTTAAGCTGCTGTTTCATTTTCTCATTTACAAGCGCGATTCCCAAAACCGCGTTCCGATTAAAGTTATGTTTGAAAATTTGAAAAACAAAATAAGAATGATGGAGGTCGCCGACTCAATTAATAATAATCTGCTCGGCAGATCAGCTATGGATAAAAGAGATTTACTGGATAATATAAACGAAAATTCTATGACAAAGATGATTACCTGTTTTAATCCAATCTTCAGAAAATTCGAAAAGGGTCAGCAGATACTCACCTACGAACAGGATGTCCCCGTACATATCATGGTGCTTTCCAAAGGCAGTGCAAAGCTTGAGAGACTGAATGAAGACGGAGATGTCTTCCCGCTTGAAACATACGAAAAGGGTGATATATTCGGCCAGCTTTTTTCTCTGTCGCTCGATAATTTTCACTATATAGTCACAGCGTCAGAGGACTGTCTTGTCATGTATATTGACTATGATCATATCCTGCATCCGTGTGAAGATCTCTGTGAACATCACAGCCAGCTTATGAGTAATCTTTTCGTAATGACAGCGCAGAAATCACAGGAGCTTTCATTTCATATATCGCTTCTCGGACAGCCGACCATAAGAGCAAAACTTATGACCTACCTTAAATTCATAGGGTCAAAGTTTACTCCGGGCAAAGAATTCACCATCCCTATGTCGCTGGGACAGCTTGCGGAACACCTGCATGTCGACCGCTCGGCGATGATGCGCGAGATACGAGAAATGAAAAAAGACGGCCTTATCGAAAGTAAAAGTCGCCGTTTCAAGTTACTGTGTACATGATCATTTGTTGATAATTATCTCCTGAACCGAATTCACCCATTTTGATGTCTGGCTCTCTATTATCACCTTTATAGGACCGCCTTGATTATCTTTTACGTATCCTTCGCTGTCCTTACGCTTTACAAGTGGGGCGCCGTCTTTGCTGTACGCGAGTATTGCATAACGTTTTTCATTCGGCTGATACTTGCTTTCTATCTTTTTCATGACATCACTTACCGTGAGCTGCACAGCATATCCGTTGCAGCCCTTTACGAAAATCGATCCCGGCTTCTTGATCCCATCCTTAAGATTGTCCTTTATAAGTTTCATGAGGATGATACCCTGATATCCCGCCTTGCCTCTTCCTGCCGCAAATGTATCTCTTACGGTATATGACTGCCCCAGGTTTTCTATCTCATCTACCATATACGTCCTAGTCTTTTTAACCGCTGTGCCGGAAATCTTTATCTTCTGATCAAGATATTTTGTGTACACGCCCTTTGAATGGTTCCATTGCCCGGCATTTGTTTTCAATTCTATGCTTTCTATGCCGGCCAGGTTTTCACTGCCCCTGAGCGCAAGCGGACCTTCCTTGCTGCTGAGCGCTTTTCCTTTTGCGGTACGCGATATTACAAGTATCTTGTCAGCATTTTTCTTTGCCTCTGAAAGCGGTATTTCGACTTTGTTTTCAGCGTTCTTTACAACTATAGTTTTTGCATCTATCTCGATTCCGTAATGTTCCAGAAGTCTGTAAAGACTTACGCCTCTGTATCCGGCGCGCGTAACAGATATAGCGCCCATGTTGTTTTCAAGCTTTCTCACAGAAATACTGTCTGAATGTTTAAGTCCGTCCCCTTTTACAGTAAGCCTTTTCTCCGCGCCGTTAAGATCTATGAATGTACTCTTTTCTATATATACCCGTATCTCTTTTACTGTCTTCTGTGACGCGTCATACTTCTGCAGTCCGTATGACGGTAGCAGAGCATAAAGCCTTCTGCCGTAACTTGGCGTGCCGTTTACGCAATATCCGAGTGCAGGTTTGACACCCGTAACAGTTTTCCCGCCTTTTTCAGTTATGTACCTGCTGAAATCGCCGGATGCGTTTCTTAAATACTGCAGGTCGAGCGTTTCCTCTGAACTGTCCGAATAAATAAACCTTACTTTCCCTTCAGTTCCCGTAATATTGAACTTCTTTTTCAAAAATCTCCATATATCAACACCTTCGTAGAAATCTTCGCTGCCGTAGTAGTTTCTTATTACATTGTCACTGCGGTCATCTGCAAAGTTTTCAATATCCTCAAACGAAAAAACAGAAGTCTTCTTAAGCCTTGCTTTGTATGCTGTCGCCTTCTCCTCGCTGTTTTTTATCTTCTCGTCCACGTAATATCTCACCCGTACAGCTTCGGCGGTTGATTCCATATCCTTGTGATGCGACTGCCTGGTATCTGTACCTATGATTATCCTGTTGACATGCTGAATGCAGTTGTCCCCGTTATTGTCTCCGTACGATGTCTGCCCTATCATAAATCTCAGCGGTCCGCCGATATTATTTGCCTTTTTAATATAACCGTCATTTTCCGTAAATGTTTTAGTTATATCATCAGAACCCACAGGTCCCACCAGCGGGAGCCCTTCAGAGCCGTAAGCCAGTATCACCGGTATGCTTGTCTGTGCCGGTTTTGTGTCGTTTACTGACTTAAAAGAATCATACTTCATTTCCCTTATCTTGCTCACAGTTGTATTGTAAGTGCCGCCTGTCGAGGAACAGATTGTCACCTGTGTATCCGCCTTCAGATCCTTTTTCAGACCGTAATATATTAAAAGATCATAGAGTTTTACCCCGGTCATGCTTTTCCTTGTAAAAGTCGAATCCGAATATCGCATGCTGTATGATGTCTGATACGCAAGACCGTTTTCACCGTGAGCCAGGTCTTCAATATCCTTTACCGAAACGACGCTTTCTTTATCCATGCCGTTTCCCGTAAATATGACTGTGCTGTAAATATAATCTCCTTTGTTATACGGACTTTTTGCTATAATATGAGATGCGCTCTTTCGCGCCATCGCTCCGCTCGCGATCCATACAAGACCCAAAACCATGAGTACTGCGACTGCAACTGCGATCCCTATGCGTCTATGCTTTTCAAATTTTTCATGTTTGTCGTTCTGTGCCAATTTATTATTCTGTGCCCGCATTTTTTCAAATACCGACATATATAATCTATCTGCCATTATACCCTTCTTTCTGTAAAATCCTGTTCACGATATTATAGCATGATAAATTTATTAATTCCCATATTTTATAATTTCTTCGCACCATCTTCAAAAAACTCAATACTCGTTCAGCTCAGGAACGGGTATTATGCGATCTGCAGCCGTGCTTACCCTCATTATATCTGCAGCACCTGTTTAATCGTAATATCGGTCTGCCGCGGCTAATCAATCATCGTTATTTATGATAGGTCTCTGAGCTGCTTATCTTAAAGCCGCGGTATATCTGTTCGAGCAGCACAGGTCTCATCATCTGATGAGTAAAGGTCATCTTTGAAAATGAAAGCTTCATATCGGCGCGTCTGCTCACATCTTCAGAGAGCCCGAGCGATCCGCCTATCACAAAAACTATGCTGCTTTTGCCCCGCACGCCAAGTTTGTCGATATGGACTGCAAATTCTTCGGATGAAAGAGCTTGTCCGTCAATCTCCAGCGTTATTACATACGAGCCTTCCCCGATTGCCGCAAGTACCGCCTTACCTTCCTTTTCCCTTACCTTTTCCTCATCCGCTGCCGACGCCTTTGCAGGAAGCGACGCCGCCTTCAATTCCCTGACATCCAGCCTGCAGTATCTGGCCAGCCTTTTTTCATACTCATCCGACGCATCACGCCAATATTTTTCTTTAAGCTTTACTATACATATGATCGATATGTTCATATTCTTTTTTATTCCTTATGTTCTGTAATGCAGTGCCTTCAAAAACACATCATCTTTTTTGTTATGTCATTCCGCTTACTCTGATAATTTTCGATCGTCACGCTAACAGCGCTTAACACTTGTCTGCGTGCCGGTACGCGCTACACTTCATAAATGCGGCTAATCTTATTTCTTAATATCACGTCTAGCCTTGTGTCTCCTCCCACATGGATATCGCTCTCGTAAAGTATATTTTCAACTGTCATCTGCGCAAGATCCGGCATGTTGTTTTCATGTGACAGATGACCAAGAAGTATGTTTCGCCTTTTAGGATTTTCCTCAACAAGACGTGTGATGCACCGCCCGGCACATTCATTGGAAAGATGCCCCCGATCACTTAGGATCCTCTTCTTGAGCGCATATGGATAACGGCAGTATTCCAGGATACGCGGTTCGTGATTCGCCTCCAGCACCAGAAGATCAGCATCAACTATTTCCTCAAAAATATCATCGGTTATACAGCCTGTATCCGTAACTATACTTATCTTGCTTTCTCCGTCCGAAAAGGAAAACCCCACAGGCTCCGCAGCATCATGTGAGAGATGAAACGGCTTTACACTAAGCGCATCAACTTCAAATTCCCTGCCGGTGCTGAAGATCCTCCGCCTGTCATCCGAAAGCCTGTGATCGGTCTGTTCTTCTATGCCGAACCACGTGCTTTTATTTGCGTACACAGCCATATCCGGGATCTTTTTCCCCAGCACACGTATGCTCTTTATATGGTCTGTGTGTTCATGTGTTATAAAAAGACTGCTCACTTCTTCTATTGACGTGCCGGTGCTTTCTATGCCCTCCAGGATCTTCTTTCCGCTTATTCCCGCATCGATAAGAAGTGCTGCTTTTCCCTTTTTTATCAAATAGCAGTTTCCGCTGCTGCCGCTCGCGAATGAGCAGAACTTCAATGCCAAATTATTTCCTCCCGCCTATATTTATTTATCTGTCTGCCTCCATAAAATAACGATTCACCCGCTCACACCCCGCCTTTGCAGGGACTTTAAATGCAAAAGCAGAAGCCGACCTAACGGCTTGTTCCTGGCTGAGCGGCACTCTTTTTTATAATGACAGCAACCTATTTCGTTTCATGATTCCTGACTTTTTCTATCCCCTTGTTTGCCAGAGCATCCGCGTGGTTATTCATCTCTGTTACATGTCTGAAATCCTATAAAGAAAACTCCGCGCCGTTCCATTCAACAAACGTCGAATAGAGCTTATCTATATTTACAGCCGGACTGTCTGGCGAGACATGCCCTTTTACTCTGAAAAATGAAATGTCATGTTCCTGCAGGAACGGAATCAGAGCCTCCCAGAGATCTCTGTTTTCAACAGGTGTTTTGGACGTTGTCTTCCATCCGTTCCTAAGCCATTTAAGATACCATTTCTTTCTGAAGCAGTCCATGAGATATGCACTGTCCGAAAATACATATATAGTCTGATCAGGCTTTTTGATCGCGCGGAACGCCTCAAGAAGTGCCGTCATCTCCATGCGATTATTGGTGGTATTCGCTTCGCTGCCGAACATTTCCTTCAAGTAAGGCCCGAATTCCATGATTGCTCCCCATCCGCCGAAGTTTTCTTCATTCTGATTCCCCGAGCACCCTCCGTCGGTATATATTTTTAAAATCTTTTTTCGGATCATAAAAAATCTCCTGCTTCTGCATCCTGATATCTGTTTGTTTGCTCTAAGTGCATCTCAACACTGTGCTTCTATAATTCAGGATTTTCACGCAGGTCTATCATTCTGTTGATATAGCCTTTTGCTACGAACTCATCATTTTGGTTGAGCACCTCATAATACATCCTGACTACAGCACGGCCGCCATCGCTTGTCAAACGCTTTTCGGCTACTGATACTCTCACCCTTATAGTATCACCTATAAAGACAGGGTTTAATATCCGCCATTCACAGATACCAAGAAACACCGAGGGGCCGAAATGCTGGCTTCTTACATAAAGCCCGTTTGCTATCTCAAAAGTCCATGAGATATACGCTGTCCGTATCTTGTTTTCCGGGCATACATATCACTCTTGTGTATTTCATTGTGATCATCTGTCACTCCGGCAAACTGCATAATGCATGACTCCGTTATCGTGCGCAACGCCGCTTCAAATCCATCGCCAATTTTAATATTTTCAAATCTTTCATATATCATATCCGTTCTTCCTCCCAAAAAATAAATATACCGATTAAAAATAAATATATCTTCGAATATAAACTATATACCTGTTTACAATTAAGCCGGACGTTTAAATTTATTATTATAAATTATAACCGACTCATATGATATATGTAAATCAGTATTTGCACAAATCTATTTTACTGCATTTAGCATGACTCTCTGTTTTTTGAATCCTTTCGATTGCTTGCTGCTGTACTGGCCTCGGCTAAGGTTTATATTTGACATATCCCACCTTCAGGAATAGAATGTTTTTAATCTTTTGAACTTATGCAGAGGCTGCGCCGAGGAATTTTTAAAGTCGATACGATTCTCCGGCGCCGGATAATAATATATCTTTATCATATGCTTTTTATATAATACTGTGTAAGCTGAATAAATTATATTCGTGCACATCTATCACCGAGGACGTGTGCCTGTAAAACTTTTTATACAAGGAGATATAACTATGAGATACGATTTTTCAGTAACGAAGACAACCGCACCTAAAAACAAACCGAATCCTGATACTTTAAAATTCGGGACGGACTTTACAGATCACATGTTTATCATGGACTACGAAGAAGGCAAAGGATGGCACAACGGAAGGATCGTACCATATGCTCCGATCTCACTCGATCCGGCCGCGGTAGTGTTCCATTACGCACAGGAGATGTTTGAGGGTCTGAAGGCATACAGAACAGCCGACGGTAAAGTCCTGCTGTTCAGACCGGACATGAATGCCAAGAGGACAAACCGCACAAACGACAGACTCTGTATCCCACAGATTGACGAAGAGCTTTTCGTCGAAGCAATAAAGGCCGTCATAAAGACCGATGCCGACTGGGTCCCGGAAAAAGAAGGAACCTCTTTGTACATCAGGCCGTTCATAATCGCCGACGAGCCGTTTCTTGGCGTTCGCCGCGCAAATCATTATAAGTTCATAATCATCTTAAGTCCTGTAGGGCCTTACTATGCAGGCGGCCTTACTCCCACTAAAATATATGTGGAAAACAAGTATGTGCGTGCATCTGCAGGCGGCACCGGTGAAGCAAAGTGCGGCGGCAACTATGCGGCAAGTCTGAAAGCACAGGAAGAGGCACAAGAAAAAGGATATGAGCAGATACTCTGGCTTGACGGAGTTGAAAGAAAATACGTTGAAGAGATAGGCACATCAAATGCATTTTTCGTTATAGCCGATGAAGTCATCACCGCACCGCTGGAAGGCACTATCCTCCCCGGAATCACCAGGGATTCGGTCATTCAGGTACTCCGTGACAGTGGCTGCAAAGTAAGCGAAAAACGTCTTTCTATAAATGATGTTGAAAAAGCATATAAGGAAGGTAATTTCAGCGAAATGTTTGCTTCCGGGACCGCAGCAGTTATCTCCCCGGTAGGTGAACTTATGTACAACGGTTATAAAATGATCATCAACGGTGGCGGTATAGGCCCAGTCGCTCAAATGCTCTATGATACGATCTACGGTATACAGACAGGCAAAATCGCCGATGAAAGAGGCTGGACTGTAGAAGTGAAATAGAAAGAACACACATAGAAGGTTTATTACATGAGCAGATTTTTAGAGATTAATGAAAAACTGGATAAGCTTACTATATTCCGCGGGATCCTCAAAGATCCCGCCATTGATGCGCTTCGTGATCTTGCAGTAATGATAAATTCACCTGCGGTCGGCGGAGACAGTCCGGACCGCATCCAGTCAAATGACAGCCGGTACTGTAATTTTGTTTCTAAAATGTACACAGTCACAGCAGATTTCAGCCTGTATGTAAAAACACTGGTACTTCATGATGAAAATTTCTATGTCCGGGATAAAGCAGCAAAGAAACGGATACCGAAGGTGATAGAGGATCATCTCGAGGTGGAACTTGATATTTTGCAAAGCCTTGCAGAACTTAAATCTGCAGACATCAAGAAACTTTTATCCGGTGGCCCCTCATTGCCTTCATGGCACACATCAAAGACAGATATTAAAGCCGAGTACAAAGCAATGATCGAAGCACTGCCTGTCAAAGGATACGGCATGTATGCCCGGTACCGCGCATTCTGCATAAAGGACGGTCGCATATGCCCGGTTAAATACCCCGACACTCGAAGTCTTGATCAGCTTTTCGAATATGAAAAAGAACGTTCTCTTATAATAAAAAATACCGAAGCGCTCGTTTCAGGCAAGGGAGCATCCAATATACTGCTTTACGGTGATGCCGGTACGGGCAAGAGTTCGACTGTCAAAGCAGTCGCAAAAGAATATGCGGACCGTGGATTAAGACTCATAGAAATAAAAAAAGAACAGCTCCATCAGATAACTGATGTGATCGACGAACTGTCATCAAATCCTTTGAATTTTATTTTGTTCATTGATGATCTGAGCTTTACGGGAAACGATGACAATTTCTCAGCTTTAAAAGCAGTTCTCGAAGGAAGCATATCTTCTTTCGGCAGAAATATCGCAATTTATGCCACGAGCAACAGAAGACACCTCATAAAGGAGTTCCTGTCAGACCGGCTTGGCGATGATCTTCATTTGAACGATACTCTTCAAGAAATGACCAGCCTTGCAGCCCGTTTCGGGCTGACGATCACGTTCAGCAAACCAGACAGAGATGATTATCTCTCAATCGTTGAAAAGCTGGCATCTCAATACGATGTTCAAATGCCGAGGGAAAAGCTGTTTGCTATGGCAGAGCGTTTCGCAATTCGTGCGAACGGACGCAGCCCCCGTGTCGCAAGACAGTTCATTGAACTTCAGAAGATCGGTATAACAGAATAAGCCTATTCTGTTTCTTTGCAGCTGTTACCACGGGATCTTTCCTGTTGCTTCTGCATCTTTTTCCCATTTTTCTTCCTTTGCGCCGAAACGATTGTGGAGCACGACATCCCAATCAGCATCCGCAACACTGTAAGCCTTATAATAGCACATCTTGAAATAGTTGTATTTAGGCGGATCATATTTGACTCTGTCGTTCTCATTATACTTAAACCCCGGCATTATCATAGTATTAAGCTGCGTCATATCTATCATTTTTTCATCTGCGAGCTCCGCATCAGAATCTGCCTTTCGGTCGTTTCCAACGGCATGGCGCGCAACTTTGTACAGCGTGAAAAATCTGTCTGATTCATCGTCTACATACATCTGTAAGGCCTCTTTATATTTCTTTGGTATTTTCGAACCTTTCTTGTCATACCTTGCCAGTGCATCCGACATATCGGATGTCATATCGCTTCCGAATATTACCCGGTTGTTGCCGTCCTCGTGTTCGGACTGAAACGATGCTATCATAGATACGCCGTCCTGGCCTTCCTTTTTACTCTTGAAATCCTTTTCTGAATAAAGCGGCGGAAATAGAACAAAATCAAAAACTTCTTCGCCTGCGCCTACCGTTACAGGCGCATCTGATTTTTTCATTTTTACAATTCTGTCGATATTATCATTATTGTAAAGCGCCCTGACCGTTTTGCTGATCTCGCCTGTAAAGTAGCCGCTGTTGCAGTAAAGCGTGTTTACAGTTATGCCGCTGTTAAGAAGATCTCCGAGCCCCCCTGCATGTTCGGGCTTGTTGTTTGTTAGGATAATGGCATTGATATTTCCTATGCCTTCTTCTCTAAGATATTTAACTACATCAGCATCCCCGGAGCCTATGTCCACCAAATAATATTCCAGCGTCTTTGCCGCAGTATCGCGTACAGTTATAAGAGTCGCATCTCCGGCTACGGTAAGCGTTTTGAAATCCGTGCGCTTATCGCCGTTTTTGACCGTAAATACCTGTTCACGCCATATATGGTTTTGCGCGTAACCGCTTGAGCCTTCTCCACCGCCACCCGAATTATTACCGCACATGTTGTTGTTCAGCATGTAAAGCGTAGTACAACCTATTATGCCGGCTATCAGTACAAAAGCAAAAAAATGTCTTCTCTTTGACATGGATATCCTCTCTTTCAAAATCTCAAAATGCCCGGATTCATGAAATATAAGAGTATTCTACCATAAATGAAATGCACTTGTGTATATATATTTTTTTTTAAATGAGGATGAATAATCTGACTTGAAGCGTCCTCAGCAAAGCTTAATCCTCGTCAGAGCGAAGGTTCTTCATTGAGATATCAAGAACAGGTGCGGAATGAGTAAGTGCGCCGCTGGAAATATAATCCACGCCCAGATCTGTCAGATATGCAATATTTTCTTTCGTAATATTGCCTGAACATTCAACATCAGCCTTCCCTCCTATGATTTCCACGGCCGCTTTCATACTATCCGGATCCATATTATCCAGCATTATGATATCGGCACCGCATTCGACTGCAGCACGCACCGTTTCAAGATCATCTGTCTCCACCTCGATTCTCCGCACAAAAGGAGCATATGCTCTGGCCATCTGTACGGCTTCTTTAACATCGCCTGCCGCAGCAATATGATTATCCTTGAGCATGACGCCGTCGGATAAATTATATCTGTGATTGGATCCGCCGCCGACTTTTACTGCATATTTTTCAAACACGCGATTGTTCGGCGTAGTTTTTCTCGTATCAAGAAGCTTCGTTTTCGTTCCCTCCAGCATCCTGACAATAGAATTTGTGTATGTCGCTATACCGCTCATTCGCTGAAGGAAGTTCAGCGCAACCCTCTCGCCGGAAAGCAGTGTTCTCATATCCCCGCTGACTGTGGCGAGCTTTCGGCCGTTTTCAACCGAATCACCTTCCTCCACATAAAATCTGACATCCACACCCGAATCCAGAATTTTAAATACCCTTTCATACACCGGCAGTCCTGCAATAACTCCATCTTGTTTTACAATCAGATCTACTGATCCTCTGCGGGCATAACGTATAACGGCATTTGTGGAAACATCCTCACTGGAAATATCCTCTTCAAGCGCTTGCCGAATCAATCTGTCTGCCTTCAGACGCATTGTGACATTGTTCACGATATCTTTTGTTCCTTTCTATCGCCTTAAGAATATTTTCTCGATATACTTCAAATATCTTATCCGGCTCTTCATATACCGAAAAATCCATACATGCAGATTCCATAGGATCATACATAACATGATCGAACTCTCCGACAATTGCGTGAGCCGCACGTTTGGCAAAAACAAGGCTTTCCAGCAGTGAATTGCTGGCCAGCCGATTCATCCCGTGCACACCGTTGCAGCTTGTTTCTCCTATTGCATACAGCTGCGGCAGAGAAGTCCTGCTGTCACAGTCCGCCCATACACCACCCATATAGTAATGCTGAGCAGGTGCAACAGGGACAGCTTCCTTAGTGCAGTCATACCCTTCTTTAAGACAGGTCTCATAAATATTTCGAAAATGCGTCCTGATCGATTCATCCGGTATCTCTGCCATAGACAGCCACACATGTTTTGCTCCCGTTCTGTCCATTTCAGCAAATATTGCTTTAGTAACCACATCTCTGGGCTGGAGTTCATCCACAAATCTGCAGGCTCGGTCGTTAAGCAGAAGGCCGCCTTCTCCCCGTACTGATTCGGAGATCAAAAAGGCTCTTTCCTTTTTCTCAGTATAGAGTGTAGTCGGATGGATCTGCATATAATCAAGATCCTTAAGTCGGATCTTGTGGCGCAGCGCGATCCCCAGGGCATCACCTGTTAGATGAGAATAATTCGTGGATTTTTCATAAAGTCCGCCGATGCCGCCGCATGCCCAAACGACTTCAGGCGCTTCCAAAGAAAAAAGACGTCTGCCGTCCGAAAGCGCGATCCCGTCACCGTCTTCATCCTGTCCCGGAGCCTCAGAGGATATTGCCACAACGCCCCTGCAGTGCCTGATCGGCGTATTACCGATAATAATATCCACCATAGTAACATGGTCGCATAGCCTTATATTGGGAGCACGTCGCACCTCATCCAGCAGTCTGCCGGTGATCTCCCTGCCAGTTATATCTTCATGATACAATATCCGCGGTGAAGAATGTGCACCTTCTCTCGTAAAACAGAGGTTACCGTATCCGTCACGCTGAAAATCCACACCGTAAGTCAGCAGGTCGCGGATGACATCTCTCGATGAACTGATCATGATATCAACAGATTCTCTGTTATTCTCATAATGCCCCGCCCTCATTGTATCTTCAAAATATGCCTCGTAATCCTTTTCGTCTTTCAGAACACATATCCCGCCCTGAGCCAGGAATGAATCACTCTCTTCCTTGTCAGCCTTAGTAATGATCGTTACATTCATACTCGCCGGCAGATGAAGCGCGCAATAAAGCCCGGCCACACCGCTGCCGACGATGATAACATCACTCTTTGTATTTTTCATGTCGCTATTCCTCATAACGCAGCTCGCCTCAAGCGCCGGCCATCTCCAGCATCCGATCAAGCGAGTTTTGCGCTGCTGCTCTGATCTCTCCCGGAACGCATGCTGCCGGCAGATTATTCATAAGGCATTTCGCTACCTTCTCAAGAGACAGCATCCGCATCTCGTCACATGCCTCTTTTTCGATAAAATGAAATTCTTTGTCCGGATTCTGCCGCTTAAGCTCGTGAAGCACACCGGATTCCGTTCCGATAATAAATTCCCGACAATCACTTTCAGATGCGTATGAAATGATACCGCTCGTGCTACCCACATAATCGGCCATTCTGCTGACTTCCGGCCTGCATTCCGGATGAACCAGGAGTTTTGCCTCAGGATACTTCGAACGATATTCCTTTATATCTTCCGTTGTGATGGCATCATGGACATGGCAGCAGCCGTCTCCCAGGATAAAATTCTTCTCCGGGATCTGTTCAGCGATCCAGCCGCCCAGATTGTTGTCGGGAATAAAATAGATGTTTTTATTTGGAAGCCGGCGAACGATCTTCAGTGCATTTGAGGAAGTAACGCAGACATCCACCAGTTTTTTTGTTGCAGCCATGGAGTTTATATAGCACACTACGGCAAGATCGTCATATTCCTTTCTGACACGTGCAATCTCCTCTTCATCAACCATAAGAGCCATAGGGCAGACAGCATCCATATCCGGCATCAGGACCGTTTTATCCGGACTGAGAAGGAAAGCGCTCTCTCCCATAAATGTCACGCCGCAAAAAAGTATAGTTTTATTCGGTACCTGTCTGGCGACTTTAGCCAGATAAAATGAATCGCCCACATAATCGGCAATGTCCTGTATTGCGCCGTCCACATAGTAATGCGCAAGTATAACAGCATCCTGTTCTTTAGCCATTCGTCTGATCTCTTCTGCAAGGGTTTCCATTTTGACCTCGTTTCCGTCTATAATCGCTCTTCTACGGCTGACACCTCGGAAGAGTAATCGCATATAATAAAGTTGGTTTTCTATTGTGTCACATAATAACACAACTCTTCACATGTGACAAGACACATGTCTGTTCTTTCATGCCGCTTTTTGAAGCATACGCCCTTAAAATCACTATGTCTTTGCCGGTTAAATCAAAATTATTTGCTTTGCAGTAACAAAACGCACATTATGACACATGTCAAATTAACTCGGTAGTACCAAATCGATCCGATATAGTTGTGTTGACAACTGTTTTTTGTCGTGACAGCATTAGTTGTACAGGCAACCAATGTTGTTTCTGCATCGGTTCATGCATATATATTTCTGCACAGTCCGTCACTGCATGTACACACTGCTTATCGAAAGGAGTTTAATATTCTTGGATTGTGATATCGAAAAAGATGTTTTAAAAGATTTTAATTCTGATGAACTGTTTCTGACCATATCTGTCATATTCAGGCATGCTCGCATACATATAAACTGCATGCTTTCAAGTCTTGGCCTTGAAGGATGCTCTCCCCCTCACCTGATGGCTCTTCACAACCATCCGGGGACGGGACAGAATGCACTTGCGTGCTATCTTAAAATGGATAAAGGCAGCATAGCAAAAGCAGTGAAATCCCTCATCGATAAAGGTTTCGTATACCGCGAAGACGGTGCTGAATACAATCGAAGAGACAACCTTTATCTCACACGCAAAGGAGAAGAAACAATCCCTGTCCTCAATAAAATACGTGCAGACTTTGAAACATCAGTCACCAGAGAGATGACAAAATCAGAAATCGGGACATTAAAATCTCTGCTTGACAAAGCGGTAAACAATATATTAACAGAAAGCAGGTGTCGCAAATGAAATACACAAGGGCATATTTCAGACCTTACCTGCCCGCGGCAGCTCTTACTGTTGCGCTGCTTTTCGGACAAGCCATGTGTGAACTCGCACTTCCAGGATATCTGTCCGACATCATAAATAAATGGATACTCACCCGGAACACTTACATTATAAGAAGCACGGGTCTGATAATGATAACAGTGGCCGCCGGAAGCATGGTTTGCGCAATAACATCCGCTTTATTCGCATCACGCATCGCCGCAAAGTCTTCACGAGACATGCGTTCAGCGCTCTTCAGACAAGTCACTGCATTTTCTGCTGCCGAGACAGAGCAGTTCTCCACAACTTCACTGATCACACGTTCTACAAATGATATCATGACAGTGCAGATGAGCACTGTCATGATTCTGAGGATAGCGTGTTTTGCCCCTATAATGGGGATCGGGGAACTCATCAACGTATTAAAAAACACGACTCAGCTCACATGGGTACTGGGGGGTTACACTTGGAACGATACTCATAATAATGCCGTTCCTTTTTATACTTGCGATACCGAAATTCAAAATAATGCAGACAAAGCTTGCTTAACCTGCTTATCAAGGAACGGCTTTCAGGGCTGCTGGTCGTATGTGCTTTCAATTCCGAAAAGTTCGAAGAAGACAGATTTGATGCTGCGAAGCTGGATCTGACTAAGATAAATGTTTTCATCAACAGAGCCATGTCGTTTATGTTCCCCGCACTCATGATCATCATGAACATATGCAGTGTAATGATCGTATGGTTCGGTGCAAAGCTTATAGAAACAAACGATCTCATGATCGGTGAAATGATGGCTATCTTACAGTATGCGATGCATATCATCATGTCTTTTCTTTTCATCGCAATGATGTTCATAATGATTCCGTGCATAGCGGTGTCTATGAGAAGGATCGGTGCAGTGCTCAAAGTTGACCCGAGTATAAAAGACCCATCATACAAAGTATCAAAAGAAACTGCAAAAGCATTTTTGGATAAAGGCGCGAGCGCTTATGGACCGAAAGACCGCACTGACGGCGAATGCCATACCGTCCGCGAGCCGGTAATTAACGATGGAAACTCAGCCGCAGGCGGTACTTTAGAATTCAGGAATGTCAGTTTTTCCTCACCCGGCGCAGAGGAAAAAACACTCACAGATATCAGCTTCATCGCCAGACCGGGTCAGGTTACAGCATTTATAGGAGGCACAGGAAGCGGGAAATCAACACTGATAAGTCTCATACCCCGATTTTATGATGTTACAGAAGGCAGTATACTGCTTGACGGTACTGACATCCGCGATATTAAATTGGCTGCGCTGCGCGATAAAATAGGATATGTATCTCAAAAAGGCGTGCTCTTTTCGGGAACCATCGCATCCAACTTAAAGCTTGGATGCGATGATGCCTCAGATGAGGAACTCACTGCAGCTGCAAAGACAGCTCAGGCATTCGACTTCATATCGGAAAAACCCGAAGGAATGCTGCAGACCGTATCTCAGGGAGGTACAAATATTTCCGGCGGGCAGAAGCAGCGGCTTTCAATCGCACGCGCACTCATAAAGCAGCCTCAAATATATATTTTTGATGAAAGTTTCTCAGCGCTTGACTTTAAGACAGACAGAGCTCTCAGAAAAGCGCTCAAGAACCATACCGGAAACAGCACAATGCAAAGAATCAATACGATCATGTGCGCCGACCGTATCATAGTCTTAAACGAAGAGCGCATCGCCGGCACCGGCACACATGCGCAGTTGATGGAAAACTGCGGTATATATAAGTAGATCGCACTCTCGCAGCTCAGTAAAGAAGAACTCGGAAGGGAGCGGTTGTGATGTCAGCAGAAAGAAATACGTCCGGAGCAGGCGGAAGACCTGTCGGCCACGGTACAGATAAAATGATGTCCGGTGAAAAGGCAAAAGACTTCAAAGGCACTGTAAGAAACCTGCTGAAATATATAAAATCGTATAGAATAAAGGTTATCTTCGTGTTCATATTTGCGATCGTCAGCACAGTATTTACAATCGTCGCCCCTGCAATTTTGGGCGATACAACGGATGTTGTCGCCGGAGGTCTGACAGGCGGAACGGGTATAGACTTTGAAAAACTTGCCGGAATACTTCTGCTCCTCACGGGACTTTACTGTCTCAGTTTTACATTTTCATGGGCGCAAGGTTACATAATGGCCGGCGTATCGCAGAATATAGTCTATGAGCTGAGAAAAAACTTGTCCGAAAAGCTCTGTACTTCCGCATGGAAATCACAATTCCTTTCAGGCCTCATGATGCCTATGACACAATTTGTCGGTACCCTCGCATATGTCGGCATCTGCATACTTGGCGGATATCTTGCGCTTCACGGTAAGATCTCAATCGGAAACATTCAGGCATTCATCCAGTATGTACGTTCATTCAACCAGCCGATCTCACAAGTGGCAAATCTGGTAAACATGCTGCAGTCTACTGCAGCAGCTGCCGAAAGAGTTTTTGAATTCATGAATGAAGATGATGAAGCCGATGCATACGGAACTGTCTGTGATGCGGCATCTGAAGATACCAGTGCAGACAGGACTCCTTCATTTTATAGCCCTAAAGACGCAGGCTCTTTATATACAGCAGGCACTTCCTCTGCTGACATTGAAAAAACGGATTCAGCACATCCGGAAATGTCGCACGAAGGAAGAATCATATTTGACCACGTGCAATTCGGCTACGATCCCGGCAATATAGTAATCAGAGATTTCTCATATGATGCGGCGCCCGGCAGCCGTGTAGCGATCGTCGATCCTACAGGCGCAGGCAAGACCACTATAGTCAAACTAATGCTGCGTTACTATGAATTAAACGGCGGTGCAATATACGCAGACGGGATGAATATAAAAGATTACGGCAGAAACAGTCTGCGCGGCAAATTCAGCATGGCGCTGCAGGACACATGACTTTTCAACGGAAGCATCATGGATAATATCCGTTACGCTACCCCGGATGCAACCGATGATGAAGTCATCAATGCGGCAAAAGCCGCACATATCCACCACTTTATAATGTCACAGTCCAATGGCTATAGCATGGAAATCAATGAAGAAGCCTCTAATATCTCACAGGGGCAGAAACAGCTTCTGACAATAGCGCGCGCTATGCTCGCGGACAGACCACAGTGCTTATACTCGATGAGGCCACAAGCGCTGTAGACACACGAACAGAACGGCTCATCCATCAGGCTATGCAGCGCCTCATGAAGGGACGCACAAGTTTCATAATCGCGCACAGACTGTACTACTGTAAAAGATGCCGACAACAGCCTCGTAATGAATGAAGGTGATATAATCGAACAGGGCACTCACGATGCACTGCTGGCTCAAAACGGCTTTTATACTGAACTTTACAACAGCCAGTTTGCGTGATCGTCATAAAAATATTTTTATTTGAATGATTCCTGCGCATCCTATTTTAATCTGTTTTACCATTGTCAACCTTAGTTTGTTTTTAGGTTGACATCGCCTTCAGCGGCGCATATAATTTTTTATGAAAGGAACTTCATGTCTACCAAAGAAAAGATAATAAAGATACTTGAAGAAAACAGAGGCAGACCCGTATCCGGACAGATGCTTTCACAAACTATAGGAGTTTCCCGTGCGGCAGTCAATAAAGCAGTAAACAGCCTGAGAATCAGCGGCTTTTCAATAGCCGCATCAGCCGGTTCAGGTTACGTGCTTTCAGAAAAAAGCGATATGATTTCAGCGCCTGCGATAAGAGCCGGTCTCAATGATGAACTGCAGGAACTTCCGCTCTTTGTATACGCGTCGGTTACATCCACAAACGATACTGCAAAAAACATGGCCGGATCAGCTGCGTTTATAAACGCGGCAGGCAATGCAGCAGTGATCATAGCAAACGAACAGACCTCCGGCAAAGGTCGTCTGGACAGGAGCTTCCATTCACCTGCTGACAGCGGCCTTTACATGAGTTTTCTGATGAAGCCTTCCTTTGATATTTCGCGATCCGGACTCCTTACAACAGCTGCGTCAGTCGCTGTATCAAAGGCGATCGAAAAGCTTACCGATATCGAACCGCAGATAAAATGGGTAAACGATATATTTGCTTTCGGAAAGAAAGTCTGCGGTATTCTCACCGAGGCCGTCACAAGCTTTGAAAGCGGACAGATAGAATCTGTAGTCATCGGCATCGGTGTAAACTGCAGTTTCACTAAAGTTCCTGATGACATCAGGGACATTTACGGCGCGCTTTATAAACACAACAGGCCGGCATTCAGAAGCAGACTTGCTGCAGAGATAATAAATGAATTCATGCTTCTGACCGCGGATCTCGTCCCTGAAAATTTCCTTCCTTACTACAGGTCACATTCTATGGTTCTGAATCATGACGTGACGGTGTATAAGCAGGGATTCGGTGGCGGCACACCGGGCAGGCCGGCTCATGCTGTTGCGATCGATGATACCGGAGGGCTCACTGTAAGATATGAAGATGGAGTGCAAGAAACTCTGACAGCCGGTGAGATAAGTATCAGACTGCAGAATGTTTAAAACACAAACACCGCAGATTATCAACAATATACGGAGGAAAAAACCATTATGAATGAAACACAAATCAAAACAAAACAAAAATCCTCAACTTCACCGGTCATATATATGACGCTTACGGCTCTTCTTGCAGCTGTGACGGCGGCCTGCTCATGGATATCTGTACCGCTTCCGTTCACACCTGTTCCGATAAATCTGGCAACACTTGCGGTATTTTTGGCAGGAGGGCTTCTGGGAGCAAAATACGGAAGCATAAGCATCATCATATATGTTCTGCTTGGCGCCATAGGCGTACCGGTATTTCACAGTTTCACAGGCGGAATCGGAATCATAACAGGACCGACCGGAGGATACATAATAGGATACATCCCTGCCGCACTTTTTACAGGTCTTGTTTCAGACAGCGTTTTCCGTATTGCAAAGCAAAGATCTGAAACAGAAAACCCGGTTGAAAAGACAGCGGAAGCTAAAAGCGGAACACCGGATCGCATTTCATATCACGACACTTCAGGACATGCTTCAAATGCGCCTGATAAAAATAAAAAAGAGGCAGTGCGATATTTTATACTGGAATTCGGAATGATCGTCGGTCTTGCACTCTGCTACACTCTCGGCACTGCATGGTATATGCATATCTCAGGTATCGGTCTTGCAGCGGCACTCCTAACATGTGTGATTCCATTCCTGATAGGTGATGCCCTTAAAATCACAGCGGCCGTGATACTTGTCAAAAAGCTCAGACCTTTTATACCGTGCCGGCATACTAGATAAAACCGGCGGACAGCAAAGGGGAAAATACATGCTAATACGTGTGCATATGATACGACACGGTATCACAGAAGGAAATCAGCAAAAGAAACTTTACGGCACGACCGACCTCCCTCTTACAGAGGCCGGTGTTAAAGCACTGAAAAATAGAGCTGCCGCAAAGATATATCCGAAAAAAGATGGCGCTGCGTTTTTCACCTCCGGCATGCTTCGCACTGAGCAGACGTTAAATATAATATACGGTGACATAATACACACGCCTGTTGATGATCTGAAGGAAATGTCTTTTGGCGAATTTGAAAACTATACATTTGAAGATCTTAAAAACCACCCGGACTACATCGAATGGTATGGCGACAAAAGCGGTGACAGACCGGCTCCCGGAGGCGAAAGTTTCAATGAATTTACCGAAAGAGTAATGTCAGGATTCAAAATTGTGACCTCTGCGGCAGAAAATTCAAGTTCACACACCTCTATAGTCATATGCCACGCCGGTCCTATTGTGATGATCATGAACAGCATCTTCCCGGGCGCTGTACAGAATCCTTTCAATTGGCTTCCCGCACCGGGTCACGGATATACCGTAATTTTCTCCGGTGATAAGGTCTCCGGATACACTCGCTTCTAAGCGAACTTTTAAATGTGTCCGCAGTATTGTAATAAGTTCTTTATGCTTATTTGACATATGCCGTTTACAGTGTATAATTGTTGTGAAAAGAAAGAAGGTGACAACCGTGCCAAGGCCTCAAAAGCAAAGGCGTATCTGTTTGATGCCCGAAAATACCCGCTTCGCTCCGGTAGGCTCAGGAAACGGAGAAATCATAAAAATGACAGTCGATGAATTTGAAGCTATACGGCTGATCGATCTTTTAAATCTCAATCAGGAAGAATGTTCACAGCGCATGGACATTGCACGCTCAACAGCGCAGTCCATATACAACAGCGCGCGCAGAAAACTCGCACAGTGCCTGGTAAACGGCGCCGAACTGTGACAGTCGACGGCGGGCAGTACAGCATCTGTGACGGCAAAGATAACGGCTGCGGCTGTGACTGTAAAGACAGGCAGCAAAATAATCCGGCGCCGGCATCACAAAACCTTTGATTATCTAATGATTCTCGAAACTGATGAATCGTTGAATATACCGGCCCGTTTAAATACCATATGTAAGTTATTGCTCTGTAACCAGAGTTTAGAAAGGAGTGGCGCGCGGATACGTGCCTGACTTAAAATGGATACCAACTGCAATCATGATTGCTCAGCATGCGATGAAAGACAACCTGATCCAAAAGACTTTATTAAAACCCCCCATGAATTGAGCGATATCAGGAAAGTTATAGGCGTTATGAGCGGTAAAGGCGGCGTAGGCAAATCTTCCGTGACCGCAATGCTTGCCGTGCTCGCACAGCGTGCAGGCTACCGAACTGCTATACTCGACGCCGACATCACAGGGCCTTCGATCCCCAAAATGATCAAGCCCGCGGAGGAAATCGGTGCTGCAGAGGATGCGCTTTACCCCGCAAAATCAAGCAGCGGTATAGAACTCATGTCAATAAACCTTCTTCTGGACAAGGAAACCACTCCGGTAATATACAGAGGTCCGATAATCGCGCAGACTGTCGAAGAATTTTGGACTAATGTAATCTGGGGCGATATAGACATAATGTTCATAGATATGCCCCCCGGCACTGGTGACGTCCCTCTTTCCGTATTCCAATCAATTCCACTTGACGGTATCATACTGACGACATCTCCTCAGGAACTGGTAACTATGATCGTGGGGAAAGCTGTGACCATGGCGCAGATCATGAACATTCCTGTTCTGGGTATAGTTGAAAACATGAGCTATGTTGAATGCCCCTGCTGCGGCGCCAAAATCGAAGTTTTCGGCAGGAGCCGTGTAGATGAACTCGCAGCCCAATACAATATCGACTATACCGCACAAATACCTTTCAATTCAAAGATCGCAGCAGGCTGTGACTCCGGAAATATGGAACTGTTTGAAGGGTCTTGGCTCGACAGAATGCTTCAGGTGATAATGGCATGATCATTCCTGCTGCAGCAATGCTTCAAGATCCAATTCATCAAACTCTTTAAGCGCATCCAACAGGATGTCCGCGATTTTTTTGCAGCCTCCTTTTACCTCGGATTCTATATTAAGAGGCAGAAGAGGATCATGCAGAGATTTTCGCAGCAGGCACCAGCCTTTGACACCGGCCGCTCCCGTTTCATTAAATGCTATGCGCACCCCCTCATAATTCGGTGTCACGACATGCATCCCGTCCTGTCGCCGCGTCCACTTCGCCAGTGCTTCGATTATTCTGTCTCCTGCGGCAGCAAAATCTTCCACTTCTATAGGAATACGCATCTCCACGGCCTCAGCCGGACTCTGCAGCCTTGCAAGCACCGAATCTATCTTGCGGCCTTCAAGAAAGAGTACTGCCGCTTTGATCACGACCTTAGCCGCAAGGTACGCTCCATCGTCAAGAAAGAAATTTTCTTTGAAAGCCGCATGTCCTGAAGTCTCTATTGCAAGCTGGCTGTCTATGCCTGCCTCGTTCAGCTCGATCGCTTTGTTGATTACATTTTTATATCCGCGCTTAAATCTCAAATGCTTGAGTCCAAGTTCTTTTTCCAGAAAATCTGTAAGCTGAGTGCTGGTTATGCTGTCCGTAACCACAGTCGTACCCGGATGCTTATCAGCTACAAGTGCCGCCGCCATTGCAACTATCCCGTTTCTTGCAATCTCTTTACCGCTGCTGTCGACAGCCGCCGAACGATCAACATCGGTGTCAAAGATCAGACCGAGATCCGCTTTTTTTTCGATGACTGCTTCACATATTGATTTGATTGCCTGTTCATCCTCCGGATTCGGTGCATGATTTGGAAATCTGCCGTTAGGTTTTAAAAACCTGCTTCCTCTTGTATCTGCACCCAGCGGCGCCAGTATTTTGTCTGCATAAAATCCACCGCTTCCGTTGCCTGCATCAATTACGATCTTCATCCCTGTGAGCGGATGATAATAGGCAACCGGATGATTCACTTCACGCTTTATCATATTGCGAATATGTTTGCAGTATGTTTCCATCAGAGGAACCGGTCTCCCCGTATATTTCGTCATCCTGTCCAACGCGGGCTTTTTTTTCACAGGCTGTGCCTTGAGTTTCATCAGAGCTCTGTCACTTGAAGCTGTCTCAAGGATCTGCGTTATGTCCTCCTTATCCAGCCCTCCATCCTTTGAGAAAAATTTGAATCCGTTTCGGTTGAACGGCAGATGACTTGCCGTTATCATAATCGCTCCGTCACAATCAAATTCCGGGAATATCGTCGACATGAACATCGCAGGAGTTGACGCAAGTCCGCAATCCAGTATTTTAACGTCATATGGCCCCATACCGTTTAGAAGTCCGTACTTAAGTTCCATGCCCGTTATTCTTGGATCTCTGCCTATCGAAACTTTTATCCCGGAGGCTTCTTTACCCGTCTTATTCATGAGCCAGAGAAGAAATCCCATGGCTATCCTGGTCGCTTCTTTCACTGTCAGATTTGGTATCTCTCCCGGATAGCCTTCTGTCGAAACGCCTCGTATATCGCTCCCGTTTTGCAGTTTTTTGTAATCAGTTCCGGTCATTTTTCTCCCTCCTGAACGGAGCTCTCAATATAGTGCCTCTGTATTTCATATACATTGAGTTCAGCTTGCCGTGCATATCTCCGTTGTTTATTTTGATTATGACTGTACCTTTTGTTTATTTTAACATATGCAGATCGATTAATGTGAATTTTAACCAATCAATTTGTAATGTGATAAGACATATGTTACAGAAATAGATAAAAAAAGAGAGCTACTTTGATACAATAAGTTTCTACTAAAAAACAAAGGTATCGAAAAGAGCATCTCTGATGAAAAGTATAACCGAAGAAAT
>DAISVU010000005.1:0-103321 GCA_036839975.1 Bacillota bacterium | reverse complement strand
TGCTGCATTTTTGTCTTCAAAGTACTATTTTTCGAGTAAAACGACGGAAGTCAGGTTATATTAACATTTTTTTAAAAGGATAACACTCCTTTCTCGCAATTTTTTCAGTATTTTTTAAAAAAATAATTCACAGCAACACCAACCCAGGGTCTGTACTTTACAAACCCAAAAGTCCGATACCGATCGCCGCAGGCATAAAAGCCCTTTTTAATGAAGCGTATAACGCATGCGGTCCGCAATGACGATATCAGCTGCGCAGCCGCCCTCGTGAGGCGAGGTTAACACTCGTGATCACTGCTGTGCTCTGTCACCTCCGTAATACTTTTGAGCCTTGTGTCACTTGCCCGAGCTTTGTTGTTATTCTTCTTCGTCTTCTTCAGCCTGTCCCTTCTGAAATCCGGAAATAAACGCATAGTTCAAAAGGTTTTCGATTACGGCATCGACTCTTTCGCTGAGCTCTTCATTAGTCCCGAAAATTTCACGCACCACTTTGTTGTTTTCAAGTTTTGACAGTCCCGAAACCTCTTTGATTATACGAATATCATGTTTATCGAATCTGGCAAGAATATCTTTTTCAATCATGACTTTCATCCTCCAAACGCACCTATATATAACATATATAACTTAAATCAAAAACACATTGTTACCGAAACAGAACGATCCGATTTGCGGATATCGCTTCCGTCGCCTCTCTATGCCGATTTTATATCCAGCACCGGCGTGCCGGCCAGCATGTCGGCTCCCAGAAAATATACGGTCATATCCTCGATACTCACCACTTCAACTATCGACACCCCGATAGGGTTTGGGCGTGCGGGGGCATGTGTGGAAAACAGCCCCGTCATCGGCCCTGTTCCGCGTATCGGAATAGTCTGCCTTACCTCTCCCGCCCTGTCAAGCCAGAAAACGATCATATAGTTCTTCCCTGGGCTGATGACCGCCATCGCTTCACGATACTCCGGCTTTATCCGCATGGATGATATGACGTCGGCAGCTTCTGCCAGAGCTTTGGGAGTTTCGCTCACAGAATGATATTGTGTATGAATGTAGCCTACAGGCCTGCATACCAGTTCTTTTTCCATTGTTCTGATCCCCCTCTCATTTTATTTTTATCGCCAACATCAGTCAGCAGTATCCCGGGGAATCCTTTTTTTATCAATCGCGCGCAGGTTCAATGACAAAACGGCATCTGTCTTTTTTTCAGGACGTCTTTAACTTTTTCCCTAAGTTTATTTATTATTATAACATGTTTATCAGTTTTGTAACACATCTTCCCTTTCTTATACTTAATACATACTTTGTTTATATAAAAAACACGCTGCGCTCATATTCATTTTTAAATGCTCCATTCCGCGCTGCGTGCCTGAAGCTCAGCCATACGCCTGTATATGCTGTTTTTATCGGCACGGAGATCTGCCGGGCTTCCTTCTTCAGCCACTCTGCCGTCAGCTATAACAACGATCTTATCTGCTGCTTCAACTGTCCTCATGCGATGTGCGATGACAATTACGGTCTTGTCGGCAAGCAGACGTGACAAAGCGCGCTGAACCTTTGTTTCATTTTCGACATCGAGAGAAGCCGTGGCTTCATCAAGCAGAACAACAGGCGCATCTTTAAGCAGAGCCCGCGCGATCGAAATGCGCTGCCGTTCACCGCCTGAAAGTCTGGCACCGTTTTCTCCTATAAGAGTATCGTAGCCCTGCGGCAGCTTGGCCACAAATTCATCACAGTTGGCAGCCGCGGCTGCAGCACGCACTTCTTCATCTGTTGCACCGTGTTTCCCCAGACGTATATTTCCCATGACCGTATCGTCGAAAAGCATGACATCCTGAAAGACCATGGAGTAATCGCCAAGCAGGACCTCCGGATCGATCGCGGTTATATCCACACCGCCAACCTCTATCGTGCCGTCCGTTATATCCCACAGCCTTGCGGCCAGACGCACACATGTGCTCTTTCCCGAACCGGAAGGGCCCACCAGAGCAGTAACTTCACCTTCTTTTGCAACAAAATCCACGCCCTTCAGGACCTGTTCTTTGTCATAAGCAAAAGATACATTATTGAACACGATATCATGACCTGCGGGTTCGAAGACCTCGGCACCTCCTGCAGCAGGGGTATCATAAATCTCCATCATCCGGTCTGCGGACACCTCCGACATGAATACTTCTGCAATCAAGGCCAGACTCTGGTCAAAAGGCGCATAAATACGCGTAATGACCAGCAGAAACATAAACAGCAGCATGAAATCGATATCGCCGGAAACAATAAGTTTTGCGCCGGCCAGCACAGTAGTGGCCACACCAAGACGCATTATCACGCTTGCAGCGTTTATAAACAGTCCTGTAGTCAGCTCTCCATGACGGACAGCGGTCTCATGATCATCGATTTTTTTGTACAGATCGTTGAGAAACCGCTCCTGCTGATTCGATGCTCGGATTTCTCTGATGTTTTCAATCACTTCCTGTATCCCGTCTGAAACAACCAGCGATGCCGCCTTTGAGGTCTCAGCATTTCGAGCAGCGATTTTCCGGCTTCCGAAAAGAAGAGCAAAAGCCGCAGGTACGCCCCACAGAGATGCGATCGCAAGCCGCTAGTCAAATATGAAAAGTCCTATGGCGATGATTGCCGTAGAAATGTATGCGCCATAAAGATATCCCAATACGTGCGACCATACATGCTCCATGCGGCTGACATCTCCCATCAGGGTTTCAGTCAGATCGGCAAGATCGCGTTTGCCGAAATATGCAAGAGGAAGCTTGCGAAGGCGTTCAGCCAACCCCAGGCGCATGCTTTTCACCTCCCCGTATACCAGCCCGTACGTGGCTCTGTACTGCTGAAGATGTGTGGCCAGTGAAAGTATGACAAACGCAGCCAACAGCAGAGCAAACAAGGCTGCACCCGGCAGATCTCTCCCTTGTGTAAGCGTCTCTATAAATCGCAGCATGAGCAGATACAGAATGCCTATGCCGGACATGACTATCAAATTAACGATAACCGTCCACACAGTACCTTTTTTAATATTTGCCGCGCCTTGATCAGACAGCGCGTACTTGCGCTTGAATTTATCCCCGAACATCTATTTCACCTCTCCTTCCGCTGATATCCGCCATTTTGCAGCCTCGTTATAATCTGCCCACATGCGAGCGTACAGACCTCCTGCTTTTTTAAGCTCTTCATGCGTGCCTTCTTCTTCAACATGACCGCCATCCAGCACAACGATTTTGTCCGCGCCCGCCACTGTAGAAAGGCGATGCGCGATCATTATAACCGTTCTGCCCTTTGTCAGTCCTGAAAACGCTTTCTGTATGAGCATCTCATTTTCCGGATCGGCAAAAGCAGTTGCTTCATCCAGAACTACGATCGGAGAATCCTTTAAAATCGCCCGCGCGAGTGCAATGCGCTGCTGTTCACCTCCCGAAAGGTATGTGCCCTCTGTACCGATAAGCGTATCCGCTCCTTCAGGAAGTTTTTCTATTATGTCAGAGCACTGTGCGGCGGCAAGGGCATCCTCCACTTCTTTACGCGTGGCATTCGGTCGTGCAATGCGGACATTTTCAAGGATCGATGTCTTAAACATCCGGTTGTTCTGAAACACAAAAGCGACCTGATCCATAAGCACATGAATATCAGTTTTACGCACATCCGCACCTCCCACTGCAACTGTACCTGATACCGCGTCCCGGAATCGAGGGATCAGGCTTGCGGCAGTAGTCTTGCCGCCGCCCGAAGGGCCGACAAGCGCCACTGTTTCTCCGGCTTCGGCTGTAAATGAGACATGTTCAAGCGCGGGGACATCAGATCCCTCATAAGTAAATGATACGTCTTTGAACTCCACGCGATTGCCTTTTGGCATCAGAGGATTCTCTTCCGTCTCCATGCAGGGGGCAGTCATGATCGGCTCGATTCGTTCCAGCGCGCTATTTGCCAGCATTATGCCGCCTGCCGCGAACATTATTTTTGACAGTGCTGTCGAGGTGATGGCGGAAAACACTGCATAAAATGCAAAATCAGCGACAAATCCGCTGATTTTCCCTGAAGACAGCGCCCCGGGAGCCAGGAACAACGCCACAGGAATCAAAAATACAAAAGCGCCCTCAATAAACGTAAGGTTTACTGATTGAGGAAAGCGACATACCTTGTCCTGATAATATTCAGCCCTTGCGCTGTAATCCTCTATGGCCTGTTTAAATGATCTGAACGAGTAGACGGTCTGCTGAAACACCTTTACTACGGGAATCCCGCGTACATATTCAGTTCCTGCCTTGCTCACATTATCCAGCGCAGTCTGATATTCTTTTATAAGCCCAGCATTTTTGCCGCCCATCATCGAAAAAATGGCGATTACGGATATAAGCGCCGCAAGCATGCATGCAGCTCCCATCCGCCAATCAAACACGAACATCAGGACTGCCATTGTAATGAACATGACAATTGTTCCCACTATGTCGGCAAGGTTATGCGCCAGCAGAGTTTCAGTTTCCGCAGCAGCTCCATCAAGTCTGTTTCGAAGCAGACCGGATGCATTATTGTCAAAAAAGCCAAGCGGTACCTTCATAAGGTGCGCCATCCCCTGTTTTCTAATATTCGACGCCGTCCGGAATGCTGCCAGATGTGTACACATAAGCGCGCAGAAATAAACGATTATCCCTCCAACGGCAAAAGCAAAAGCCATCCATCCGTAAACCGATATATTCGACGCATTTGACCAGTCGGGCGCAGCATCGATCAGGTCACGCGCCACAAGCCAGATGCATATATACGGCAGCATGCCAAGCACCATGGCCGCTGCGGAAAGCGCAAGGCCTGCAAAGGTAAGAGCCTTGTACCTGCCCGCATATCTGAGAAGCTTTGATACAGCTGACTTTTTCTTTTCCTTTTTCAAAACGATCATCTCCTTTTGTTTATATTATTTTTTCACAGTTCAGTCTGCAAGGAATCATATCCGTCTGCATCACCGCCATTAGTTAGCGTATGCTAACTAATGGTTTAAAAAAATTCCCGGTCGTCTTTTCCGGTTATCTTTGTCTAACTCATATTATAGTCATTTCTTCATAGCTGTCAAGTACAAAAGCTTCCTGTCGTTTTCATCGATTCCGAAGTTGTCAAACATATGTGACAAAAGCCGTCCGATAATATTAATAATTCAGTCCGTCTCCCTGCAGTCATAGTCCGCTCCCGCTGAAAATGTGAGAGATATGACGCGGGCAGCGCCTGCTTTTTTAAGTATAAAACCGCATGCATCCATAGTACTGCCCGTTGTAAACACATCATCCACGACCGCCACGTTTTTCCCCTTTACGATACATTCAAAACCCGGCTTTAAAGCATATGTGCGTTTTGCGCTTTCCCTGCGTTCACGCGCATTCATTTTCTTCATCGGAGCCGTTTCACATATTCTTTTAAGCGCCTCGATATACCGCACCGGTCTTTTGTCGCCGTCTGCATCATTGTTGTACAGACATGCAAATCTTCCGGCAATTACCGCCGCCTGATCAAATCCCCGTTCTCTTTCTTTTTTCGGATGTGCGGGAACCGGCACCACGAGGTCTATTATCTCATCTTCCACACTCATTCTGTCCGCGATGGCAGCCGCAAGTTTTCTGCCGATAAATCCTTTTTTTCTCGCCTTCATCTCAACCATCGTTTCGCGTTCGTAAAGGCTGTATCTTGTGCAGCTGTATCCTTTGTCGAAAAACCTGACGCGCGTGCTGCAGTTACGGCACAGTTCACTTCTGTTCCTTTCGTCAAGCGCCTTGCCGCATTTCGCGCATGACCTGCCGGATATCCACTGAAATTTTTCTATACATACATCGCATATTGAATAACGCCGCGTCTTGTCGATGATACGGCCGCAATGTATGCAGTAAATATTTGACGGAAACACTGCCTCAAAAACAGCATCAATTATTCTGTTTTTCATATACCCTCTTAAAGCGAGACCCTTCAGCTCCTCCAGGTCTTAAAGCCGTAACGCATTATCAGCTTCCCGAAACTTCAAAAAAATCTCTGCGGTCATCTTCTAACATATTATGCAGCCGTACGACCAGTCCAGAATACTTTTCAACAGTGCTGTTGTTGTCGATCATGGCCCGCATTCGGTCTTCCGACCCAACCATGACTACAGCTTTTTTCCCGCGCGTTACTGCTGTATACAGAAGATTTCTAGTCGCAAGAAGCGGAGGAAACCACGTCACGGGCATTACCACTATCGGAAATTCGCTGCCCTGTGATTTATGAACTGTGACGGCATATGCAAGTTCGAGTTCATCAAGCTGAGCAAAATCATAAGTTACATATCTTGTATCGTCAAAAAGCACTGTGAGTTCATTGAAATTTTTGTCTATATCTGTTATAAATCCGATATCGCCATTGAAAACGCCTTCACCTTCTGTAAGATCCTCAGCATTTTTCCATTCCATTTGATAGTTGTTTTTTATCTGCATAACTTTGTCACCCACGCGAAACATTTTGTCTCCAAATGATTTTTCGTCAAGTGCAGGAGTCGCGGGATTCAATGCTGCCTGCAGTTCCCTGTTGAGATTGAAACTCCCTAAAAGCCCCTTCCTCACAGGAGTAAGCACCTGTATGTCGCCGGGCTCGACCCCTTCGTAATATGCCGGAAGCCTGTCAGTGCAAAGCTGCTTGATTATGTACAGCATATCTTTTTCCCGCCGGCGCCTCATCAAAAAGAAATCCTTGCCTTTTTCGTTACAGTCAGGATATTCTCCTCTGTTTATCGTGTGCGCGTTTACAACTATGAGACTTTCCTTAGCCTGCCTGAAGATTTCTTCAAGCCGTACTGCAAATATGTATTCGCTTGCGAGCATATCTTTTAATACAGTCCCCGCTCCTACCGGAGGGAGCTGGTCCTCATCACCGACCATTATCAGTCTCGCGCCGGGTCTTATCGCGCTCACAAGTGCATTCATCAGCATGAGGTCCACCATAGACGCCTCATCTATGATGATCGCATCAAAATCCAGCGGCTTGTCACTGTTCTTTCCGAATCGCATGACCTCTTCACCCTCAGCAGAGCTGTATTCCAGCAGTCTGTGTATTGTCGATGCGGCCTTTCCGGAAGTCTCTGTTATCCTCTTTGCCGCTCTTCCTGTAGGTGCAGCGATCGCAGCTTTAAACCCGCTGTGTTCCAGAATATTTATTATCGCGTTAATTATAGTTGTTTTCCCTGTCCCCGGGCCGCCGGTGATAAGCGATACACTATGTTTGAGGGATGCTGTGACCGCCTGTTTCTGTCCCGCCGAAAGCTTGATGCCGCTTTCGTTTTCCGTCATCTCAATCAGACTTTCTATACGTGTGTTTATGGCCTTCGGCTCAGCGCGGTTAAGCTGCGCCAGACACTTACAGACATTTTGCTCCGCCCGGTAATATGAAAACAAAAATATCACCCTGCGCCCTTCAAGATCTTCTACGAATATATCTCCCTCAAACGCCATCGATACTATCGCATCGCGTATCTTTTCCATGTCAACATCGAGCAGTTCACCGGCTTTTTCACAGAGCACTCTTTCAGGCAAAAAAGTGTTTCCTTCACTTGTAAAATACGCAAGCGTATATTTTATGCCGCTTTTTATCCTCGAGTCATCATCTTTTTCTATCCCGAGTTTTGCAGCTATGCTGTCTGCTTTTCTAAAGCCGATCCCGAAAAAATCGTCTATAAGTCGGTAAGGGTTTTCCCTAAGCACACTTACCGTATCCGCTCCGTATACTGAAAAAAGCTTCATTGCATAATGCCCGCCGATCCCGAAGCGCTGAAGCTGCAAGGTTATCCCCACAAATTCCCTGTGCTCACGGAAAGCCTGCGATACTGAGGCGGCCTTTTTTTCACATATCCCGCTTATCTGCATAAGCTTATCCGGCTCGTTTTCTATTATGTCAAAAGTGTCCTCACCGAATCTGCCCACTATAGCGGCAGCAGTCTTTTTCCCTATGCCTTTTAATATCCCTGACGATAAAAATGCAGTTACCCCAGTGCCGGTCGCAGGCATATCCTCTTCAAACTCCGAAAACGCGAACTGCTCGCCGTAATTCGGATGCACCTTCATATCACCGCGAAGAATGTACGTATTCCCCTCGCGGCAATAAGGAAGAGTCCCTATGACCGTAAGCTGCTCTTCCCCGGTATCTATAACTGCTACAGTGTATCCGCTATCCCTGTTGTGAAATATTATATCTGTCAGTGTCCCTTTTTTTTCTATCATACCGTCCAGCCCCGGCTTCTCATTCATCTGTTGTCATGCTCATGCTGCGCTGACGCCTCATATGTAGCTACGACTTGCTGTCACGCCGTTTATAGACCCTGCGGTTTTCAAGTGTCCATATGCGGTCACTGAATTCACCGGGTCCGGTTTTGCCGGCAGCCTCCTCCATGTCGAACATTCTCGCATCCATTACGTCAAGATAGTGAAGAAGCTCCGCCTCGGGAAACATAGGTCTTTTGGGGCTCCCGAATTCCGGTTCATAGTGATGTGAAAGTATCATGTGCTCTACCATAATGCGCTTCTCCTCAGAAAAGTTGAGCTCTTTCATCTTAATGTCCATCTCTCTTACGCCCTGAACAATGTGCCCAAGAAGCATGCCCTCCACCGAATATCCGTCTGAAATGCCGAATTCATTTGAATTTATTTCCCGAATTTTTTCTATATCATGAAGTATCACGCCTGCCTCCACGAGATCTTTATCAAGATACGTGTATATCTCACAAAGCGCCTCAGCGCTCATCAGCATCCTCTTTATATGCCATAAAAGCCCCGCCATCTCCGCATGATGGTTTTTCTGGGCGGCAGGATAATACATCAACTTCTCCCTGTTTTCCTCAAGCACCCGGCAGCAAAGCCTCATCAGATCCTCATCTTTAAAATCCATGGCTGTTGCCATTATATATCCGTACATTTCCTCCGGATCTTCAGGCGCCGTTTTTATATAGTCACTTATCTCGATTTTGTCATCAGGCGCAGATCTCCTGATCCTGAATATCCTGAACTGCTTCATCCCGTTCCACTCGGTTACAGCGGCTTTGATCTTTACAACATCGCCGGTATCTATATATGACAGTTTCGGCATCTCCTCGTCCGAGACGTCCCATTTTTTACCGGAAATCTCACCCGTACTGTCGGCAAGCAAAACATCAAGATACTGCTTCTTATTTGAACCCGTTTTTATCTCAATATATTTCACCAAAAAAAAGCCGGTGATCTCTTCATTCACTTCCAGATCTTTAATGTAGATTCCCTTCATCTGTATTCCTTTCTCCTGCAGCGGATCATTGCAGCATTCAGTTGTATTTTCATCCCGCATGCGCAGCTTTGATCTATTATATACCTTTATGCAAAACATTATCAACAGATCTGCTCCGCAAACTTTCGACATTTTTCGACACCGGCAGTGCGCATGAAACGTGCATGGCATTACCCATGCACGCTTTGATATATTTCTGAATATACTCACCTGAAACAGTTACGGATGCCGGCGCATCAGATAATCAGAATTCCATAACGAGACCTGTTTTAAGGTGATGCATAGTGTTTCCGAGTTCTTCCGCCAATATGCCGTACGCCCGTTCACCTGTGCAGTGTCCGGTGCAGATGTATTCGATGCCTGTGTTCCTTACACGGTTTGCAAACTCACGTATCTCCCCTTCACTTTTGTTGAAAAGATGAAATCCTCCTATAAGTCCGTATACATTTTTGTCTGAGAATGTTTCTATAACTTCGTTTATAATTGCCGCAGCGCCGCCATGACAGCAGCTGTTGAATATGACAAGCCCCTTATCTGCTTCTATCACAAGGCTCTGTTCGTGAGAGAAATCATCGAAATGCCATCCGTCCTTCTCTTTCACATACATCTCTTCACGCCTGCCCAGAGATTCAAGACCTTTTGTCTTATGCGGTATGAGCCATAGGCCGTCTGCGATCTCAGCGTCTCCGGAAACGCGCTTTATCCTGTCTTTATTTGTCGCGATGATGCCGCGCGGCATGCCTATATACTTCCGAAAAATCCGCTTCTTCTTATAGCAGTTTTCACCGCAGGATTCCTGAATATAAAAATCAGCTTTTTCATTCATTGAAAAGAAGACCCTCATACCGTTGCTGTGATCGTAATGCGCATGCGACAGTACCGCAATATCCGTATCATAGATATTTATACCCATTTTCAATGCGTTTTCAAGAAAAAGATCAGAGGCTCCCGTATCAAGCAGCAGAGATTTATCTTTATGTTCAATATATATGCTTAATCCCCATTCTCCCTTAAGACCGTTTCCTTCCATGTTGTCCACAAGTACCATGGCTTTCATATTGACACCTTCCGTTTAATAGTGCTGACCGTATTTATCGACAATATGATAACAGCAGCTTTGATAAAACAAAGTTTTTCAGTTTTTTCAGGATTATTACAATCCCGTTCCTCCCGCAGGTATGAAAAGTCCCGATTTTTTGAGATCTATTCCTTCATTTTCAAGCAGGTACACCTTTCTGTCCATCCCTCCACCATAGCCGGTAAGGCTCCCGTCTGTTCCCACTACGCGGTGGCATGGAATTATAACAGAAATAGGATTGTGCCCTACGGCGCCGCCCACAGCTTGAGCAGACATCGCCGTCTTTTCCGTTTTTTCTTTGACACGATTTGCGATCCGTCCGTACGTCGTGGTATTACCGTATGGTATGGTAAGCATTATATCACATATCATGCGTTGAAAGTTCGAACCGGCTACTTTCAGCGGAGGAGTAAAGCCCGGATCCCTGCCCGAAAAATATATGTCGAGCCATCTTTCAGTCTGCTCAAATACAGAAAGCTCTTTTACTGCACACTCAACGCCGTGCGTGACATCACACACGCGGCTTTGTATCTCAAACCGCAGTCCTGTAAGATTTTTGCCGTCGCTTTCCAGAATAATCATCCCTACCGGCGACTCATATCTGTTTATATATTTCATTTCTTATCGCCCTGTCTGTCATATCTAACCCCTATTTAACTCCGGCGGTCATCATGCAAATGCGCTGAGCATAAATCCGGCCGCGATCGCAGAGCCGATCACACCCGCAACGTTGGGTCCCATCGCATGCATCAACAGGAAATTTGCTTTGTTATATTTTACCCCGAGATCCTGAGATACCCGCGCCGCCATGGGAACTGCCGATACGCCGGCTGAACCGATCAACGGGTTTATCTTCTTTCCTGAAGCGTAATACATCACCACTCCGGACAGAAGTCCTCCTACCGTTGAAATCGCAAATGCCGCTAGCCCCAGTATTATTATGTATATAGTCCGTACGTTAAGGAAAGTCCCGGCTTCCATAGTTGCTCCCACTGACGTCGCCAGAAATATGGTGATTATATTCATCAGCGCGTTCTGCGCAGTATCCGAAAGCCTGTCTGTCACGCCGCTTTCACGGAACAGATTTCCGAGCATAAGGCTGCCGATAAGCGGCGCTGTACTCGGCAGAAGGAGTATCACAAATGTGGCTACCACTATCGGGAACAGTATCTTTTCTTTCTTTGAGACTTCACGGTTCTGTACCATTTTAACTTTTCGCATCTCTTCAGTCGTGCAGAGTTTCATCAACGGCGGCTGTATAATCGGAATCAGCGCCATATATGAATACGCGGCTATTGCTATCGGGCCCAGCAGCTGAGGTGCGAGCTTCGTTGTAAGATATATCGCAGTAGGACCGTCCGCTCCGCCTATGATGCCTATCGGAGCCGCCTCCGATCCATTGAAACCCAGCATCACAGCGCCGATAAATGCAGCGAACACACCAAGCTGCGCCGATGCGCCCATGATAAGTGATTTGGGGTTTGCGATCAGCGGTCCGAAGTCGGTCATTGCTCCCACGCCCATAAAGATCAAACTGGGATAAATCCCCGCTTTGACGCCGATATAGAAAAAATCCAAAAGTCCGCAGCTGCTCATTATGTGACCGTAACTGTGATAGTACGGACTCTGCGGATCTAAAAACGCGTCCCATAAATCCTGGTGAAAAAGAGCATTGCCGCTGCCCAGCGAAACGAAAAAGCTGAGATTGCTCAGAAGACATCCGAATGCTATTCCGCACAGAAGCAGCGGTTCGAATTTTTTTACTATTCCGAGGTACAGAAGAATAAATGCGAGAATGATCATGACGAGGTTCTTCCATCCTCCATCCGTGAAAAATGCTGAAAACCCGGATTCAGTTGCAAGTTTCGATACAGTGCCAAGTATATCCATATGCCGCCTCCTACGCTATTACAACTAGCGGATCGTCTGTCTCAACGACCATGCCTTTATCTACTACAAGCTGTATCACTATGCCTCCCTTTGGCGCAACGATGTCATTTTCCATCTTCATGGCCTCAAGGACAAGCAGCAGATCTCCCTCTTCGACCTCCTGCCCCTGCGCGACCTCCATTTTAAGTACATTACCCGGCATCGGAGCTCTTACGACTTCACCGCTTACGAGACTGTTCGATGCAGCGCCGGCCTTTGACGGTATCGGTATCATTGCGGGATCCGCAGTTACAGCTTCCTGTTTCGCAACCGCACAGGGCGCCGGGGCTTCAGCTTCATATTCATCCAGAAGCATCGCGCTTGCTTCTTCAACTACCACTTCATATATTCTATTGTTCAGTGTCACTTTATATTTCATCTTCTTTGATCTCCTTAATAGATTTGAACCTGAGTTCATTAAGCGGTTTATCAAGATGATATGCAACTATCGCCATTATAACAGCCGCATCACGTGGATCGGTATCGTATAATTTCAGCTCACCCGCCGTTCCCGGTGCAGTCCCGCTACCTGCGGAAATCTCCGCATCATCGGTTTCAGTCCCGGTATGTTTCTTCATTGTAATCCTGCCCATTACTGTAACAACAAGCATCAGAAGCGTAAGACCGAAAAAGACTATAAGATATCCGGCAAGCGCTGTAATCACTGCCGTGCCCAAACCTATATCGCCCATCACTTACACCTCCGTTATAGAGTATCGCACCACTTTTTCTTCTTCCTCTCTGCGCTTTTTGAAGAAATCTTCAGCGACTTCGGGAAATGAAATATATGAAAGAACATCCTCTTCATTTTCTGCTGCATCGCCCAGATATTTCTCGGCCTGCTCAAATATATCATCGGGAAGAGTTTCGGCAAATCTTCCCTCTACCGGCTTTTCTTCTCCCAGTATCTTCTTCTGCACCTCGGGATCGATCGGCGCCGGAGTCCGTCCATATTCGCCGCGGCAGTATGCCTTTACTTCTGCGCCTACATTTTTATATCTTTCCCCGGCAAGGATGTTTTGCACTGCCTGCGTTCCCACCAGCTGGCTCGTCGGTGTCACAAGCGGCGGATAACCGAGATCCTTTCGCACCAGCGGCGTTTCCTTCAGCACTTCATCAAATCTGTCACTTGCATGCAGACTCTTGAGCTGACTCAGCAGATTTGAAAGCATTCCTCCGGGTATTTGATAATTGAGGCATTGAGTGTCAGTCGACATAGAGATGGGATCCAGCGTTCCGTTTTCAATATACTCTCTGCAGACCGGTTTGAAATAGTCAGCCATTTCATACAGTTTTTCCTCCCTTACACCCACTTCATACCCGAGTTCTTTGAGCGCATATGCCAGCGTCTCTGTAGCCGGCTGGGACGTGCCGCCCGAAAACGGGCTTATCGCCGTGTCTATAACATCGGCACCTGCCTCTATGCCTTTAAGATATGTCATATATGCCATCCCCGCCGTGCAGTGAGTATGCATAACAACAGGGAGATCGACGGCATCCTTTACTGCAGACACCAAATCATACGCCGCCGTCGGCGTCAGTATGCCGGCCATGTCTTTGATGGCAATAGAACTTACTCCCATCTTTTCAAGCTCCTTTACTATGCTCACATAATTTTTAAGTGTATGTACAGGTGATGTAGTATATGAGATCGCTCCCGAAGCCGCCGCCCCGCAGTCGACCGTCTCTTCAACAGCTGTTTTAAGATTATCTACATCATTTAATGCATCAAATACGCGAATGATATCTATACCGTTTTCGACACTCTTTCTAACGAAACGTCTTACTATATTATCGGGATAATGTTTGTAGCCGAGGATGTTCTGCCCGCGCAGCAGCATCTGAAGTTTTGTGTCAGGCATTTTCTCTCTTATCTTCCTTAGCCTTTCCCACGGATCTTCATTAAGAAATCTAAGACACACATCGAACGTCGCCCCTCCCCAGACTTCTGCTGAATAGTAACCGGTTTCATTCATAGTCTTAAGTACGGGCTCCATCTTGTCATAACTAAGACGTGTTGCAATCAAAGACTGTGCTCCGTCGCGAAGGACGGTCTCTGTAAATCCTACCTTTTTACCATGCATTGAATACCTCCCCGAGCGGCTTTTGCCGCATATCACAAATATCAGCCGCAAATATAAATCGGGCTGCGCCACTCGATGCAGCTGTTTTTATTACTTTTTATATGAAACGAAAAATCTCCGGGGAAATGTCCCGAAGATCTTATGCAGTCATGGCTATTCCAACGGCTTCATTGTCGGGAACAAAATTATATCCCTTATGGACGGCGCATCGGTTATGAGCATTATGACCCTGTCTATTCCTATTCCAAGTCCTCCCGTAGGCGGCATTCCCACCTCCAGAGCGTTTACAAAGTCCATATCCATTGGATGCGCTTCATCATCTATCCCCGCATCAAGCTCAGCCTGCTGCTCCGTAAAACGTTCATACTGATCAACAGGATCGTTGAGCTCGGAAAAAGCGTTCGCTATTTCCCAGCAATTTATATACGCCTCAAATCTGCGCGTTATCCGAGGATCTTTCGGGTCCCTTTTAGCAAGAGGTGATATTTCCACAGGATGTCCCGTCACAAATACCGGACCGTCAAGGTAGCCCGGCACTTCTTCACAGAACTCCTCGAACATTTCCGCCAGGATTTTACCCCTGGTCATATCCTTTACCTCATTGGCATCCATGCCATGTCCAACAGCAGCTTCCCTTGCCTGTTCATCAGATTCTATCTTTTCGAAGTCGACTCCCGTGATTTCCTTTACAGCATCAGCCATACCGAGCTTTTTCCAAGGAGGTGTAAGATCGAATTTCTTTCCCTGATATTCTATTACCATGCTGCCCGTTGCCATCAGTGCGGCCTTTGAAACAATCTGTTCGGTCACGTCCATAACGCTTTCCATATTGCCGTAGGCCATATAGCATTCCATAGATGTGAATTCGGGATTGTGGTTTCTATCCATTCCCTCATTTCTGAACATCTTGCCCATTTCATATACTCTGTCGAGACCGCCCACTATCAATCTCTTCAGATAAAGCTCGTCCGATATCCTGAGTTTCATGTCCAGGGCGAGTGTATTGTGATGTGTATCAAACGGCCTGGCATTCGCTCCGCCGGCTATTGTCGTCAGGATAGGTGTATCGACTTCAAGAAAGTCGTATTCATCTTCAAGCACGCGCTTTATTTCATGTATTATCTTTGCGCGCATCTTAAATGTATCTCTTACGTCCTCGTTCATAATGAGATCCACATATCTCTGTCTGTATCTCATATCTGTATTCTTGAGTCCCTGCCATTTATTCGGCAGCACCTGCAGTGATTTTGCGAGAAGGACCATCTTTGACACTTCAACGGTTATCTCGCCGCGCTTTGTTTTAAAAACCTTTCCCTCTATGCCGAGTATATCGCCTATATCATAAGTCTTGAACCATTTATATTCTTCATCGCCAAGAATATCTTTTTTCACATGGCACTGTATCCTTCCCTTTTTATCGAGAATATCAATAAATGATGCCTTGCCCATCCCGCGCTTTGCCATCATGCGCCCAGCTATTGATACATCCCCGCCGTCCGTTGTTTCAAAGTTTTCCTTTATGTCCCGACTCCATGCGTCAACATTCCAAGTCTCTTCAATATACGGATTTCTGCCGCTCTCCTGAAGCTGCTTCAACTTGTTTCGTCTTACCTGTCTCTGTTCACTTATATTCTCTTCAGTAAACTCTTCATCTGCGGCTGTGTTGCAGTTCTTCTTTTCCTCTACGCTCATTTTTTTCCTCTGCTTTTTCTCTCAATGAATATATTATTTGCTGATTGACATTATCTTATATGTGACCGTGTTGCCGTCATCGACATCAACATGCACCATTTTTCCAACCTTATTTCCAAGAAGTGCTGCACCTACGGGTGAGACGTTTGAAATTTTTCCTTCAAACGGGTCAGCTTCCGTTGCACCTACTATAACATATTCATCAACGTCACCGGATTCCATCTCCTTGACTTTTACTTTAAGTCCCACACCTACGACTGAGTCGTCAAGATTGTCGTCATCCTCGATGATCTTTGCCATGCGGATCATGTTTTCAAGCTTATGTATTCTCTCTTCCAGTTCAGCCTGTTCATTCTTTGCGGCATCATAGTCTGAATTTTCCGATATATCGCCCTGAGATATGGCTTCCTTGAGCTTTCCGGCCACTTCTTTTCTTCTTACTGCAACAAGTTCCTCATGCTCGGCGACCATTTTTTCATAGCCTTCTTTTGTTAATAATACTTGTTCCGTCATCGTAAAATTCTCCTTTCACCCGATTTGCATGTCGTAATATTATAATTGCAACGGTGTATGTTTGTCAACGAATCGTCTATCGTGATTCGACAGCCTTCTGCGTCTCCGCATATCCGTATACGCCTCGGCCGTCAAGCTATCTTTTGTTGCCTTCGGCAAATCTGACAATCTTGTTGGATGTATTCTTTTCAAAAGCTTCTTTTCGTATTATCAAGCGTCTGATTCTCTTGAAAACAGGCAGCATCGCATTTATCTTGTCGACTTCCGTCCAGATTATCTTTTCCTTTTCATCATCAGAAAGTTCATAGGGATATCTTTCCGAAAACGTCTCATCATCGAGCTTGACCGCCGCTGCGATAACTGTATCATCGCCGGTCTCACTGTTCTGCGCAAATACCATTGCCTCCTCCACGATACCTGTATTATTTATATAATATTCCAGCTCTTCCGGTGAAACGTTTTTACCATTTTTGGTTATTATGACGTTCTTCTGCCTGCCGGTGATCACAAGATAATCGTCTTCGTCCAGATATCCGAGATCCCCCGTGTGAAACCATCCGTCTTCCCGCTTTACTTTAGCGGTCGCTTCAGGCATGTGATAATACCCCAGCATGACATTATCGCCTCTCAGACAGATCTCGCCTATTCCGTCCTCGTCTTTGTCTTCTATCTTTATGCCGCATGTTGGAAATGCCACGCCCACAGAATTCGACTTTGGCGCCCGGTCAGGCGAAAGAGCCCCCATCGGAGCGCACTCTGTGAGTCCGTAACCCTGCAGAGCCTGTATCCCGAATGCCTGAATGCCTTCGAGCACTTCCGGATTTATCGCCGCGCCTCCGCAGATCATTATCCTCAGATTGCCTCCGAACGCGGCTCTTATCTTTTTGAAGGCGGGACCGCTGATATCTATTCCTATCTTTTTTGTCCTCTTATTAAAGCGTATCATTCTCCTCAGCGCCTTGTCCTTTCCCTGCTTCCTGACATTCTTCCAAATATTATGATATATCTTTTCAAACATTACAGGCACACCCAAAAACATCGTCGGCTTTACTTCCTGCAGGTTTTTCATTATATATTTGAGTCCCTCACAATATGCGATAGCCGCGCCCTTGTAAAGCGGCATCAGAAATCCCGATGTGCACTCATATGTATGGTGCAGCGGCAACACCGAAAAGAACATGTCCCAGTCGTTAACCTTGAGTACTGTCGGAGATGCCATGAGATCGAGCGCCAGATTTTTATGTGAGAGCATAACACCTTTAGATACGCCTGTCGTGCCTGATGTAAACAGCAGCGCGCACATCTTTTCGTTATCTATCTCCGCGTCTATAAAACGTCTGTCTCCCTTTTCTATCAGTTCTCCGCCTTTTTTTACGAGCGGCTGCCATGCGAGCACGCCGTCCTCATCCTCTTCAGCATTTATATTTATCAACGTTTCGAGCACCGTTTCACCGCACGACTTGATTGTCTTGAACAGTTTCTCGTATTTAGCTGTAAAAATCACGGCATTAACTTCAGCGCGTTCTATGAGCACCTGCACTTCCTGAAGACTGAGTTCCTTATCAACAGGCACCACTATCCCCGTACCGCATATGATCCCAAGATAAGAGATTGCCCACTGACTGCAGTTCTCACCCATTACCGCAATTCTCTTGCCCTTGAGCCCCATATCTGTAAGAGAGGTCCCGAGGGCGTAGACATCATCGAGCATCTGTCCATAAGTTTTCATCTCAAACTTTCTCTTTTTGTTGAATTTCTGATAAAAAAGCGGATGATTTCGGCCATACGTTTCCACGCTGGTCTCTATCATATTTTTGATATCGGTTATAGGTCTGGAATCACGATATTTTACGCATTCACGCGGGTCTTCTTCGATCTGACGTACAATGTCCAACGCCCACTGCATCTCTTTTTCTTTTTTCTGTTTGTAATCTTCACTCAATGTCATACTGCTTTTCCCCATCATATCTGCTAATCTTCGCTGTAGTTTTCTTTTATGTGTCTCTTGATCTTTCTTGTGCTTGTCTTGGTAAATTCTCTGTCTCTGATATTATATCTTTTTACCCTTTTATACAGCGGCATCTTGTCATTTATATCATCGATCGTTTCTTTGAACATCTGCTGCCAGCCGCTTTCCGTCATATCCCCTACGGTTTCGTTTATATATTCATAGTCAGGATATATCTCAGCTTTCACTATGGTGTCTCCTGATTTTTCATCCTTTATGCCGTGGACAAGCGCTTCAGCTATATAAGGACTTTCCTGAAGATAATACTCGACCTCTTCAGGGAATATGTTCTTGCCGTTTTTAGTCACTATGACATTTTTCTTCCTGCCGTTTATATGCAGGTAGCCTTCGCTGTCAAAATAGCCGAGATCGCCGGTGTAAAGCCATCCGTCTTTAAGCACCTGTTCTGTCATAACAGGATCGTTGTAATATCCTATCATAACCGACGGTCCCCGGCATATAACTTCGCCCACGCCTTTTTTATCGGGATCAAGTATCCTGACTTCCGTATTGGGCATGACAAAACCGGCCGCATCCGCTTTGCTGCAGCGGTCTCTGTTCACTGCGATTATGGGAGAGTTTTCCGTCATGCCGTATCCCTGTATCATAGGAATACCCATGGCTTCAAAATCCTCAATCACCTTCGGGTCGACCGGTGCTCCGCCCACTATGAACAGCTGCATATTACCTCCAGTACTTCTGTGGATCTGCCTGAACATTCTTTTTATAAGTTTCTGATTATTGTAAAGTTTGAGTCTCTTTGACAGAACGAGCATAGTCCTGAACTGCCTTCCGTTTCCCTGAGCATCCGCCTGTCTGAATATCTTTTTATGCATGTTCTCAAATACGAGAGGCACACCGAGCATCACTGTAGCATGTATTTCCTGCATGTTTTTCTGTATGTACTTAAGGCCCTCGCATATGGCTATAGATATGCCCTGATAAAAACTCGTAAACACGTGGCAGGTCAGTTCATATGTGTGATGCATCGGCAGTACTGAAAGTCCGATGCCGTCATCAATTATCTTTATGTACTTTGACATGTTGTACGTGTTTGCTGAGATATTTTTATGCGAGAGCATAACACCCTTTGCAAGACCTGTCGTTCCCGATGTAAATAAAAGTGAGCACATAGCTTCGCGGTCTATCTTTGCGTCGATAAACGATCTGTCACCGTCTTCAACAAGGTCAGCGCCTTCCTTTTTCAGCTTCTTCCATGAAAAGACATCATCGCTGTGTTCTTCTTCTGCAAAAGATATGCGATATTTCAACGTCGGTACAGCTTTTGCCGCTTCATCTACAAGTTTAGCTTTTTTCCCTGAATATATTATTGCGCTGATCTCCGCTCTGTTCATGAGATTGATGATCTCAGCCTGCGGAAGCTCCTTGTCAAGTGGCACAATAACACCGGTTCCATTAGTAACCGCCCAATATGAAATGATCCATTCATAACTGTTTTCACCGATCACAGCAATCTTTTCATCTTTAAGACCCATATCAAGCAGTCTTGTTCCCAGTGCATCCACATCCGCCTTTACTTCAGGATAATATACGGGTTTATATTCACCGCCACGCTTTTCCTTTACATAGTATGCAACATGATCCTTAAACAGCCTTGCGCTTGAATCCACCATGTCTTTCAGGTCCGTGATCTCTCTTAATTCATAATACGAATCTTTATACTTGTTGCTGTTCAAAAGGCCTGAGCCCCCTTCCCTCTATCAAAATGACAGGTATGCCGATTTTCATCAGCTTTTTATATTCCATAAATCAAACTGCGTCGGCATCTGCCCCCATACGTACAAAAACCGCCGCGTGAAGGCGGCAGTACCGCTGATCTCCGCAGATATACAATTTTAACATCGCACGCGCCTTTTAGCAATGTGTAAGTATTTTACGCTCCGGTGCCGTTCCACCGCAGCAAAGTCCTTGATATTGCTCCACACGCGCCGCACACGCTGTCCGCATCAAATTTTACCGACTTTCAGTTTCTTTGCATTAAGTCCTACAGCAATGAATCCTCTATTATCTTGGCTGCATCCTCTCTGCATCCGTCACAGCTTCTCAGGACCTTACCGGTATCTACGCCTTTGATTTCCCTGCATATGACAGAGGAATTCATCTCCTGAAACTTTTTAGTCATTTCCTTTATCATCCTATATGTCTCTTTTTTAGTCTTCGGTGACATCAGATCGCCATCGCTGTTTTTCATGCCTGCACAAAGCGCCATGGCGCTTACCGCGCCGCAGGTTCCCATGGTACCCATGCCGAAGCCGAAGCCTTCCGCCATTTTAAAAGCTGTCTGCTCATCAATGCCGAAAGCATCACAGTATGCACACGCAACAGCCTGTGCGCAGTTATAACCTTTTTTGTGATTTTCCAAAGCTTTATTTATTCTTGCAGATTTTTCAACCATTTTATCCGCCCTTCTTTCCTTTTCCGCCGATAAGTTATATAATCTATTCCATGCACCGAATGCAGTTGTAAGCATTACGATGATTATACACATTTGAAAGTGACATTACAATATAAATCTTTACACTATATATGAAGATTCCGTGACTTTTTAACGCCGAGACCGAAGAAGCATTAACGGAAACCGGCTTTTAAGTCATTTTATGCTTTTCGCTGATTGTCGGATTTTATTTTAAAATATGTGTTGCATAATATTTATAATTTGTGTATAATTATAACCTAATCGGATTTTTGGCGCTTTCAATTTCAGATTACAGGCGCCCTGTAAAAATATTAAAAATTTGGAGGCATAAAAAAGAAGAATGATAAAAATTGGAGTCGCAGGTGCGACCGGTTATGCGGGCAGCGAGCTCATGAGGATGCTGGTAAAGCACCCGGAAACGGACCTAAGATATGTTACAGCCAATAGCTATGTGGACCAGAAATACAGCGATGTCTACAAAAATTTCAGCAAGCACACCCCGTTGGTATGCTGCGAAGCGGATCTTGAAAATATATCTGCGGACTGTGACGTGCTTTTCACAGCGCTTCCGGGCGGCATGACGGCAAAACTTCTCAATGAAAAGATCCTGAGCCGTACAAAAGTCATAGACTTCGGAGCTGCTTACAGGCTCAAAGATGTAAAAATATACGAAAAATGGTACGGCGAAAAGCACGTTACACCTCAGTTTATCAAAGAAGCTGTATACGGACTCTGCGAATTCAACAGACACCGTATAAAAGAAGCAAGACTTATAGCAAACCCGGGCTGTCATACTACATGCGACATCCTCGGAACCGCACCGCTTGTAAAATATGATCTCATTGACAGAAAATCTATAATCATAGATTCAAAGACCGGAGTAAGCGGTGCCGGCAGAGGACTCAACCGCGACATGCTCTTCTGCGAGACAAATGAAAATACCAAGGCCTATAAGGTGGCAGGTCACAGACACACACCCGAGATCGAAGAACAGCTAAGCTATGTCGCCGGGGAAGAGATCGTGATCAGTTTCACACCGGTACTTGTCCCTATGAATCGCGGCATTCTCGCAACGATATATGCCACACTGAAAGACGGTGTTACTGAATCGGATATACGAAAAGCTTACGAGAATATGTACGGCAATGAATATTTCATCAGGCTTTCCGCTGCGGGGGAGCTGCCTGAAAGCAAGTGGGTAAAAGCATCGAACTTTGTGGATATAGGCTTTAAGATCGATGCGAGAACAAACAGAGTCATAGCTGTTTCAGCACTCGACAACCTCGTGAAGGGCGCGGCTGGACAGGCGCTTCAAAACATGAACATAATGTTTGGGCTGCCTGAAGATAGGGGCCTCGACCAGGTGACGGCATTCCCCGTATAGACTACTTTAATAAAAAAGAGTTTTTAAGATCCGATCGCAATATAAATAAAATATCAGCATTGCGCCTGCAGTCGGATCAGCAAGACTCTCGAAAATATAAATAATATTTTAGAAAGGAAAATGCCATCGTCACTTTCACCGATGGCAAGTTACATTTATGAAAGCTACAGTTGGCGGTATAACGGCACCCAAAGGTTTCAGAGCGGCAGGTCTGAGCGCAGGAATCAAGCCAAACGGCAGCATGGACATGTCTCTGCTCGTGTCTGAAGTACCCGCAGTATGCGCTGCGGCGTTCACGACCAACATGGTAAAGTCGGCAGCCGTACTTCGCAATATAGAGATACTGAAGAAGGAAAAATCAGTTAACGCGGTTATCACGAACAGTGGAAACGCCAATGCCTGCACAGGTGAGCAAGGGAAGAAAAGCAACCTTGTCATGGCTGAAGAAGCCGCATCGGTGCTCGGTGTTGATCCCGACACCGTGCTTACGGCTTCAACGGGGGTCATAGGCGTACAGCCGCCCGTCGATAAATACAGATCCGGAGCACGAAGTCTCGCATCGATTTTAGGCAGCGATCCCGCACATGCGGAAGATGCCGCATGCGGTATCTTAACGACCGACACTCATCCGAAGTATTGCGCCGTAGAATTTGACATCTCCGGCACCACCGTTACGATCGGAGGCATGGCAAAAGGGACAGGCATGATATGTCCGAACATGGCAACTATGCTTGCTTTTGTTACAACGGATTGCGCGATCACAAAAACGCTTCTGAACAAAGCCCTCAGTTCAACAATAAAAACGACCTACAACATGGTTTCCGTAGACGGAGATACCAGTACAAACGACTCTGCATTTCTGCTCGCCAACGGCAAGGCTGCAAATCCGGTGATAAATGCTGAAGGAAAAGATTATTACACGTTTGTAAAAGCGCTTTATAAGGTAAACGAATATCTCGCAAAAGAGCTTGTACGCGACGGTGAAGGCGCGACAAAATTCATCGAAGCCGAGGTAATAAAAGCTGAAAACGAAGACAAGGCCAGTAAAATAGCAAAATCCATAATAAAATCAAGCCTCCTGAAAGCTGCTATATTCGGCTCGGACGCAAACTGGGGCAGAGTTCTTTGCGCTATGGGATACAGTGGTGAAAGTTTCGACCCTGAAAAGGTTGACGTTATATTTAAAAGCATCGGAGGTGAACTTACCGTGCTTAAAGGCGGCGTACCTGCAGGTTTTCAGGAATCTGAAACACTCAAAGTCCTGGGAGCAGACGAAATACATATAATTGCATCTCTTAATGAAGGAAACGCGTCGGGCAGAGCCTGGGGATGCGACCTCACGTATGAATATGTAAAAATAAACGGTGAATATAGATCTTAAAAAACTCTCTGTATCAGAGCAGTATAACAACAAGGAGACATCAAATGACAAGTTATGCGGAAAAAGCTAAGATACTCGTAGACGCTCTGCCGTACATCAAGAGGCTGAACAGCAAAACCATAGTGATCAAGTACGGCGGAAGCGCTCTGACAGACCCGGTAATCAAGGATACGATTATAAACAATATAGCGCTTATGAAGCTCGTCGGAATGAAGCCGGTGCTCGTGCACGGCGGCGGTCCCGAGATCAACACCATGCTCGGAAGGCTTGATGTAAAGTCCGAATTTATAGGAGGTCTCAGGATTACCAGCAATGAGGCTATGGAGATCGTGGAAATGGTCCTTTCAGGCAAGGTCAACAAATCTATCGTATCTGATATAGAGACTAAAGGCGTACGCGCCATAGGCATAAGCGGCAAAGACGGCGGTACGATCAAAGCCCGGAAGCTTATCAAAAACGGAGTCGACTACGGTCAGGTCGGAGAAGTGGACTGCATAGACACATCACTAATATGCTCACTTATAAACAATGATTTCATTCCTGTCATCGCGCCTGTAGGGCAGGACGATGCCGGGAACACCTATAATATCAACGCCGACTATGTCGCCATGGATATTGCGGCAGCGCTCAAGGCTGAAAAGCTGCTTTTTCTGACAGATGTACCCGGAATACTCAAGGATATCAATGACCCGGGATCAGTGATCAATTTCCTCGGGCTCGAGGAGATAGATCCGCTCATCAGGGATGGGACTATTTCCGGCGGCATGATCCCAAAGATAGAATCCTGCAGGTCAGTCGTAAAGCGCGGTGTAAACAACGCTCATATTATAGACGGACGAGTGGAAAACTGTCTGCTGCTTGAGATATTTACCCCTATGGGCATAGGCACAATGGTACAAAAGGATATAAAAAGAGATTGATGAACTGAGCTGTTTTAACATATACCAACGACTATCACACAACCAAAGAAAAAAGCAAACGCTTTAGGAGATGAAAAAAATGGACATTCAGGAACGTGGAAACAAGGTACTCATGAACACTTACGGGCCTTTTCCCTTATGCATCGAACGCGGAGAAGGTGTATACATGTATGATGATAAGGGAAAGAAATATCTTGATTTTGTTGCAGGCATAGCTGTAAATTCGCTCGGCTCCGGCAACAAACGGCTTGTGGATGCAATATCAAGTCAGGCTGAGAAACTGATCCACTGTTCAAACCTGTATTACAACGAACAGCAGATCAGGCTTGCAGAAATGCTGATTGCAAATACGGATTTTGACAGGGTATTTTTCTGCAACAGCGGCACTGAAGCCATCGAAGGAATGCTTAAGATCTGTAGAAAATATGTAGCGATCAACGGTACACATAAAAACGGCATAATAGCCATGGAAAATTCATTCCACGGCCGTACATACGGATCAATGACCCTCACCGCACAGCCCAAATACCAGAAAGACATGGGTGCTATGCTCCCCGATGTAAGCTACAGTCCGTTCAGTGATTTTGAAGCTCTGAAAGCAAATGTAAATGACAATACAGCAGCTATACTCATGGAAGTAGTTCAGGGAGAGGGCGGAATCACACCTGCTGATCCGGATTTCCTAAAGAATACGAGAAAACTCTGCGATGAAAAAGGCATACTGCTGATATTTGATGAAATACAGACCGGCATCGGAAGAAGCGGGCAGCTGTACGCTTACCAGACTTCAGGTGTTGTCCCTGATATGATCACAAGCGCAAAGGGGCTTGCGGGCGGTGTTCCAATCGGTGTTATCCTTGCCAGCGGAAATGTTGCAGATGTATTTCAGCCCGGTGACCACGGGTCCACATTTGGAGGGAATCCGCTCGCATGTTCAGCCGCCTGCGTCGTACTCGATGAAATACTCAACAACGGCATCCTTGAACACGTGCAGGAAGTCAGTGCATTCCTGAAGGCGACACTTGAAAAACTTCAGACACAGTTCCCCGAGATTATCACGGATATACGCGGGCTGGGTCTTATGATGGGTATAGAAGTAAACTGTGATCCAAAGAAAGTCATATCAGCCTGCATTGAAAAGGGGCTGCTTCTGGTGAGTGCCGATACCAATGTCATTCGTTTCGTTCCGCCGCTCATCATAGAAAAAGAGCACATCCGCAAGATGGCGGATATACTGGGCAGCGTTTTCAACGATCTGTGAGTCGCTTTACGGCAGGCGCTATCTCAAACGGGTTTTTTACAAGCTCATCGGCTCCGTCGAGTTCACCCTGACTCCCGTAACCGTATACACAGCCGACAAAAGCTCCGTTGACCGCCTTTGCCGCGGCAAGATCGCTTGAGCGATCGCCTATAACGATAATATCTCTTTTGATATCTGCTATCTCTTTTGCGATATCGCTTTTTGGGATGTTTCCAAATGATTCACAGTCCACGAAATCCGTAAACCACTTTTTCATGCCGAATGCCTTGTAATGCAGAGCCGCATAAGCCTTCGTGCAGTTGCTGAGCACTACCATCTCATAATCTTCCGCTTTAAGAAAATCCAGCATCTGCTCAGCGCCGTCAAACCATGCGGCTCCACCTGAAGCCGCTATGCGGTTCATCTCCCGGCCGATAATGCACCCGGCTTTTTCGGTAAGTTCATCCGAAAGTTCCGGCATGAAATTGTTCCACATCTCGTCTGTATTCATGCCGAGCCAGCTGCTGATCTTTTCGTCTGCGGGTTCATCTGCCTCGACAGCCTGAGACCTGAGCCATGTTACCGCTTTCTGCACAGCCGGCTTATATATCCTCATAGTCTCCTGCAGTGTTCCGTCATAATCGAATATCAGCAGAGGTTTAAGCTCCGGTGCGTACACCTTATGCCTTCGTATATAAGGTGAATTCATCACATCTGCTCCAAAAGGTTTACCATCTCGATAGCGGACAGCGCGCAGTCATATCCCTTGTTGCCCGATTTGCTGCCTGCGCGTGCTATTGCCTGCTCGATGTTCTCGGTCGTCACAATGCCGAACATAGTCGGAACGCCCGAATTGAGCGCTACTTGCGCTATGCCTTTTGATACTTCATTGCATACGTAGTCATAATGAGTAGTCTGACCTCTTATCACTGTACCCAGGCATATCACAACATCATATCTGCCTGACTCAGCCATCTGCTGTGCGGCTGTCGGGATCTCAAAAGCTCCGGGCACCCATGCTGCGGTTATATTCTTTTCCTCCACATTGTGGCGGACAAGTCCATCGACAGCTCCGCCAAGAAGTTTATTTACTATCACTTCATTGAAACGTGAAGCAACTATTCCTACCGTCATTCCTTCAGGCGCCACTACTTTTCCTTCGATCATATTGATATTTGTCATTTTAGTCTCCTTATCGATAATATTTTTGATATTTGCCATTGCCTGATTTAAAGGCTTATTTCGTTGAATATATGTCCCATCCTGCTCTTCTTAGTCATAAGGTATTTTCTGTCATACTTCTGGGCATCGATCTCGATCGGTACTCTTTCCACGATCTCAAGACCGAAATCTCCAAGTCCGTATACCTTGTCCGGGTTATTTGTCAGAAGTCTGAGCGATCTTGCTCCAAGGTCACGCAGTATTTGAGCTCCTACCCAGTATTCACGCAGGTCGGCTGCAAAACCGAGCTTCACATTTGCATCTACCGTGTCATAACCTTCTTCCTGAAGCGCATAAGCCTTGATCTTATTGATAAGACCTATGCCTCTGCCTTCCTGTCTCATATAAAGCACTATCCCTCTGCCCTCTTTTTCTATCATCTCAAGCGATCTGGAAAGCTGCAGTCCGCAGTCACACCGCATAGATCCGAATGTGTCCCCTGTCAGGCACTCGGAATGTACACGGCAAAGCACATTACCGCCGTCCCCGAGATTGCCTTTTACGAGTGCAAGGTGATGTTCCTCCGTAATATCGTTAACATATCCATAGAGCTTGAAATTGCCGTATTTCGTCGGAAGCTTCGCAGTTGCTTCTCTTACTACATGGCTTTCGTGTGTTCTTAGATAATTCTGCAGCTGCTTGATAGTTATGAACGTCATGCCGTACCGCTTTGCAAGTTTCCACAGTTTGGGAGTTCTCATCATGGTGCCGTCATCATCCATTATCTCACAGCAGACTCCGCACTGCGTAAGACCTGCAAGTCTTAAAAGATCCACAGTCGCTTCAGTATGTCCGTTTCTTACAAGAACTCCTCCGTATCTTGCTATAAGCGGAAACACGTGTCCCGGCCTTCTGAATTCAAGCGGTTTTGAATCCGGATCAGCGCATTTTATCATAGTATATGAACGCTCCTTTGCAGAAATTCCTGTGGTCGTATCAACATGGTCGACGGATACCGTAAAAGCCGTCTCGTGATTGTCCGTATTTTCCGACACCATAGGAGGAAATCCGAGTTTTCTGGCAACATCTGCGCTCATCGGTGTACATATAAGGCCTTTTGCGATCGATGCCATCATATTGATGTTCTCCTGAGTGGCAAACTCGGCCGCGCATATCATATCGCCTTCATTCTCTCTGTCCGGATCATCGGTGCATAAAATGATCCTGCCGGCTTTCAGCTCCTCGATCGCCTTATCAATCGAATCGTATTCATATTGCATTTCCTCACTGACTGTTGCTTCGGTATTTTTTTTCTCTGTCATTTTTATATTCCCTTCCATGATTATCATACATTTATAGTTAAGTCCCGTTTCCGGGATATGGCAGCAAAATTTTTTATCAAAATCCGTTTTCTATAAGAAAGTCCATCGTTATTTCGCTTTCTTCACCGGTCTCATCACGAAAGTGCATGAGTTTATCGACATACTTTCCTATGATATCGTTTTCAAGGTTGACTGTGTCTCCCGGCTTTTTTTCAAGCAGCATCGTTGCTTCTCCCGTGTGAGGAATAACAGAAACTTTAAAACGGTCTCCGTCCACATAAGCGACTGTAAGACTTATGCCGTCAATAGCTACAGATCCCTTCTCCACTATATATTTCAGCAGCGCCTTCTCCGCTCTGATGCTCACCCATACCGCTATCCCGTCGTCTTCAAGTGACTCGATCCGTCCCGTCCCGTCTATATGTCCCGAGACTATATGCCCCCCGAACCTTCCGTCAGCCGCCATAGCCCTTTCCAGGTTGACCTTATCTCCCGGCCTGCATTTCCCGAGACTGCTGCGTTCTGCCGTCTCCGGCATGACATCTGCTGTGAAACCGTCAGTTCCCAGTTCAACCACCGTAAGACATACTCCGTTTACAGCTATACTGTCTCCTATCTTCGTTCCCTCAATGACTATGTCGGCTTCGATATCAAGCCTGCCGGAAGTCCCTCCTGTCTGAGCCGACCTGATCTTGCCTGTCTCTTCTACTATTCCTGTAAACATACTATTTCTCCTGTAAAGGCTTCAGCGTCACCAGGACATTATTGCCTGTCATTTCCGTTCTTTCCACTCTGAACCTGCATGCTTGATCCGGTGTTTCCACGCCGCCGCCCATCACAGGGCCTTTTGCGGCTCCGCCGAATATCTTTGGAGCTATAAACATCTTTATCTCATCAGCCATTCCCGTTTTAAGCACGCTTTCATTTAGCGTGCCTCCGCCTTCGACAAGCAGGCTGTCCATACCTTCATCTCCGAGTTTCTCTATAAGTTTTTTTGTGTCGACTCTTCCTTCTTCGTCAGAAAGTTCAACCACATCAACTCCTGCCTTTTCAAGAATTTTCCGTTTTTCCGGGTCAACCGCCGCGCATACGACCACAGTATCTATCTCACCGGCAGTCCTTACTATGTTTGAATCCACCGGTATCTTCAGCTTCGAATCGCATATTATCCTGACGGGATCTTTTCCGCCTTCTATCCTGCAGTTCAGCATGGGATCATCGGCAAGCACCGTACCGATACCGACCATTATCCCCATGCACGCATTCCTGAGTTCATGCACTCTCCGAAGTGATTCCGGTCCTGTTATCCATTTAGATGCACCCGTCTTAGTCGCTATCTTACCATCGGCTGTCATAGCGTACTTCATTATCACATAAGGCCTCTTACGCGTTATGTAATGGAAAAATATCTTATTGATCTCATCACATTCATCGCGCATAAAATCTTCCGTCACTTTTATCCCCGCATCGCGCAGAATCCGGACACCTTTGCCCGCGACCTGCGGGTTAGGATCACGCGAGCCTATAACAACGCGCGCTATTTTATCTTCAATTATGGCTTCGGTGCACGGAGGCGTTTTTCCGTAATGGCAGCATGGCTCGAGATTCACATACATTGTCGACCCTTCCGCAGACTCGTTCAGCGATAATATTGCATTTCGCTCAGCATGAAGATCTCCGCATTTCTTATGATAACCTTCGCCTATGATCATTCCGTCCTTTACAAGCACTGCACCTACCAGCGGATTGGGATGACAGCTGCCTTCTCCCTCTTTGGCGAGCGCAATCGCTCTTTTCATATATTTTTCCTCTATATCGTTTATATCGTTCACTTTCTTCTCCGGCATTGCAAAAGCCCTGAAACTGTCAGGGCTGTCAATTATCACTGTCATACAAAATCAAACTGCTCAAAGCACATCGTCATCTGCATATATACAATAAGATCTTCTTCCATCCAGACTATACTGTCGGCCCCGGAGTTTCACCGGATCATGCCTTTCGGCTCGCGGGCTGTACCGCCGGTAGGGACTTACACCCTGCCCTGAAGTTCTTTTTCATTATTCTGTTTACAGTCCATATGATACCGTGTATCATGTTCCCTGTCAATACGATATTAAAAGATAACATGCTTCCGCTCTATTATATTTCAAAAGATTCGCATTTGGTGTATTATATAGGAACAGAAAGGAGCGCGATATGCGGGAAATAACGGAACTGCTTTACAATCTTTCACCGGGGACTGTAATATATACGGAAAAAGATCCGGTATATGAATATATCGAAATCACAAAATATATAAACGGATATTACCGATGTTTCACCTACAGGATAAATGAAAGCGGCGAAGCGTCAGATTTCAGGGAATTGCTGAAGTCGCCGCAGGATCTTTTGGGCGACTATCTTATTTAACATGCTGCCCGCATCTGTAACAACTGCCGGTGAATTCATCGGATAACAAACAGGCAAACCGTCGATGTCCGCCTGTTTGTTTTCGTTTGCGCCGCTCTATACGGTGTAATATCTAACAGCATGCCGTCCGTCTCTTTTATTATTCTGCCTTCGGTTCCAAGCCTCTCAAGGTGTGACATACATTCGCCCACCGCAAACCACCGCTGTGCATCCGGAAATTCATCCCATGTTTTTACATTGATATCCCAGTGCATCTGTCCTGCAATATCAAAAGCAGTCCGTCCGGGTCCACTTTCAATTATGTCGTATGCCTCCTGCAGACGATTTTTGTGATGTTCCAGAAGTTCCGCTTGATTTCATGCCTTGTACTTCTAAAGCTGCCTCAGGGCTTCAACAATCTCCGTCTTTTCATTCGCCCTATCATCCTTGTATTTCAGAAAACGGGCCGGCGTACCGCCGACTACCGCGCCCGGCGGTACATCTTCAAGCACGACTGACCCGGCGGCAACAACTGAACCTTTTCCCACTTTTACGCCTTCGATCACTACTGAATTTGCACCTATTACCACATCGTCTTCAATTGTGACCGGCTGTGCGCTTGGCGGTTCCACAACACCTGCAAGCACCGTGCCTGCACCTATATGACAATTCTTGCCGACAGTGGCGCGTCCGCCGAGTACGGCACCCATATCTATCATTGTGCCCTCACCTATGACAGCGCCGATGTTTATAACGGCACCCATCATTATCACTGCATTGTCACCTATCTCCACCCAATCTCTTATGATCGCGCCCGGCTCGATTCTTGCATTCAAGCCTTTAAGATCCCGCATCGGTATAGCGGAATTTCTGCACCCGTTTTCAACAACGTAATCTTCGATCTCATCTTTACCGGCTTCAAGCACAGGCTCCACATCCTTCCAGTCACCATATATCACAGCGATCCCGCCGCCTTCAAAGACTTTGCAATTTGGAAAGTCGATTGCTTTATCAGACTTGAGTACAACCTTTACAGGTGTCTTTTTCTCTGCTTCCTGTATAAATTTTATTATCTCTTTTGCATCCATTTACTTTTTTTTTAATCTGCATCATGTGAAACTCTCCGTGCATCGCCGCAATGTTTCAGGGCTCTGCATACGCTTCACTGATGCCGACAGGCTTCCTTTCATAATATCTATGTTTATTTAAAGCGGTGCTTTCAATAACTTATATAACGGCAGTAATTTTCTGCCAGAATAACGCCGATGCTTATTTCCCGAAAAGCACATCATCCATATTATATAATCCGGCCGATTTTCCCACTGCAAATTCAGCTGCCTTTATAGATCCGAAAGCGAATATCTTTCTGGATCCTGCTATGTGTCTTATCTCCACGATTTCATCTTCACCTGCATAAATGGCTGTGTGCTCGCCTGTAATGTTCCCGCCTCTTATTGCGCTGACACCGATCTCTTTTCCCCGCTTTGCCATTCCGGACCGGCCTTCAACGTGCTCGTACTTCCCTTCGGGATCCATAGCACGGACAAGCATCCTGGCAGTCCCGCTCGGCGCATCGAGTTTTTGATTGTGATGCTTTTCCACAACTTCCATATCGAATGAATCCTCGAGTATCGGTGTTATATCACGCAGGATCTTTTCCATAATATTGATACCCAGCGAATAGTTTGCGGAATAAACGACAGGAACTTTTTCCGCAGCAGCTCTTATCTGCCGCTGCTGTGCATCGGTATGCCCTGTAGTAGCGATTACAAGCGCCACCTCGTTTGCTGTGGCGTAATCAAGCATATCTGCAAGATAATCCGGATGACTGTAATCTATTATCACATCCGGTTTGCCTTCAATCTCACCAAAAGTGCCCGAGCAGTCCTCAGAACGTACTCCGGCAAGAGAGAGGTCGTCGCTTTCATTTATTATATCTTCCACTATCCGGCCCATACGGCCGTGTCCTGATAACGCTATATTCATCATATGTCTCCTCTGTCACATCATGGCTTGCGCGTCATAATTTTATACCGCACATTTACACTGTGACCCGCCTTTAACTACAGCAATCCCAGATCTGTCATGGTCTGCTTCAAAACTTCCTTAGCTCCATCCGATATAGGGTAAAGTGGCAGTCTGTATCCTCCTACATTCATGCCCATCATGTTCATAGCTTCTTTTATAGGGATCGGATTTGTCTCTATGAAAAGCGCATTGATAAATGATAGATATTTGCACTGTATGTCTCTCGCCTTCCTGACATCCCCTTCGAGGTATGCCGTTACAATCTCATGTGTTTCCTTAGGGCAGGCATTTGCAAGCACCGAAATAACTCCGCTTCCGCCCATCGACATTATAGGCACTATTATATCATCGTTTCCGCTTACTATGTTGAAGTCATCGTTTATAAGTCTCGATATCTGAGCGGTAAAAGACATGTCACCGCTTGCTTCCTTTACAGCTATTATCTTGTCATGCCCGGCAAGTTCGGCCACTACATCGTATGTCAACGCACATCCCGTTCTTCCCGGCACATTGTAGAGTACAAGCGGTACATCCACTGCTTCTGCAATAGTCTTAAAGTGGTTTACCATTCCTGCTTTATTCGTCTTATTGTAATACGATGTGATTACCAGAAGTGCGTCAGCTCCCATCTCCTGGAATTTCAAGCACTTTTCCACTGACACGAGAGTGTTGTTTGAGCCCGCGCCTGCTATCACAGGGATCCTTCCGTTGACGGTACTTATGACTGTCTTTACGATCTCCTCCTGCTCCTCCGAAGTAAGTGCCGGAGATTCTGCTGTAGTACCAAGTGCTACGATGCCGTCCGTACCGTTTTCAATATGCCATTCAACCAGTTCTCTGATCTTGTCGTAATTTACACTCAAGTCCTCATTGTACGGCGTTATAAGCGCTACTATAGATCCTCTTATCATTTTATTATTCCTCCTCATAGACCCCGTCCGCTATCTTGGCGGCAGGGCCTCTCATAAATATTTCTCCATTGCTGTTTTTTGTTATATGAAGCGACCCCAGAGGCAACAGCACCTCGATCTCATCATCGCACTTTCCTTCTGTCATCGCTATCACCGCGCTTGCGCATGCTCCTGTTCCGCAGGCCAGAGTCATGCCGGCTCCGCGTTCAAATGTCTGCATCTTAATCATTTTTCTGTTTACATACTGTACCATATCAACATTGGTTTTTTCAGTATAAACAGGGTGGTTTGAGATCGCGCTGCCCGTCTTTTCCTTGTTCAGCTTATCAAGATCATCTGTCCACAGTACAGTGTGGATCGTGCCCATAAATATACTGCTGACTTCAAACCGCGCTTTATTTTTATCTCTTCCGTCATAAAATGCACTGTCTGCATCTTCGATCTCTATCGTTCTTTTAAGATAAGGTTCCGTCTCTCCTTTGATGCCGCATGCTTCCGGTTCAAATACAGGTCTTCCCATATTGATCTGTACAGTGAACGGGCTTTCCTCTGCTATTTCCACGATCATTCTGCCTGCAAGTGTCTCTACAGGAAATTGTCTGTCAGTGCATATCCTCTCGTCATAACAGAATTTTGCAAAGCACCTGATACCGTTGCCGCACATGGGTGCCCTGCTCCCGTCTCTGTTGTAAAAGATCATCTCAAGTCCGGGTTCTGTTTTGACCGCCATGAATCCGTCCGCTCCTATTCCCGTATGCTCACTGCACATCTTCTCAGCAAGAACACAAAGATCACACGCCCGCACATCTTTTTCTCTGACGATCACAAAACTGTTGCCGCACCCGTGGTACTTGGCAAATCTTATCATTCATGTCACCTGCCGATCTTACAGATTGAAAGCTTCTCCAAGCGCTATGACAGCTTTGCCCTTGTTGGAATTATCAACTGTTACGGATATCGATATCTCAGATGTTGTTATCTGATAATATCTGATCCCTTCATTTGCGAGCACTGTGAATACTTTACCCGCTACTCCCGAATGAGAGGCCATACCTGTACCCACGAGTGAAATCAGCGCAAGACCGCTCTGTTTTTCTGTATTGATTGCGCTCAATTTCTGATTTTCAGCAAGTGCTTTATCAAGTGCCGCAGACTGCCGCTCATCACAGCTGAATGCCACATTGCACGTTCCGTCGCCTGCGATCTGTTGTGAGATCATGTCTATATTAATGTCAAGCCGGCTGAGCAGTTCAAACATGTCCGCTACTGCAGCGCCGTCATTTCTGATCCCCTTCAGTGTGTATATAACACAGTTTTCCGATATGCTTATGCCTGTTACAGGCATGCTCTCTACTATAAGATTCTGATTCATGATATATGTTCCTCCAGTACTGTCTTCTTTTGTCGGATCTCCGATAAAGACTTCAACATTATACTTGCTTGCAAGCTCGATTGCTCTGCCTTCAAGCTTGATATCTCCGAGCTCTACCATTTCCATGAGCTCTTCATAACTTATCTTACCTACTGCTTTTGCTTTCGGATATATCTCAGGATCAGCGGTGTGTATCGCATCTATATCTCCGTAAAGTTCGCACGGACATCCGAGCTGCGCGGCAATGGCTACCGCCGTTGAAGATGCTCCTGATCTTCCGGACAGATCCTTTGCCGCATAATCGCCGATACCCTGGAATCCCGCAACCACTATGACGTTGCCTTCATCCAGCAGAGCTTCCACTGCCTCTGTATCTATCTCTATAGTGTTGCTGTCATAAATATTGTCTTTAAGATCCAGCGATCTTCCTCTTAATTCCGTTATAGTGACTGCATCAACGCCTGCTTCTCTTAAAGCAATAGTCATAAGTGCAGCTGTTTCCTGCTCGCCTGCCGCAAACAAAGTGTCCAGTTCCGGTTTCGCAATATCACTGCTTATCTTATTGGCCATCTTCATTATGTTTTCTGCAAGCCCGGCCATAGCGCCGGTCACTATCACCAGCCCATCGCCGGGCTCCCTTGTGACAGCGGTTTTTTTAGCAATCGCCTGTATCTTTTCAAGCGTATCTATGCTTCTGCCTCCGTATTGTTTTACTAAATTCATGAAGTTACCTCCTCGTCGGTATCCAGTTTTACCAGATCCATATATGTTTCTCTTTTCAGCACTACGCGTGCTTTACCGTCTTTTACAAATACTACCGGCGCACGGCCTATTCCGTTATAGCAGCTTGCCATTGAATATCCGTATGCTCCTGTCGCATAAACAGCAAGCAAATCACCCTGTTCTATCTCCCGCGGAAGGAGGATTCGTTTAATAAGTATGTCTCCCGACTCGCAGTACTTGCCGGCAACATAATACTCTTCCTCCTTCGGTGCATCCATGCGGGTTGCTATATCCGCATCATATTCTGCCTGATAAAGCGCAGGCCGTATGTTGTCTCCCATTCCGCCGTCTACAAATATGTAGTTTCTGTCTTCTGCGGTTTTCTGATAACCAACTGTATATAATGTCAGTCCCGCTTCTCCTACTATGGATCTGCCGGGCTCGATCATGACTTTTTCAAGAGTCAGGCTGCACTCTTCAAGCGTATCCTCACATTTCTTTATCAGGGCTTCACACATTTCTTTGACTGACATCGGATGATCACTGTCTGTATATCTTATGCCGAAACCTCCGCCGAGACTCAGCCACGGACACTCTATGCCGTATTCTTCTTTCATGTCTCTGTAGAATTTTGTGAGCACCTCCACCACCATTTTAAAAGCGGTATCTTCAAATATCTGTGAACCGATATGACTGTGAAATCCCTTGAAATCTATGTAATTGCTCTTTCCCGCCCCTCTGACTAATTCGGCTATCTGTTCTTTTTTATCTATGTTGATACCGAATTTGGATGTCGAGCCGCCAGTCATTATGTATTCGTGTGTGTGTGCCTCAACTCCCGGATTTATTCTGAGCATCACATTGATGCTGCATTTTTTATCTTCCGCAAGCTCAGTCAAAATATTGCACTCCGCAATATTGTCAAGAACAACAGTGCCGCAGCCTGCATCAAGAGCCTGTTCAAGTTCCGCCGCGGTTTTATTGTTGCCGTGGAAATATATTTTTTCCATCGGCATTCCTCCCTGCTGAGCTATGTAGAGCTCTCCTCCGCTGACAACGTCTACGCATATTCCTTCCGCTGCCAGTTTTTCGATCATCGCCTTGCATGTAAATGCTTTCGATGCGTAGACTATATCGGTATCAAACGAAGAGGATACAAAAAATTTTCTGTAATCTTCAATCTGTTTTTCGATTTTCGCCTCATCATAGATGTACACCGGTGTGCCGCATTTTTCCGCGATAATTGTGACCGGGACTCCTCCTACTTCAAGTACTTTCATTTTCATTTCCTCTTGAAACGGCTGCTTTAACTTTCATGTGCATTTCTTAGCCCGGGCTTTTTCATGCGCCCGAATCCTGCTTTTTATCGATCTGAAGGTTGCACGGTTATGTCTTTGCGGCATGTCTGAAACGGACTGAGGACTTATAGCGATTACCCCTGTTACTTCAGCGTACCTGCCGGGAGCAGATTCCTTCAAAAGACAAACGCCGTAAAATAAAAAAATTCGGCAAGCAATTGCTGCCGAACCATCAACGTCGAATACTTTTAATGTATCGATCATATTAAACGGGATAGCGCAACTACTTTCGTAGACAGTCCTGCAACTATTGACTGCAGACCCACCGCATGGCCATGCCTGACCAAACAGTTCGGCGAAGGTTGCCTCCGATACGGTCTGTGCCTGCCGGCTAACGTATCATCTTCTGCTTCGCACCCTCTATCAACATTGGTGTCAGTATACAATACATTCTCGTTTATTGCAAGTCTTTTTTGTACTTCGGCACAAGTTATTTCGACAAATTTATGGTGTACGACATATAAAAAAACAAGCATGCGGGTATGTGACTTCTCTTAAGTCTCCGGAGACTGTGCATTTTCATGAGGATTATCATACGGCTTTTTATCGCATATACCCTTGCTGTACATCCTGCTTTGCGTTAATATATAAAGAAACGGACATACAAATTGATACAAGGGGTAAACACATGAAAAAAGAAGCATTGCTAGAACTGGTAACAGTCTACCGGCAGGATCTTCACAGGATTCCCGAGCTGGATTTTGACCTGAACGAGACCGGTGAGTATATAAAATCGAAGCTAAAAGATCTGAGATGTGAGATCACAGAAGTCGCCAAGACCGGCATCTGCGTATTTTTTGATTTCGGAGAAAAAGAAACGACCGCGTTCCGCAGCGACATGGACGCTCTCCCCATAACAGAAACAACCGGTGCAGAATACGCTTCAAATAACGAAGGCAGGATGCACGCATGCGGTCATGACGGGCATATGGCCATGCTGCTCGGCTTTGCGCAAATACTTGATGAATACAAGAATGAAGACCCGCCCCGGCTTTTCAGAAGGCGAAGATTTGATCCACTGACAAATGCTCTTCTGATATTTCAGCCTGCAGAGGAAACTACAGGCGGAGCACGCTATATCTGCGAAGAAGGCGTTCTCGAGAAATACAACGTAAAGCGCATCTTCGGATTTCACCTGTGGCCATATATCGATAAGAGCGTTATCGCCACCAGAAGCGGACCGATGATGGCAAAATCAAGCGAGATAAATGTTGAAATCGAAGGCAGGACTTCACACTGTACAGCCTATGAAGAAGGTATAGATGCGCTGCATATCGGATGCCAGTTCATAAATAAAGTTTACAACATGCCGGAAGTACTGCCTGAAGCTCCATCCATACTGAAATTCGGTAAAATGGAAAGCGGAGATGTACGAAATGCGATATCCTCACATACGCGCATTGAAGGTACGTTAAGGTGTCTTGATATCGAAACGTTCGATCTGATCATAGCAAAGATGAACGAGATCGCTGACATATATAATGATGCTTACAGCTGCAGCATATATGTCACGCACACAAAAGGCTATCCGCCTGTGACAAATAACTACAGACTGTTTTCAAAAGCTTCATCAATATTCTCGGATCTGGGATTCAGGGAGCTTGAAAAACCGTCGATGATAGCGGATGACTTCGCATTTTATCAGCAGGAAGTACCTGGACTGTTTATGTATCTCGGAACAGGTTCGGGTATCCCGCTTCACAGCGCCGATTTCAACTTTGATGAATCGATACTATTGACAGGTATAGAAGCCTACCGCCGTCTTTTAAAAATATGATGCCTTCCCTGTGCCATCCTTTATGAGCGGCGCATGGAGCGCCTCATAGAGGATGGGCATATAAACTGTGACCCGCCCGTCACGCGGCGCTTCATCACGGAGGAACATCATATGTGGTTTATATTTTCCCTCCTGGCGACCGCCGGCTGGGGCACAGCAAATCTATTTTATAAAAAGGGTGCGGATGACATGGTCAAATACTCTCATCTGATTACCTCTTTTTTCGTTGGATTGGCCTTCGGCATACATGCCATTATCACGCTGTTTTCTTTCGATGTGCCTTTCCATCCCGTCAATCTGCTGATATATTTTCCTGCATCTATGGCCTATGTGCTTTCAATGACTATCGGATATTTCGGACTTAGATATCTTGACCTGTCCATCTCGGGACCGATACAAAATTCATCCGGCGCATTTTCATGCCTTATGGTAATAATATTTCTCGGTCGTTCGATCGACGTGCTTTCTGGTGTGGGAGTTGTTCTTATCTGTGTCAGTATCTTCTGGCTGGGTATTATAGAAAAGAAAAAGCAGGATCAGTATGTTGCAGAACACGACAGGAAATATAAGATCGGTTTCGTTGCATTCTTCATGCCTATACTTTATTGTTTTTTTGATGCCATAGGCACCTTTCTGGATGCGTATTATCTTGATGATCCTGATTCAACACCGCTTGCAGGTGTAACTGCGGATAATCTCGAGAATGTGGCCAACACATCTTACGAACTTACTTTTTTTATAGTAGGACTGCTCATGTTTTTCTACATGCGCGTGATAAAAAAAGAAAAGATCCACATAAGCCGGCAACGCGACAATATACTGGCTGCAATATTTGAAACGCTCGGTCAATATGCATACATATTCGCCATGGCCGGAAAAGCTGTAATCGCGGCACCTATGATATCATCATACTGCATCATATCACTTATACTCTCGCGCATCGTACTAAAAGAAGAATTAAGTAAAAAGCAATACGCCGTTGTGACCCTTTTGATCGCAGGCATATTGCTACTTGGTATCTCAGAAGGATTGTCGGAATAGACTCAGGGCTTCAGGCTTTCCACTCAACACACACGTGCGCCAGCATCTTGCCGCTTTCCGCATCCCTGAACACGGAATCGGTCTGTATCTTGACCTTGCCGGCCTCAGACTCATACTCTCTGGAATAGTTAAAGCTCCTGACACGCGTACCTCTGCGGCACTCTTTTTTATACTCAACCCATATATCTGTAACTTCACCTCGGTCATATATATCATCAACGACCTCATCCATAGCCCACGTGATATAGGCTATGTTGTTTGTGTGATCGTTCGTATCAGTATCTCTCCTTGTAACAGGGAAAACAACACTGCTCTCAGGCTCGCCTTCCGGCTGCGGCGTATCAAAATCTATATCCATCATCGGATTTTCTTCCTCGAACGCATAAGCATCATAGAATTCCCGCTTTATCCTTGCCGGTCTTCTCTTCACTGTATCCATCATAGCCCACTTCGATGATCCGTGTGCAAGTTCTCTGCCCTTTTCATCTTCCATAGAAAAATCTCGGAAGGCCTGTACACGTTTGTGCGGTATACACCACGTGCTCAACAAAATATTGTCGCCCTCATAAGGTTTTTCAAATATCCTGACATGCCAGTACGTCATTATCCATCCGAGTCCGCTTTCATCAAAAAATTCAAGATCATATCCTACCGCATCCGAATGCGCAATTGCTATTGTCTGAAAGCAGTCAACGAGCTTATCGGCTCTTATCTTTCTGCCGCTTGTGACATCCGAATAAGGCACTCTGTAGTCTATACTGAATCGATTCTTTTCCATTCTTTCCATAAGCCGCCGCCTTTCTCTAGATCTCGTGCAATATCAGTCCGATATCCCGACGGTGCTGCGCACCTTCAAAAGAGATCCTGTCCACATTTGCAAATGCTTTGGAGCATGCCTCATCATGCGTTGCAGCCAAAGCTGTTACCCCGAGCACACGCCCGCCGGAAGTCACGATATTTCCATCTGAATATGCCGTCCCCGCATGAAATACTATGATATCATCATCAACATCATCGATACCTTTGATAACCTTGCCTTTTTCATAGTCTCCGGGATAACCGTCGGAAGCTATCACAACACAGACTGTTTTTTTGCTGCTCCACCTGATATCAATTTCGGCAAGTCTGTTTTCAGTAACCGCTTCGAATATATCATAGAGATCCGTGTCAAGCCGCGGCAGCACCGCCTGTGTCTCCGGATAACCGAATCTGTTGTTGAATTCTATTACCTTCGGTCCGTCTTTTGTTATCATAAGACCTATGAATAATACTCCTTTAAAATCAAGTCCATCCTCCTGAAAGCCCTTGAGCGCAGGTTTAAGGATGCGATCGTTTATCTGCTGCATGATCGTTTCGTCAAACACAAGACTTGGCGAATATGATCCCATACCTCCTGTGTTCGGCCCCTCATCGCCATCGAATATCCTCTTGTAATCCTGCGCGCTCTCCATCGGCACGATCGAATGTTCATCTACAAAGCAGAGCATTGAAGCTTCTACTCCGACAAGGCATTCCTCGACTACGATCCTGTCTCCGGCATCACCGAAGACCTTTTCACCCATCATCGACTCTATAGCCGTTTCAGCTTCGGCAGCATTTTCAGCGAGAACCACACCTTTTCCCGCTGCCAGTCCGTCTGCCTTGATAACCATGGGATAACCGTATATGCCTATCGCTTTTTTTAATTCCTCTTTATCCGTAAACTCCCTGTATTTCGCAGTCGGAATGCCGTGTCTGGCCAAAAATGCCTTGGTAAAAGCCTTGCTTGCTTCAAGCTGGGCACACTTCGCATTGGGGCCGAATGTCTTGATGCCTTCAGCCTCAAGCCTGTCTGTAATCCCCATGGAAAGCGGCACTTCAGGTCCGATAACCGCAAGGTCGACACACTTGCTCCTTGCAAATTCACAAATACCGTCCATGTCTTCCGCTGCCACGTCAACACAGTCTGCAACACCTGATATCCCCGCATTTCCGGGTGCGCAATAAATTTTATCTACTTTTGGGCTCTGTGCCAGCTTCCAGCAAATTGCATGTTCCCTGCCACCGCCGCCTACTACTAACACTTTCATAAATTGTCCGTCCTGTCTCCGTATTTATTTTCATTTATCTCAATGTTTAAAATGTCTCTGCCCGCTGAACACCATGGCAATACCTGTTTCATCTGCTTTGTCAATAGACTCTTGGTCTCTTATGGAGCCCCCGGGCTGGATTATAGCGGCAACACCCGCTTCGGCAGCTGCAGCTACGCAGTCATCGAACGGGAAGAACGCATCTGAAGCCATAACGGAACCTCTCATATCCGAAAGGCATCTTTTGATGCAGTTTTCAACCGCCCATATCCTGTTTGTCTGTCCTGGGCCTACAGCGATTGTCCTGCCGTCCTTTACGAAGACGATGCCGTTTGACTTCGTATGCTTCACGACCTTCATGGCAATCTCCATATCGGCAAGCTGCTCTTTCGCAGGTCTTTTCTTTGTGACCACCTTCAGCTTGCCGTCCATCACACAGATACCCTCTGCGCCGCCGGTCTTTTCCCCCGAAGCAATCTCTGAAGCCGGCTGATCCGGAGCCGGTCCGTCCGTATTAAACAGCGACATATCGGCTTCCTGCACCAGCAGTCCACCGCTTACTTTCTTAATATCTATCACGTCTTCAGGCTCCTTTTCTCCAATTTCCGGCAGCCTGAGAAGCCTCACATTCTTTTTCCGCTTCAGCACTTCAAGAGCATCAACGTCAAAGTCAGGAGCTATAAGTATCTCAAAGAAAATCTTGTTTATCTCTTCTGCCGTCTCTTTGTCAACCGGTTTGTTGCACGCCATGATACCTCCGAATATCGAAATCGGATCACAGTCATGAGCCTTTATATACGCATCTGAAAGTGTATCTGCCACAGCAACCCCGCACGGATTTGCATGCTTTACCGCAACAACGGCAGGTTTCACTTCGCCGCCTGCAGGATTGCAGAATTCCTTCAAAATTTCAAGCGCGCCGTTCGCGTCATTTATGTTGTTGAATGAAAGCTCTTTCCCGTGCAGCTGCTCCGCATTCACCAAAGTGCCCGCAAACGGTACGGGCTCTCTGTAATACACCGCTTTCTGATGCGGGTTTTCACCATATCTTAAATCCTGTATTTTTTCAAATGTCACAGTCAGCTTGTCCGGCAGTTCTCCGGCTGTCTGCCGCCTCAGGTATGTTGATATCATGGCATCATACGCGGCCGTATGTTCGAACACCTTGAGCGCAAGCCTCAATTTCATGTCATAATCTGCGCCGCCGTTTTTCAAAGCTTCAAGTACCATGTCATAGTCATCCGTATCGCATACGACTGTCACGTCTTTATGATTCTTCGCAGACGATCTCAGCATTGCCGGTCCTCCGATATCTATGTTTTCTATCGCATCCTCGAGCGTAGCTCCCGGTTTCATGATCGTTTCTTTAAACGGGTAGAGATTTATCGCAACAACATCTATCGTTTCTATACCGAGATCTCTGAGCTGGTTCATATGCCCGGAGATATCGCGTCTTGCAAGCAGACCCCCGTGCACTGCGGGATGAAGCGTCTTTATTCTTCCATCCAGGCATTCGGGGAATCCCGTTATGTCAGAGATTCCGGTCACATTTATCCCTGCTTCTTCGAGCGTCTTACGCGTACCTCCTGTTGATATTACTTCTATCCCCAGGGTTTCAAGCCCTTTTGCAAATTCTACTATGCCTGTCTTATCCGATACACTCAGTAATGCTCTCATTTTTTCACCTCCAAACCGATCTTACGGTATTTATATTTTTGTTTGACATTCTTCTGCCCGTAAACATGCTCTCTTTACACATGCCCACGGACTGCTTCAATAATTTCACACCTGTCATCAGATCAGCCTTTCCCGTTCCAGCAGTATGTACAAAGTTTACAGGGATTCACTTCAACCGCTTCAAGTATATCCTCAAGCTCCTGAAATCTCAAGCTGTCGAATTTCAGCTTTTTTCTTATTTCCTCGACCATAGCGACATGTTTTTCCGTTGAGGAATCAGCGTATTCCGCCAACAGCTCCTGCGGTATATCCGACGCGCTCATATTTTCAGCAACATCTGCGCCGTTTACAGTCTCATCCACCTCATGTTTGTCAAGCGCCTCAAGTTTTCTTATAACGCGTCTTGTTATAAGCTCCATATCGCTTACACTTCTAGAAAAGTTCAGATATCTGCATCCATACATTATCGGCGGACACGCCGACCTTACATGTATCTCCCTGGCGCCATTGTCAAGGAGGTATGATACCGTCTCGGAAAGTTGAGTTCCTCTCACTATTGAATCATCGACCAGAACAAATTTCTTGTCATTTATTATCTGAAACACCGGCACCAGTTTCATTTTGGCGATAAGGTTGCGCGCTTTCCTATTTTGCGGCATAAAGCTTCTCGGCCATGTAGGTGTATATTTTATAAGCGGTCTTGCATACGGTGCATTCGACTCGTTCGCATATCCGAGCGCGTGCGCGACACCGCTGTCCGGAACGCCCGCAACATAATCCACATCCATCTTGCCATCCCTCTTTGCAAGAATCGCTCCGTTTCTGTTTCGTACGAGCTCCACATTCTTACCTTCATAGATAGATGTCGTGTATCCGAAATACGTCCACAGGAATGTGCATATTTTCATTTCCTCACCCGGCGCTCCAACTGTCGTATCGGAATCAGGTGTAAGCAGTGCTATTTCAGCGGGGCCGAGCTCCCGCTGAAAATCATATCCGATATTGATGAATGCAAACGACTCGGATGCTGCACAGTAGCCATCCCTGTTGCGGCCGATTATCAGCGGCGTCCTGCCGTATTTGTCACGGGCGGCATACAGCCCTTCTTTATTTAATATCAGCATGCTGACAGAGCCGTCAACGATGTCCTGCGCCTTTCTGATTCCATCGACTATGTCCTTTCCTGTCGAAATAATCGCCGCCACTACTTCTGTGTTATTGATCTGTCCTCCGCTCATAGTCATAAACTGTGAAAAGCTCTTGTCCAGCAGTTCCTTTACGATCTCTTCCTTATTGTTGATCCTGCCGACAGTAGTTATCGCAAACTCTCCGTCATTGCTGAAGACTGTCAGGGGCTGCGGATCTCCATCGCTTATCGAACCGATGCCCCAGTTTCCATTCATACTTGAAAGTTCATCTTCAAACTCACCTCTGAACGGATTGTTTTCAATGTTGTGTATCGACCTGTTAAATCCGTTTTTCTCAAGGATGCACATGCCGCCTCGTTTGGTTCCAAGATGCGAATGATAGTCAGTGCCAAAAAAGATGTCCATCACGCAATCTCTGCAGGATGTGACTCCAAAAACGCCTCCCATTTATCAAATTCTCCTCTCCTGAGCCTGCCGCTCCGCTATCATTGCTGAAGTCCGATCCGTTGATAATGCTTCAGCCGTTATGCCTTTTAATACTTTACTGTTTCTTTACTAACGTATAATCCCATATTTCCTCTGATGTGTGTATTAACTATGACCTTTATCATCGGTCTGCAAGCATCTGTATAACTTCAGTAAGTATCCTATGTTCAGTAAGAAGTACTCTCTTCTGCAGCGTTTCGGGCACGTCGCCCGGCTGCACTCCGACCTCTTCCTGCAGTATTATCTCTCCTGTATCAACTCCTTCATCCACATAGTGCACAGTGGCTCCCGTTACGGTTTCGCCTGCTGCGAGAACTGCTTCATGCACTTTGATACCGTACATGCCCCTGCCGCAGAATTTAGGTATCAGTGACGGATGTATATTTATTATTTTTTTGTCATATTCCCGGATAATAGGCGCATCCAGTATGCTCATATAGCCTGCGAGCACCACCAGGTCCGTATCGGCCTCATCCAGCGCTGCGATTATTGCCTCCGCAAGCTTGTCCTTGTCATGAATATCCGCTGCACTGATTACCTTTGTCTCTATACCGGCCTTTTTTGCACGCGCCAGAGCGCCGGCCTTATCATTGCTTGCAATCAGAAGTCTGATCTCGGCATTCCTGATCTCTCCGGACTCTATGGCATCGATTATCGCCTGAAAATTTGTGCCTCCCCCGGAAGCCATCACCGATATGTTCAGCATATCTCCACTCCTTCGCCCTGTACAGCCTCACCGATCTTCCATGCCTTTTCACCTGCAGCCGTAATAACAGAGATCACATCATCTGATATTTCTTTATCCACGAACATCATCATGCCTATGCCCATGTTGAATGTGGCGATCAGATCTTCCGTACTGACATTTCCGCACTTTTTTACAAACGTAATCACAGGTGGAACTTCCCAGCTTCCCAGTTCAATCTTCGCAGCTATCCCCTTTGGAAGTATGCGGGGAATATTTTCATAAAAACCGCCGCCGGTTATATGCACCACGCCGTTTACTTTATATTTATCATAGACGGAATCGCATACCGCCGCGTATATCCTTGTAGGTCTAAGCATAGCTTCGCCTACAGTCTCACCGAGTTCTTCAACATAGTCATCTACATTATATCCCGCCATCTCAAACACAGCTTTTCTGGCCAGCGAATATCCGTTGCTGTGAAGTCCCGATGATGCGATCCCGATAATAGCGTTTCCTTCTTTTATATCGGCCCCTGTGATTACATTGTCCCGATCGGTGATACCTACCGAAAATCCGGCCATATCGTACTCATCGTCACCGTAAAACCCCGGCATCTCTGCAGTCTCACCTCCGACCAGTGCGCTTTTACCCAGTCTGCAGCCTTCCGCAACGCCCTTCACTATATCTGCGATCTTTTCGGCGGCAACCTTGCCTGTCGCAATATAATCGAGGAAAAACAACGGTTTGGCGCCCTGACACAGCACATCATTTACGCACATCGCAACGCAGTCGATGCCGACCGTATCATGCCTGTCCATCATAAATGCCAGCTTCAGCTTTGTGCCGACTCCATCAGTACCTGAAACGAGTACAGGCTCCTTCATTGCTCCGACATCGAGCTTAAAAAGGCTGCCGAATCCGCCAAGCCCCGTGAGTACGCTGTCATTGAAAGTTTTTTTTACGTGCTCCTTCATCAAGTCAACAGCGCGTTCACCTTCCTTTGTATCTACACCCGCTTCTTTGTAAGTCAATCCCTTTTTCTGTTCCATCATGGGTTCTCCTGTTATGTTTGGTGCCGACCTGTCACATCTTATTTTCAGAACTCTTTCAGGCCAGCATTTCGTACCTTCCTATTTTTTCACTCGTTCAAATACAGCTTGATAGGTCTCTTCAAGGTTGCCGAGATCTCTTCTGAATCTGTCTTTATCCATTTTTTCATTAGTATGTACCTCCCACAGCCTGCATGTATCGGGACTTATCTCGTCTGCGAGAATGATCTCATCATCGTATATTCCAAACTCGATCTTGAAGTCTATCAGTTTCAGATCTCTTTCCATAAAAAATTCCTTTAATGTGCCGTTTACTGTCATAGCATAGTTTCTGATAGTCTCTATCTGATCCTGCGTCGCGAGCTTAAGCGCAAGAGCATGGCTCTCGCACATAAGAGGATCTCCGAGATCGTCATTTTTATATGAAAATTCAAAAGTCGGCGCATCAAATACTATCCCCTCTTCAACGCCGTATCTCTTTGCAAAACTTCCTGCCGAAACATTTCTGACTATTACTTCCAGCGGAAGTATCTTGACTGCTTTTACTACAGTTTCCCTCTCGCTTATCTGTTCAATGAAATGTGTAGGCACGCCTTTTTTCTCGAGAAGCTGGAATATTATATTCGACATGGTGTTGTTTACTACGCCTTTGCCTGATATCTGCCCTTTCTTTTCGCCGTTGAACGCTGTTGCATCATCTTTATATTCTACAATAAACTTCTTCGGATCATCCGTCTTAAATACTTTCTTCGCTTTTCCTTCGTAAAGCTGTTCTTTCTTCTCCATCTTTATCTCCTTTACAATCAATAATCAGAAAAGACCTGCGGTATATTCATTTCCGACTTCCGCATCGGCCATAGCTGTTTCTTTTTCCATCTGCGCTCTGTATTCTCTTAGTTTTTGCCTGAGTACCGGATATTTTATGCTTAATATATGTATCGCCAGAAGAGCGGCATTTTCCGCGCCGCCCACTGCCACCGTCGCAACAGGTATACCCTTCGGCATCTGTACTGTTGAGAGCAGTGAATCCATTCCTCCGAAATCACTTGTTTTCATCGGGATCCCTATCACAGGGACTATGGTGTTCGCTGCGATAACACCCCCCAGATGTGCAGCTTTCCCCGCCGCCGCTATTATGATCTCAAACCCCTCACTTTCCGCAGACCTTGCAAACTCAGCTGCCAGCACGGACGTCCTGTGCGCCGATATCACACGCGTTTCATAGCTTATGTCAAATTGTTTCAAAATCTTTTCAGCTTTCTCCACTACCGGATAATCGCTCTTGCTTCCCATCACAATTGCTGCCCTCATGGCGTCCTCCTTGTATTTTTTCTCATATATCACTTAAAATATGCTACGCCGGATTCGAAAATCTTCTGATCTTTATCTCCGGGAACATTTTTATAAACGTTGTCACCTTTACGCTCCGAATGTCCCATCTTTCCCAGTATACGCCCATCCGGTGATGTGATTGCCTCAATAGCCATGTCGGAATAATTCGGGTTATACTTAATATCCATCGACGGCTTGCCGTCAAAGTCTACATACTGCATTGCGATCTGCCCGTTTTTTTCAAGGTCCTTAAGCATTTCCTCAGACGCTATAAATCTCCCCTCACCATGCGATACAGGAAGCGTATGCACAGCTCCCGCTTCCAGTTTCGCAAGTCAGGGACTCTTAACCGATGCCACGCGCGTCCTGACAAGACATGATACATGCCTGCCGATCTTGTTGCAGGTCAGCGTAGGACTGTCTGCACCTATATCCGTTATCTTGCCGTAAGGCAAAAGGCCAAGCTTTATGAGCGCTTGAAATCCGTTGCAGATCCCCAGCATCAATCCGTCTCTGTTGTCCATAAGATCGGTCACGGCTTCCGCAATCTGCGGGTTTCTGAATACTGCCGTTATGAATTTTGCAGAGCCGTCAGGCTCGTCCCCGCCTGAAAATCCTCCGGGGATCATTATCATTTGACTGTTTCTTATCTTTTCGGTCATTTCTTCCATGGAAATGATCAGCTGATCTCTGTTAAGATTTCTTATTATATGTATGTCTGCTTCCGCTCCCGCCTTTTCAAAAGCTCTTGCAGAGTCGACTTCACAATTCGTCCCCGGGAACACAGGAATCAGAACACGCGGCTTCACCGTTTTTAAAGCCGACCGCGCTGTATTTCTTTCAGTAAAGCTGACGCTTTTTACATGTGTATCATCGATTCTGTCCTTATAATCATCTGTCCTTACAGGGAAGACCTCTTCAAGCGGATGAGCCCAAAGTTTAATAACTTCATCAAGTACGGCCGAAAAGCTGTCGTCTTCTGACTTGATCTCAATCCTGCCGTCTCCGGCAGTAACACCGATCACTTCATGCCGCACTCCCGCAAGCTCTTCAGAGACATCCGCGGATGCCGGGATTTCGATTATCATGTCACCATATCCCGCCCCCGTAAGCGCAGAACGCGAGATACCGTTTACCTTGAATCCCACGCCGTTTCCTGCCGCCATCTTTATGAGTGTTATAAAGACGCCGCCTTTCCCTACAGGAGCTGCTGCGATTATTTTCCCTTCAATAATCATATCGTGTATCCTGTCCATCGCTTTTTTATATGCGTCTGTATCTATAATGCTGTCTTCATCTCTGCATGTGTGAATACGCACAATCGTGCTGTTCTCTTCCTTGAATTCCGCACTCATTATGTCTTCAGGATCTGCCGTCGTTATGCCGAACGACAGAAGCGCCGGCGGCACGCTTATATCCATAAATGTGCCGGACATGCTGTCTTTGCCGCCTATCGACGGAATCTCAAGCTGCTTCTGAGCTTCAAGCGCACCGAGAAGTGCTGCGAGAGGCTTTCCCCAGCTTTCAGCCTTATCTCCCAGCTTTTCAAAATATTCCTGGAAGGACAGTCTTATCTTCGTCCGGTCTCCTACCATTGCAACTATTTTCGTAACAGAATCTATAACTGCATAAAAGGCTCCGTGATATGGGCTCAGTTTTGCAAGCTGCGGATCATATCCGTATGCCATGACAGTTGCAGTCTCCGCACCCTTTTCAGGGAGCTTCGCCGCCATTCCCGGCTCAGGTGTAAGCTGATACATTCCGCCTAGCGGCATAAGCACCGTACCGGCCCCTATCGTGCCGTCAAAACGTTCTATCAGTCCCTTTTTGCTGCAGCAATTCAGATCCGAAACCAGTGCCCGAAGATCATCCATGCTCCTTTTATCGCCCCCAATAAAGGCTTCCACACTTTCATATCCCGGCCGGCTGACTACATGAGCTTGCGCGGACTGCGTTGCTCCGTTTGTTTGTAAAAACGCTCTTGAAATATTGAGTATGGTTTTCCCCCGCCAGCTCATCTTCACCCTTCCGGTATCTGTAACTGTCGCAACAGTAGCAGACTCCAGGTTTTCCTCATCCGCATATCTTTTGAATTCCTCTTCATCTGATGCCGCAACAACTACCGCCATTCTCTCCTGGGATTCTGAAATCGCAAGCTCAGTGCCGTCAAGTCCCTCATACTTTTTCGGCACCTTGTCAAGATCTATGTCCAGGCTGTCCGCAAGTTCACCGATAGCGACTGAAACGCCGCCTGCGCCAAAATCATTACACCTTTTGATAAGTGTCGCAGCTTCTTTTCTCCGGAACAACCTCTGAATGTTTCTCTCCACCGGCGGGTTCCCCTTTTGCACTTCAGCGCCACACTCGAGTATCGAATCTGCAGTGTGCTCCTTGCTGGAACCTGTTGCGCCTCCGCATCCGTCACGTCCGGTCCTTCCTCCGACAAGGATCACTACATCACCGGAACTCGGAGTCTTCCTTATTACATGGTCTGCAGGAGCCGCCCCCACTACAGCGCCTACTTCCATTCGCTTCGCCACATAGTCCTCATCGTACACTTCGTCTATCTGTCCTGCGGCTATACCAATCTGGTTACCGTATGAACTGTATCCGGCCGCAGCCTCTCTTGTGAGTTTTTTCTGTGGAATCTTTCCGTGTAACGTTTCCTCGATGCTCTTCCTCGGATCGGCGGCTCCGGTCACCCTCATTGCCTGATACACATATACTCTTCCTGACAGGGGATCTCTTATCGCTCCGCCGAGACAAGTAGCCGCGCCGCCGAAAGGTTCTATCTCCGTGGGATGATTGTGTGTCTCATTTTTAAACATCACAAGCCAGTCATCTTCTTTTCCGTCTATCTTTGCTTTAACTTTGATACTGCACGCGTTCACTTCCTCCGACTCGTCTATATCGTCGGCCTTGCCTTGTTTTTTAAGATACTTTGCCCCTATGCATGCCATATCCATCAGACATATATCTTTTTTTTCATGCTCACCATAAACATCTTTCCTTATATTCATGTAGTCGTAAAATGCAGCCTGTACGAGCCTCCCGTATGCGCTGTCTTCAAATGACACATCATCCAGCCTCGCCATAAATGTCGTATGCCTGCAGTGATCGGACCAGTATGTGTCAATTACTCGCATCTCCGTCACTGTCGGATCCCTTCCCTCTTCATTTTTATAATAATCGTATATGTGCTTTATATCGGCAGGGCTCATGGCAAAGCCGCTTTCAATCCTGTATGTTTCAAGCTGCCGGTCATCCATTCCCGTAAACCCCTCGACGGTCTTTACATCATCAGGTTCTGTTACTTCCATTTCAAGGCTTACAAGCTTTTCCCAGGCTGCAGGTTGACTGTCTACTGGGTTCACGCAGTAATCCCTTATCGCATTCAGCTCTTCATCGCTTATTTTCCCCTCTAATACTATAACTCTCGCAAATTTTACGATCGCCTGCACTTCAGGCGCCATCAGTTTTATGCACTGTGCAGCAGAATCCGCTCTCTGGTCATACTGTCCCGGCAGATATTCGACCGCAAAAAAAACTGCAGAAGCGGTATCCTCCGGCATTTTTTCATCATATGCACTGTCGATGGCCGGTTCTGCAAATACTGTATATCTCGATCTTTCATAGGTGTCGTCATCTATCCCGTCTACATCGTATCGGTTTATAACCCTTACGTTTTCAAGTCCTTCAATGTGCAGGTTCTGCCTGATGTCCTGCATGAGGCCCTGCGCTTCAACATCGAAGCCTTTCTTTTTTTCCACGAATATCCTTCTAACCATTTTCGCTAAGATCCTTTCTCGCCTTATGAGGAAACAAAAACTGATAGTTTATTCTAACACGTATCGAAGTGCTTTTTAAGATTCACGGCTATAAAAAACAATTATTTTTGCTTAAATTTCAAAGCCGATCCGCAATCCTCAAAAGAGGCGACGACCGCGGCAAAGCAGATAAAGCACGATCGGATTTCAGGCGAATATTTTTTCTCTCACCGCCAGTATAATGCTTCTGCATAAACCTTTAAAGGCAGGTTCTCCTACACCTGCCTCACTAAATGTTTTATACCGCCGGGCGAATGAATACAGTCGCCTGCAACACAGACGTTGCTATATCACAACGAGCTTAACCGTTTTTCTCACACCGTTTTTCGCAATCACATATATCGTGCACCCTCCAGCCTTCTTAGCCGTTATCCTGCCTGACGAATTCACCGTCGCTATACTTCTGTCAGATGATATGTACCTAATATTGGCTCCGTGATTTTTTGAAAGCCATTTTCTGCTCTCTGATACTTTGATCGCACTTCCCTTTATCCTTGCGGTCTTTCCTGCTTTGATTGTCACTCTCGACTTATTAGTTGTCACCTTTTTTGCATTGGTGTACTTACTGTTAACGGAACTCACAAAGTGCACCTGCGGACTGTTTTTTATATATTCTTTTCTGCCGTTTACATATTTATACGCGCGCACCTCAGCACGGTACAATTTATTCTTTTTAAGCACGCTCTTTCCGATCCTTCTGAATACATATTCCGTTCTGCCGCCGGATCTTAAAGTCTTTCTGAGGTATTTCCGGCTTGTTACACTCCCTCTGCTTCCGCATTGCGCTAAATACACTTCATATCCTGCCGCGCCGGACACTTTGTTCCAGGTGACTTTTCCGGCAGTGTCCGATATCGTTCCCTTTACGATTAGCGGTTTTGGCGCAGCCTTTGACATAACCTTTATGTTTGCGTTTCCCAGCTTTACCGTACACCCTTCATCATCATCTACAACAATCGGAGATGTACTCTTCGTATCCGACCACTCTGCGCCGTCATATATGTATGACTCTCCGCCCCTGATCGATCCCAGCCTTACCAGGTTGCCTCCGTCTTCCCGTTTGAGCCTGCTCCCGCATTTCATTTCAAACGGCACATCATACCTGCCCGACGGATTTTTGACCGTAATGACAGCGCTGAACTTCATGCCCTTTGAAATACTTGTTTTTTCACCGAAATTCAGCACGTTGTAGCCCGCATACTTTATTTTGAATGTCTTATCTATCACCTTTTTGCCGGAATCCGGAGTCCCCTTTTCGGGGCTCATATATATCCGCACATTCACGGTATCTCCGGCATGACTCGAGGTAACGCCTGCATTAGTCAGTAAAATGTCGCCCCTTGCGGTAAATACGTTCGCAGCTTTGACTTTGTCTGACGTATCGAATCCGTATTCTCCGAATCCCACACCGTCATACTGATATATATCAGTGTACGATGCATCTGCTTCAGTCTTAGTCATCCCTTCATATCCGTAAAATTTATAGATCGAATCGCTGTAGTACGATGCCCAGAAAAAACCTTTGTCATGTGCTTTTGTTCCCCAGCTGTTTTTAACAAGCCATGCGCCGTCACCAGCAGGCTCTATTTTTTCGCCGTCAGACGTTTCCCTCACAAAGTTTTCTTTTCGGGCATTGTCATCCCATCCTACCACAGCGACCGCATGATTCTGACTGTCATTCGGATTTTTGCTTTTCCAATAATATTCTTTCAGCTGTAAATCATCCATATGTTCTCCGAAAGCATGGGTCTCTGCTTCCTCATCCATATCTATATAACATGCCGCCGCTCCGTTATTCAAGATGTTGCTCTTAACGTGATTCATCGCGACAGTGTCTATGCCATTCGTTTCATCCAAAACATGAGGGAACATATTGAACGAAAAGATCCGATACTTGCTTTTTTTCTTAAGTGAAGACGGCAGTCTACTCGGTTTTTCCGTTGTATATTTGAAGTTCACCATACTTTCATCGACAGCGCCGTATCCCCTCGCTATCGTAAATACAGGCTGATACGCGAAGCCTCCCGTGCTGCTCCAGCTGTCTTTTCCATCCACTATATAATTGTCGCCTCCCGCATACTTGCTGTGGTCAGCGGTGCTTTCGTCCGCTCCGTTGTATGTGAAATAGCCGATATGCGCCTCAGAAAGGTCTAAACTGTTTTTGTAAAGGCCTTTTTTCTTTACCAAATATGCCTCAAGCGTCGCGCAGGCGGCAAACGACCAGCACAGTCCCGACTGACCCTGATCCTTAACAGATGTTACATACCCTTCATTTCTTCCGTCGTATTTCGACGGAAGTGTTCTTGCCATAGCTTTCCTCGCATTTGAAGCGATCTTGGGCATAAGGTCTTTCCTGTCTTTATATACGATGTTGACTATATCCGTTGCATCTCTTTCAAGATGAAACGTTTCCCTCATATCATCAAGTGTCAGAGCTGTCGGTTCCGTTTCAGCCGATATAGCATATGGCAGCGAAAAGGCAAATATGCCTGCCGCTGTCAATAAAGATAAAAACTTTTTATGCTTCATTACATGTATTCCCCTCTTGCCCCGTTTATATATCAAAAACCGGGCATTGTTCATGCCGTGTTTAAAGAAGTATGTCCCTTATCACGGCATCATGCGCGTTTCATTTCAAATTCCATCAGATGCTTAAGACGGTTTACTGCATTTTTCCGGATCTTCTTTCCCATTGCCATCGTCCCCGGCAAAGGTCTTTTCCCCGTTATAGCTCTGATCACAAACTCATAAGCTACGCTTATAGTATAATTTTCATCCTTTTCGCCGGATTTCTCCCGGTATACTCTGTCCAGTTCAGTTATTCTTTCTACAGTATTGTCGTCTTCAGATTTTTTAACGATATCTATGACGGCGTCATATACATCGTGTTCATAATATAAAATATATTCTTCAGCATCTATGTCATCCTGTGTCCGAGAATCCTCAGCGTACTGTATGGCATAACTGTGCGAATAGTTATCTATTACCTCATCGATCTTCCCTTCTGTGAGAAGTATCTGCTTTTTCTTGTATCCTAACATTTATTCACCTCCGTTACTTACGTACTATTATATTTGAAAATGCGGCTTTCATCAATCCAAAACGGCTTTACCGGTATATCAATAATGAAAAAGTCACTTTTAAAACTGATCTCTGTCCCGTTAGACCGTATTCACAGAAGCCGATCCTTCCAAACACAAATTAAAAGACCAGCTCCGGCGGTCTCGCAGCAGAACTGGGCTTTTGCAGGGATACAATATTATTGCGTAAAAGACTCCCCCGCGGATGCGAGGGAGACTAACCTGTCTATTTGAATATTCTTCTGACCGTTATTATAGCCTTGTGTATTGCACTTCCGTAGATTATACCTGTGCTCGGAGTGCTTGCATGTATTATACGACCATTTCCTATGTACAGTGCTACATGTCCTGAATAGCAGATTATGTCGCCGGGCCTGGCTTTGCTGTAAGGCACGCCTCTTCCCGCACTTCTTTGCGCATATGAGGAGTGTGGCAGCGATATGCCGAACTTTCTGTAAACCGACATTGTAAACCCGGAGCAGTCCGTTCCGTTAGTGAGACTGCAGCCGCCATAGACGTAAGGATTGCCGAGGAACTGCTTTGCATAATTTACAACAGCCTGTCCATCGCCGTTCTTTAAAGTCATTCCGCCGTCACAGCTGCTGTTTGAAGACGACTTTTCAGACGAAGCTTTTCTTGATGAACGTCTGAGCGAATCCGTATCCGCTGTTTCAGAAGACACTTTTGTCCCTGTATAAACCACCTGAGTCATAGCATTTTTTGTAACCTTTTCATCGAGTATTACAACATGTACAACTTGACCGTTTTCATATGTTATGTTTTCAGTAACATGCTTGCTTCCGTTCTTCCCTTTACAGGCTACGCGCTTTTCACCCTTTTCAATATCAGATGATTTCTTATAAACTTCTTTATACTTTACCTTTTTATTTTTCTGTACCTGCCTCGTATATGAAACCGTTACGGCAGGAGTGCCCGACCTGTTTTGTTTAACAATTTTTTCGACCGCCGACTTTGTGCTGTCAAGTTTAACAGGAGCCTCTCCGCGTGCCAGATCTTTTTTTTCAATGCTGACAGCCGGCGTCAACTTTAAATCCGCAGGTTTTTCACCCTTATAATATGTTTTCTTCAAATTTGATATCACGGCTTTTGCTTCATCCGCCGTTTCTACTGCCGCCAGCTCCTTGCCTCCAGCCTTTACAGAATAAGGCTGTATCACCTTACCTCCGTCGGCAGCCAATGCATAAGGTTGTGTGGAGCCCAGTGTTATCAGAACTCCTCCTCCAATCAGCATCACTGCAGCGACCACGATTATCCATATCTTCGAACGAAATATCAAATTATCTATCCTTGCCATCCTGTATCTCCCATGCCAATGATTTTCACGCTATCTTGCATAATACATAACGTATTTTATCACCTTACTGTATGCTTGTGACCGCATTTAGAATTTCTTCACGAATAAAACACATTTCCCTCATATTTTACAGCCTGAAAATATATGTACTTGATTTATCAGGATCTTCGCCCCGAATATTTTCTCCAAAATCGCTCCATAAGCGATTTTACATGTCCCAACACGGCAAATAAATGTGATATACTTGTTATGCTTTTAATGCCTGTCGCAGATTTTCTAATATAAAAAAAAGTCGTCTGTGCGCAAATTGAAAACAAGAGGGCCCATGAAAACAATATACATAAAAACAGATGCTCACACTCAGATGAAGGATACAACGCGCGAAGTTCGGAGCATCATACTGCAAAGCGGCATAAAAACCGGGCTTTGTACGATTTTTGTTCCCCATACAACGGCAGCCGTAACCATAAATGAAAATGCAGATCCCGATGTAGTAAGAGATTTTAAAAGGGAAATCAACAAAATAGTTCCATGGGAAGACGGATACCATCATTTCGAAGGGAACTCCGCAGCACATCTGAAAGCCAGCATTATCGGATTTTCTGAAACGCTCATAATCGAAGGCGGGCAGCCGGTGCTGGGAACATGGCAGGGCATATATTTCGTTGAATTTGACGGTCCCCGCAGAAGAACGCTGCATATAAGTATAACCGGCTGATCTCTTGCTCACGTCAATAATGCACACATCTGCATGTTCAAAACAACATTACACTAGCTGCCGTCGTAATAATGATATAAATTCATCGTATTTGAGAGGACAATGTACATGAAAGATAAGTTTTCTTCATTCCTGGTTAGGAGAAGCAAAATCATACTGATTATTTTTATAGCTTTGGCTGTTGGCTTTGCCGCGCTAATTCCATTTGTCAATGTGAACCACGATACAACAAAATATCTGCCTGATGATTCCTCAATGAAGAAAGGGATGGATCTCATGAAGGCCGAGTTTGGAAAAGAGTCTTCCTGCAATCTTAAAGTCATGTTCAACGACCTCAAGACCGACAAGAAGAAGCTTTACGTACTTAACGACCTTGCCTCAATAAAATATGTATCGAATGTAAACTATGATATTGACAAAAAAGATTACAACAGAGGTATTTATACTTTATATATCATAAACTGTGACTGCGACCAGTACTCCGACAGGGGCGCTTATATCTGGAAAACCGTTCAGAAAAAGTACAGTAAAAAGCACGACATCACGCTCGGCGGAAGCATAAATGATGCCAACGAGTCAGATCTGCCGCTCTGGATCGTCATTATAGCAGTTGTGATAGCATTTATAATAATCCTTATAATGGCAAATTCATATATTGAACCGCTTGCCATGATGATCACCATCGGCATAGCTATACTTATCAACATGGGAAGCTATGTTTTCTTTCCTTACATATCACATACCACCTACCTGATAGCAGCCGTCCTTCAGATGGTGCTCAGCATGGACTACTCGATAATGCTCCTAAACCGATACCGCCAGCAGCGCATTATAACTTCCGACAAATATCAGGGAATGAGAGCCTCGCTGTCCTTGTCATTCGGCGCCATCACCGGAAGTTCACTGACAACCTTTGCCGGTCTGCTGGCTCTGCTTTTTATGAGCTTTAAAATAGGCGCCGACATAGGTCTTTCCCTTGCCAAGGGTGTTATCATCAGCCTCATATGCCTATTTACCGTTATGCCGGCGCTCCTGCTCGCATTTGACAGTCTTATGACAAAGACTGTCAAGAAATCTTTTGCATTCGACCTTCCTGTACTCGGCAGATTTCAGCATAGATTTCGCATCCCGCTTACAGCAATCTTTGCCGTACTGTTTATCGCGGTATTTATAACCAGAGGATATATCGACTTTTCATATGCACAAAATGAGCCGACTGATATCGACAGAGTTTTCGGATATGATAATTCAATGGTGCTTATATATAATGCAAAAGACAGTGCCTCTGCTGAAAAGCTGGCTTCAGAACTCGAAGATAATACCGCGGTGAAAAACGCATCCTGTTATGAAAGCACTCTTGGGAAAAAACGTACGGCGCCGTCTATGAAAAAATTCCTCAAAGACATGTATGAAATCAATTCCGAAAGTCATGCAGGCACATACGACAGCAAAGGTAAAAACGACGACACAAACTACAAAGATATAAATCTCGACAAGGATATGCTGCGCATGACCTATTATGATTATTTCAGAAAAAACGAAACAGTCATGCTTACAATTCCGCAATTTGTCACATTTATGGAAAACGATGTTTTCCATAATGACACATTCAGCGGCCGCATTACAAAGGATAAAAAGTCTCAGATAAATAAACTTTCAAAATATATTGACAAAAAAACGCTTACAACTGCTATGAACGATTCGTCTCTTGCAGCCTTTTTTGAGATGAATTCCTCTCAGGTAAAGCAGATTCTCCTCTATTATCAGATGAAGCACGGGGATGTATCCGGCGGAACTATGAGTCTGCCCGCATTTGTAGATTTTTTGATTCACGATGTCGCAACGGACAGCACATATGGCAGAATGATAGACCGGCAGGCTTCAAAAAATTTGAAAGCCATGCGCCCATATACAAATATAGCAAAGATGACGAACCCTGTAACCTACTCGTCTTCTTCAAAAACTCTCGGCATAGCATCTTCAAAGATGAAAATGATCTACGTTCAATACTTCAAAAAAAACATGGGTAAAAAGCGATCCTCCATCGGCGGCCTTGCCGATTCAATGAAGGCGGTCGATCCCGGTCAAACTCAGCTTATAGCTGCGCTTACACAGTTGGGGCAGTATGATACTTCTTCATATACGGTCAAACAGATGAAACAGGTTCTTTCTGCAAACGGGATCCCAATTGATGCCTCCACGCTGTCGTTTATATACTCATATCAGCAAATATCGGCATCCCCGGGATCATATAAGATATCAATACAAAATCTTGTCGGATATATGCTTTCCGGAAAGGATATCTCTTCGGCGCTTTCAAAAAAGCAGCTGAAGCAGTTAAAGACTCTGCATGCTGTAATAAACGCATCAGTTAACCGAACTCGGTTTTCGGCATCATCGATGGCCGAATTTCTCGGGATGGGCAAAAAAGATGTAAGGAATATTTATCTTTTAAACCTCTACAAGCAGAGGGGTACAAACGCCTGGCGGCTGTCACCCCAGAGATTCATAAACTTCATTGCCTCCGATGTCTTAAACGACAGCTCCCTGAATTCGAATATCGGTACTTCAAAAAAAGACATTGCTATGATTCAAACCGTAATCAACTCCTCGATCTCGGACAGACGCTATACAGCAGCAGGTATATCAAATCTTTTCAACGGCTATGCCAAAAGTTCAAAAGACGGGATTTCGCATTCAAATAACGATGATTTCGATACCGATTCAATGCTTCTGCTCTACAAATATTACGGATCGAAACACATGTATAACGACAAATGGAAAATGGATCTGATAAGCCTTGTACACCATGCTGATGACAAGATGATCAAAAGCAGTGTATATTCAAAAGTCATAGACAAAACTGCAAAGTCCGATATAAAAAAGATGCGAAAAGATCTGGATGATGCGGCCGAAAAGCTCAGCGGCCGGCATTACGGGCGCATGCTGATAAACGCAGATGTTGATGAAGATTCAGACAAGACCCGTGCATTCATGAGCGGTCTTGATAAAAAATGCAGCGAGAAGTTTTCAAACAGCTATTACCTGATAGGAAATACTCCTATGGCATATGAAATGTCAAAATCATTCAAAAATGAACTTAACAGTATCACAATCATAACGGCGATTTTCATATTCATAATCGTTCTGTTCACATTCAGGAGATTAGCGACACCTGTGTTGCTGGTTCTACTGATCCAGTGCGCCGTGTTTATGACCATGAGCATAATGAATATCATAAATTACGACATGAACCATCTCTCACTGCTTATTGTTCAGAGCATAATGATGGGAGCCACGATCGACTACGCCATCATATACTCCAGCTACTACATCGAAGCGCGCCGTAACCTGCCGCCTCTCGAAGCGATCCGGGAAGCATACAGCGGTTCTTTGCAGACGATACTGACGTCGGCATTTATACTCATAGTTGCGATAGGTGTGATCAGTTTTGCATTCAGCCAGCTTGCGACACGGCAGATATGCAGAATCCTTTCGGCAGGATGTGCTATAACGACCCTGCTCGTCATATTTATGCTGCCTGCAATCCTTGCATGCTTCGACAGATTTATAATCAAGCGCAGCAGTAAGGCGGAAAATTAGGAGACGGATTTGAAAGTAATCATTTTCACTTATCTAGAGAATGCCTTTTTTCTTTAGAAAATCTTCTGACACCCTATCAAGAGACTGACCTTTTACATCTACCAGGTATGTCAGTTCTGACATTTCCTCTGTGGAGATTTTTCCGTTCAGCATTGACAGAACCTGTCTAAGATTAGGCGCAGCGGAAGCGAATTTTTCGAAAGTATCTTCTCTGACGAGAAATGCCCCGTTATATTCCGGGAAGAAATGCTTGTCATCCTCCAGAATAAGCAAATTTGCTTTTTTGTTCAAGCCGTCTGTTGCATATACCTCCGTGACATCGTATTCGCCCTTTTCAACAGCTGAATACTTCAGGCTTACGTCAACGGATTTTTGATCTTTAAATTTTAAATTGTAATATTTAATGAAAGGATTGTACTTCATACTGCCTTCTTCAGTAAAGAACTCATGCTCCGCACCGAAAACCAAATCTTTTGATACCTTTTCTAAATCAGATACTTTCTTTAGGTTATATTTGTCAGCAATCTTTTGCGGAACAGCTATGGCATAGGTATTATTAAATCCAAGCTTGCCCAGCATGGTCACCTGTTCTTTTTCCTGCCCTAATTTGTTTGTGTAATCATACAGGCTTTCTCCCTTCGGAACATCCGTTGGATCCTTTTTCAGGAAAGTAGTAAGCAATGTACCGTCATAACTTATCATCATATCACAGGAATGCCTATCTCCGATCAGAGCCTTATAATTGTTAACCTGTGACATCTGATCCTGTATGCTGACCTTAAGATCGGTTTTGCCTTCCACAAGATGCTTTATCATGTGATGCATTATCTGGGATTCGGTGTAGTCACCGTCATACAGCATCATAGCATCCGCACTCTTGGCGCCGGCAAGCTGGAATGGTACAGTTGCCAGAAAAGCCACAAAGACAATCAATATCGACGAGATAACTCTTTTCATATTACTATGAAACTTTCGTATTTGAGCTTCACTTATGCTCATAATCAAATCCAGGACAACAGCAATGATCATAAGAGCCCCTGTCGCCAGCAATATCATCTTCATATCCTGGATTCTAATGGCCTTGTTCATGACGCCGCCAAGGCCGCCTCCACCTACAAAGGCTGCAAAGACCGCTATCCCTATTGCGTTTACGACAGCAATCCTTATTCCGGTAAAAATTGTCGGAAAAGCTATAGGAAATTCCACTTTGCCCAATCTTTCTCCCGGAGTCATGCCGACACCCTTGGCAGCTTCTTTAACACCAGTATCAATTCCTGAAAGACCTACATATGTATTCTGTACGATCGGAAGCAAAGAATACAGGGTTATGCCGATTACTACAGTAAGCTTTCCGGGTCCGGCCAATATCATGATTAAACCCAGCAACGCCAATGCAGGAATAGTTTGAAGTATATCTACTATTCTAAGTATGATCGTTTTGCTTTTCGGAACCATATATGCACATATTCCCAGAGGAATTCCTATAATAATCGCCATGGTTATGGCCGCCAACACCAAAAACATATGCTCAATTATCAAATTAACTGTCATTTGTCTTTCACCTCCCCTATTCCTGCAGGAGTCAGTTTTTTCTGTAACACATCAATGATGATGCCCAGAACAATGGCAATTATAGCGGCCGGGATGGCGCCCAACAGAATTAATGTATTATTATTTGAGGTCGTTCCCTGATAAATAAAGTCGCCCAGACCTCCCAAACCTATCATGGCTGCAAGCACGGTCCAGCTGACCGTATATATAACAGCCATTCTTAGACCCGCAATAATAGAGGGAGATGCAAGAGGCAGTTCTACGTTGATCAAAGTTTGAAATGATGTCATTCCGCACCCTTTTGCCGCCTCAACATACTTTTCTTCAACACCCAATATTCCCGCATATGTATTCTTCAACACAGGGAATACAACGTAAACAGACAATGCTATTATAACCGTTATCGGTTTCATTCCTGTAATAAGAAACAATATACCTATAAAAGCCAACCCCGGAATAGTCTGGAAAATTGATAAAAGAGGTAATATTGCCACAGATATTTTAGGCACTCTTGAAAGAAGAATTCCCAAAAGAACCCCTACGGTAAATCCCAGGGCGACTGAAACGATTACATAGAGCATATGAGTGCCTATTGCGTCTAACAACATAGACCCATAAGTATCCATAAGTGTTTGCATGCTTATTCACCTCCCCATAAATTTTCTGCAACAGATGTGGCCACACTGGTTTTTGTTATGATTCCCGCTATACTTCTGTCATCATTCAAAACCACCACATAGTTTTCATTTGTTTCCAATAAATATTCAAAGCTTTCCCTCGCATCACTGCCGAGCAAAACCGTTCTGGCCGTTTGCCTTATAATCGGTTCGATGCTGGTAAGCTCTTTACCCCAATGCATGATATCTCTAATGGTGACAGTGCCGGCAAATCTGTTTTTGTCATCAACTACCAGTAAAGAATCCACGCTGTTTCTAGCCATTAACTCGGCACACTCTCTTACACCGTCCCCCTTATGCGCAAACGCCAAGCTGGTACGCATATAATCTTCAACTTTTGTTGGTACCATATACCCTTCCACATGCTCGCCCATAAACTCCCTGATTAAATCATTGGCCGGATTAGCCAAAAATTCAGCCGGACTTGCCATCTGTATAATATTGCCCTGATCCATGAATATAATTACATCTGCAAGCTTAATAGCTTCATTCATATCATGCGTAACAAATATTATTGTCTTTTTCAATTTTTGCTGCAGATCCTTTACTTCGTTTTGCAAGCTTTCTCTGGTCATGGGATCCAAAGCTCCGAACGGTTCATCCATAAGTACTATCGGCGGACTGGCGGCCAAAGCTCTCAGAACACCGACCCTCTGCTGCTGTCCCCCGGAAAGTTCTGAAGGATATTTGTCAGCAAACTCATTCATTTTTACCAAATCGAGCATTTCCTTGACTATGCGCTCACATTCCGCCTTGTTATACTTAAGAAGCTTAGGTACAACGGAAATATTTTGTGCTACAGTCATATTCGGAAAAAGTCCGATCTGCTGTATTACATAACCGATATGACGTCTGAACTCTGCCTTATTCTTTGTGGATATATCTTCACCGTCTATCAATATACGCCCCGCATCAGGCTTTATTAATTGATTTATGGTTTTTAAGGTAGTTGTTTTTCCACACCCTGATTTTCCGATAAGACAAACAAATTGACCATCCTCTATCTCAAAACTCAAGTCATTTAAAACAACTGTTTTCCCATACACCTTTCTAACGTTTTCAAATTGAATCATTTGCTTACACCTCCCCACAAGCAATGCATAAAATGCCGTTTTGTATTTTATATTACATTATCTGCTTTATTTTCTTATGAGTTTCACCGCATCTTCCACAGACTCTGCGCTGCCTATAACCACTAATATGTCTCCTTTTTTAAAAACCAGGCGGGGACCCGGGGATATAATTGTTTCATTCTGTCTTTTTACACCTACAATGGTGCATCTTGTTTTATTCCAGAATTTCATTCCGCCGATACTTTCACCCAACAAATCCGAATCGTCCGGAATCGGTATCTCATAATTCGGAAAAGGTGACTTTACAGGAGACAGGCTTATTTTTCTTTCCACAAAATAATCAAGAGCATCCATAAGCCTTGTGTTTAAATCTCTATACTGCTTGGCAATTTCCCTGATATTGCGGTAAGCATCTCTCAGCTCATCTTCTCTGTCCACATAATTCAGATATTTAATTGCACTCTCTACAGACTTAACCCTGGTTCTGCTCTGAGGCTTCACCTCAACTACATCTCTATATGCCAAAAGAGAAATCGCCCTTCGAATAGTTTCGGGAGAAACACCGTACCTGGATGCCATGATAGACATCCCGGGAATAGCTTCTCCTTCCTTTATTTCACCCTTTGCAATCCCACCTGCTATATCTCGCGCCACCCACAGGCATTTAGATGATGTTTGTAAATTTTTCATATCTGCCTCCCATTTCATGATGCAACAGAATAACCATAGCACAAACAACTTGCATTTGTCAACAGATGTGTCAGTTGTCAGTTTCCGTGTGCTGTTTATTTTCAGCCTCGTGTTCTCTCACAGACGCATCAGATCCGGCAGCCGCTTAATAAGTGCGCACTTAAAAGCAAAACACCCCACCGTAATGCCGGAGCGGATAAGGGATAATTCAAAAAACGTTATATGAACGTCTTCAAGCAGGAAAACAGGAAAGAATTCCTTATTTTGATAAATTGTCAAGCAACTTACCAACGGTACCAGATTTTCGTTTGTACTCTTTCCCCTCGGTATCTCTTGCAAACACAAAGAGTTTTATATCGCGATTTTCCTGAGAAAAGCACTTTATTAACTCATCAGTATAAAACTGGTTCTCAGACATTTCGGAAGGAGCAAGAGATGCTTTGCTGTCAAACTCACGATTGTATGGGTAGAGCATATTTCATCTTCCATCTTTTTTTACTGTATAACCGAGATATGTGAGGTTAACTGTCCTATTGCCAACATTGGTTGCGGATGCTGCCATTCCCAGTAATGAAGATTAGGCACCGACTCCCGGCACAATGCCGGCAGCAAGCAAAATAGGTGAGCCAAGCAATATCCTCTTTTTGTAAGACAATCTTGCTGTGCGAATAGACACAACTATAGCAGTAACACTGAGAATCATGCCGATGAGAGAAAAAATAGCAGTTAGAAATCCGTTGTTATCGTTACACCATTGAATAAAATTCATATTATACCTCTTGCTTCAATCTGACATTGTTTCAGGTGATTATAAACCATTTTTTCTTCGAAATTGATCAATCAGGGTTTGTAAAGCTTTTTGGTCAGGTAAGAACATCTATTGATGATAATGGAAAGGAACATACTAATGTTAGAATACTCGAATGTCTCTTTTGTAATAGCCCAGCTTCTTCATGCTTCTCCCAGACGAGGCCGTACTTTTTGGCGTTCAGTTCACTTTCGATTTCACCGAGAGCGATGAGCATGGCATCGTCATCCTTGTTTGTGTTCCTCTTTTATATGCGCTAGAGAATCCAGCATCCGCTGACGCTTTATTTGCGATAGGTTAGGCATCCTCGCCACCTCCTGTAATTTCTTCGATTTCCGGTAAGCTGGACAACTCCTGCAGTTTTTTCCGCAGAACATCCTTGTCCGGCAGTTGAAGCTGGTACTGCGCCACCATCATGGGGGAAAGCGTACGCTCATGGCATACTCGACTACTTCGTCATTTTTGGATGCACACAGGAGTAATCCCACGCTTGGATTCTCATCCGGCTTTTTTATCTGTCTGTCCAGTCCCTCCAGATAGAAATCCATTTTAGAAACATATTCCGGTTTGAATTTTCCAACCTTTAGTTCCATTGCCACAAGGCAATGCAGACTCCGATGGGAGAACAGCAGGTCAATTCTATAATCCTCACCACCGACCTGTATCGGATATTCCTCGCCTACAAACGTGAAGTCCCTGCCCAATTCAAGAATGAAATCGCGCATTCCCTTAACCAGCGCCTTACGGAAATCATTTTCATGGAAGGCTTCCGACAGGTCGAGAAATTCCACCACATACTGATCAAGGAACGGGTTCTGCTGTGACTTAGGCGGCTCCGGCAGTAATTTGCTTTTAGAAAGCAAATAGCGCTCATAGTAACCACTGTCCATCTGGCGCTCAAGCTGGCGAGAACTGTATCGCTCCTTGACAGCAAAGCGCATATAAAATTCCCGTTCTTCATCACTTTTACTGCCGGACATAATAAGCAAATGATTTGCCCAGCTCAATTGTGCCAGCACTGCTGACACTTTTTATCTTTCCTTTTCGCCCGGTACAAATTCCACGACATCGTCCAACTTGCAGTCAAGGACTCTGCAAATTTTCTCCATTGATTCCAGAGAAACATAGCTGTTGTTTCGAAGGCGAGTGGATATGTTCGCGCTATAACCGGCTTGCTTCTGCAGGTCGGCAACAGAAATATCTTTATCTATCAATAAGTGAAATAGTTTTTTATAGCTAACAGCCATGAATGCACCTCCATGCCGATTCATCGATGCCGCAAAAGAGGACCAGTTGAATGTGGATACCTTCATCGGAATGGTGCGCAAGTACACAGACATCACGGAACTGACCGCCGAGATTATCCGTTCTTTTGTGGAGAAAATCGTGGTAATGAAACCTGAAAAAGTCCCGGGTACACGGACAAAAAAGCAGACAGTTGTGATCTACCGGAACTTTATCGGAGCAGTTGATATCCCAAAAAAACAAGGAAAGACGGCATAGCCTACATTTCTGTAAACTATGCCGCCTTATTTTTTAGAGATTTACATTATCCCTAATCCGCACGGTCAAATGGTAGGGTGTTGATATTTTTCTACATATATTCCTCAGCCAAAACCGGCCGGCCCGAATTGAGGGACTTGTCCATATCTATTATCCGCTGGTTTCGGCTACCGCGAAACTTCAATGTAAGGTCGCGTTCCTCCTGCACAAATCGACCGTCTATGAGAAGATCCGTCAAGGAAAGAAGCTCCGTCACATCAGCATCGCCTCTCGCCATATCGAAAAGTTCTTCATATGTGTAACCTGTAAATATGACTATCGTCAGACCGTTGCGCTTTTTTATCTCGCGCGCGAGTTTCAGAACGGCTGCCGTCTGGCAAAAAGGCTCACCGCCGCTGAACGTCACGCCGTCCAGCAGTTTATCTTTATCTATAGCATCAACAAGTGTATCGAATCGACAGTCATAACCTCCTTCAAAATCGTGTGTATCAGGATTATGGCAGCCCGGACAGTCATGCGGGCATCCCTGACAAAATATCGTAAAGCGGAATCCCGGTCCGTCAACTATCGATTCTCTTACGACTCCCGCGAGCCTGATCGTTTCTTTTTCAGGCATTATACAGCCTCCATGTCTTCCACTTCAGTATTTTCAGCCCTTTCTCTCTCGATATCGGACTTATCCACCTTTATTCTCTTCGTTGCTGCTGCGGGCTCAATATTTCTCACCTCATCCGCGCCGAAGATCTCGGATCCGAGATTGTGTCTGACTCTGTCTCCAACTTCAGACCTCTTTGCATTATTGAATCGGTCCACAGTACCGACAAGATATCCCGTAATCCTGCGTATTCTTTCAAATCCTTCATCATCTGATTCCTCTGTCCTGCCGCAGCAAGGGCATTCATTGTCTATTATTCCTGTATACCCGCACACCGGATCCCTGTCAACAGGATGGTTTACCGAGCCGTATCCGACTCCGCTCTCCTTCATGCACCTTATGATCTTTTCAAATGCATCAAGATTTTTCAGCGGATCGCCGTCTAGCTCAACATACGTTATGTGACCTGCGTTAGTAAGGTTGTGATAAGGCGCTTCAAGCTTGATCTTGTCGAAGGCAGATATATTGTAGTATACAGGAATATGAAATGAGTTCGTATAGTATTCTCTATCGGTCACCCCCTCAATCGTACCGAATCTCTCTCTGTCGATCTTTACAAATCTCCCAGAAAGGCCTTCCGCGGGAGTTGCCAGAAGCGTGTAGTTGAAGCCTGTCTTCGCAGTCTGTTCATCCATCCGTTTCCTCATAAAGCCTATTATCTCAAGACCGAGATTTTGCGCCTCCTTCGATTCTCCGTGATGAACACCTATAAGAGCTTTCAGGCATTCAGCCAGTCCTATGAAGCCCACCGAAAGGGTGCCGTGCTTGAGTACCTCCCCGACCTCATCATTCGGTTTAAGCTTGTCAGAATCCAACCATATCCCCTGTCCCATAAGGAACGGATAATTCTTGACTCTCTTCTTTGCCTGTATCTTATATCTTTCCATCAGCTGGCCCAGGCACAGATCGAGTTTTCTGTCAAGCTCTTCAAAGAAGAAATCTATATTTCCGTTTGCCATTACAGCTATGCGCGGCAAGTTGATCGACGTGAAGCTCAGGTTCCCTCTGCCGCCGACAACTTGTCTTGAAGGATCATATTTATTACCTATAACTCTTGTCCTGCATCCCATATATGCGCACTCCGTATTAGGGTCGCCCTCCTTATAGAAAGGAAGATTAAACGGCGCATCTATAAATGAGAAGTTTGGAAACAGCCTCTTAGCCGAAACTTCACACGCGAGCTTAAACAGGTCGTAGTTAGGCTCGCCCGGATTATAGTTGATGCCCTCCTTGATCTTGAATATATTTATCGGGAATATTGCAGTCTCACCATTCCCCAGTCCCGCATCAGTCGCCAGCAGTATATTTTTGATGACAAGACGACCTTCAGGAGAAGTGTCGGTACCGTAGTTTATCGATGAAAAAGGTATCTGTGCGCCGGCTCTCGAATGCATAGTATTGAGGTTATGTACAAATGCCTCCATGGCCTGATATGTCGCTCTGTCCACCTCCTGATTTGCATATTTCATGGCTCTCTGCTGAATTTTGCCTATCTCCTTTTCCCTGACAAGCTTCTTCAGATATTTTCTTTCGATATCTCTGTAGCCGTTATCATCTGCGATTACAGGGCATACGCCTTCCTCTTCTTCTATCTTTTTTCCGAATTCCTTTACCTGTTCAACACCGTCATCTATATCGTGGAGAATGTTCAGTATTTTCCCCAAATTTGTCCAGTATAATTTTTTGTACGTCTTCTTTACGCCATTTGCCATCCCGTAATCAAAGTCGGGTATGCTCTGGCCGCCGTGCTGATCGTTCTGATTCGATTGTATTGCAATGCAAGCAAGTGCTGAATAGCTCTGTATATCGTTTGGTTCTCTCAAAAATCCGTGTCCGGTTGAAAAGCCGTTCTTGAAAAGCTTTTCAATATCTATCTGGCAGCAGGTGGTCGTAAGCGTAAGGAAATCAAGATCGTGAATATGTATATCACCTTCTCTATGTGCTTTTGCATGCTCGGGCTTGAGTACAAACATCTCATAGAACTGCTTTGACCCTTCCGAACCGTATTTAAGCATCGTGCCCATAGCGGTATCGCCGTCGATGTTTGCATTTTCACGTTTTATATCATTTTCCTTTGCATCCTTAAACGTCAGGTCGGAATATATTCTCATAAGCCTTGTGTTCATATCCCTTATCCGTGTACGCTCCGCTCTGTACAGTATGAATTCCTTCGCTGTGCGGGCATGACCGTTTTCTATTAAGATCTTTTCCACTGCATCCTGTATCTGTTCTACCGTCGGGGTATCGTTATGACATATCTCATCCAGATATATCTCCACCTGCTTTGCAAGATATCTTGCCATGTCTTTGTCTGTTCCGCCAAGGACCTCGGCCGCTTTGAATATGGCGTTGGTTATCTTGTCGATATCAAAATCCACCTTGCGTCCGTCTCTCTTTATAATTGTTTTGATCGTTCCCATTTTTACCGCTCCTTTTAATAAGTTGACACTTAAAGGAGGCATGTAAATATCCCCTTTTTTATAATAAAATATTCAAAGAAATGAAATAATAAAATTACGATTGTGAAAGCCTCAATTTACAGGATCATTCATTTTTGGGGGGAATATACTACATCTTGTGCCTTCCTCTGAAATACAATGAAAATTATACCCATATTTTGATTATTAGTCAACTAAATTCATTCTATTTTTTTCTCACTCATCCGAATTTATTCCGATGAAAATATATCAAACAATTTCTACACTTCTACTTCCTTATGTGTTATTATTTACGATATGAAAAGGAGCAGTTAATGAATAAACCTAAAATATACGCGTTTATCGCATCACTTCTGATAGTATGTATGCTTGCCATGACTGCCTGCACATACAGCATCAGCATGTCGGACAGCGAAATAAAATCGATCCTGGACACTGAATATAAGGCTGTCAAATCAGCTGTCTCTAAAAACAGCAGCTATAAAAAATCTACCGCGTACATAACGAAATGGGCTAAGGACAACAAGATCAAAGTAACTGATAAGACAGATGAATACATGGTGTTGTCGCTTTCTGCCACAAAAGGGCATGAATTTGCCAAGACGACGGTACTCCAGATGCCCCTCGACAAAAATAACATAGATATACAGTGCCAGCTCATGGCTGTCATGTTTGCGACCGCCAAAGCAGCTGAAGACCATGGCAGCGTAAAACTGGTCTTTACGCGTTCAGACAACATGAGTTTCAGCGGTGCAAAAAAACTTAAGACCAGATATCTTGACACCGGTTATTTTATTAATTTTATGTACTCATCCAATCTGGCCATATACAATAAAGGCGCTTCGGCATCCTATAACACTATAACACGCAAGGTAAATATGACGACCAGCAAATATGACCAGGCTTATACATTCTCGATATCAGGTCTGCGCGGTGGATATACTGACAGCGCTGAAAGCGTTGACAGGCCAAATCCCACCGATATTCTCTCATCTTTTCTGGCCTCGGCCAAATCCGGCGGGATTCAATACGAGCTCGCTTCATTCTCAGGAGGGACTTCAGCATGGACTCTTCCGACCGAAGCGACAGTTACCATAGTAGTTCCTGAGGGCAAAGTAGAAAAACTTACTACGCGATTTGAATCCAGCTATGAAAAATTTATGGAAAACTACAGCGGCTCAGAACCTGATGCCCGCTATACCATGACTCAGGTAAAGCGTCCGGACAAGGTGGTTTCTGTATCAGCGAAAGACGACATCATAAATCTCCTTTACATCCTTAATGACGGTATCACAAGAGATGACGAAGGACACATAACATCATCGGCAAATACGGGCATGATCTCTCTGTCCGCGAGCAGGTTTAAAACAGTGACAGCAATAAAAGACATCGACAAATCCACTTTAAGCGATATGGAATCGGAACTTAAAACTTCGTGCGGTCTATGCAACATGAAAGCAGTGACAAAGCCTCATTACGATCCGTGGATAACTCACGAAAAGAGTTTTCTGGTCTCCACACTTTCAAATATCGCGGTCACAGATCCTCAAAGCACTATCATCAGAAACGAAAATATGGTATTTAAATCGCGAAAGAGATCTTTGGATATCGTCTCGATCGGGACCAATGCCGATTCCGGTCAGCGCTCGGTTAAAGTGCTGTCGAAGTTCCTGGCGAAGATAGAAAAACATTAGTCCTACAGACAGCAAAGCGCCTCCCCGTTGATCATAGGAGGCGCTTTTTTCTACCAAAGTCACACGCTTAAACAGCTCATTGCCATTTTATTTTGTAAGCACCTGATGCGTTGCCTATGAGGATCACCTTAATGTATACCGTCGTTTTGAACGCTCTGTTCTTTGTAACCTTCATTATGCTTGGATCGGGTTTCCTTCTGTATATATTGAGTATTACGCTTGAATATTTCCTGCTTTTGTTTGTAGTCTTATAATAGATAACAGCCGTTGCCTTGGTGCTGAAACAACCCTTAAAGCTTACCTTGAATGTCTTATTTTTTGTTGTAATCTTATACCACACGGCTTTTTTTGAAGGCTTTGCAGTGCTTGCCGGGATATTGCCTTTTCTCCACGTTTTCTTTGCAAGTCTGCTGGCCTTTTTCTTGTTTTTCCCAAACTTTCCGCTGCATGAATAGCTCGTGTACATAACTTTTCCACAATAATTCGAGTCAGCTGTATCAGCCTTAGTTGCAGGAGATCCTTTTATGCGGATATAGTATGTTACACCTTTTTTTACACCATCCCCAATATATCGCTGATAAGCATACATTGATTCGGCAGACAAAAAATTATCATGGCTGCCGTCTCGTGAGACAACCTTTTTTTTTAACTGTTCAGTAAAGCGAACGTGTAGCCGTGACTGTAATTGTTTAAGGCCTTTATATATCCTGTTCTCTTTGGTTTGATCTTGAAATAGTAATAATCTTCGTGATATACTTTTGCGCCGAAATCAAACTCCTTCTCTACTCCGTCTGAAAGTGTTGAAGTCCCGCCCGGACTTATTTCCACAGCTGCCGAGACCTCATCCGCGACAAAAAACATCATTAAAGCCAGCGCTGCAACTGCAACTGTGTAAGTTCCCATTCTAAATGCACTCATATTATTTTCCCTCCTTTTCTACATATGATTTCCATCGAAAGGCACGCACCTCTCGCATTCAATTCTTTTTATACAATAATTTTACAGCCTTGTTAAATGACTGTCCATTATTTTTTGAAACATCAATCGCAGGCAAATTGCATATTGCCAAACTGTGCTTCACACACCGGATCAGATAAAGCTGTATCCTTTATTTCGCATGTTGAGAATTTAAAAGTCGTTTACACCGTATTTTTCCGTAAAAAGGTGTATAATCAAAATGATGATAATTATGTACGGTAAAATAAAACAGTCAAATATATTGAACACTCTATGCTTTTGACCTTATCGAAGCAATAAATCACAGGAGGTATATTATGTCAATAACAGGCGCTTATATGGTCCCTCATCCGCCTGTCATCATGGCGGAGGTCGGGCGAGGCGAAGAAAAGAAAATACAAAAGACCATAGATGCTTTTACAGAAGTCGGCAGACGCATCGGAAATCTCAGACCCGATACGATCATTGTGACATCACCACATGCGCATATGTATTCGAATTACTTTCAGATTTCAAGCGGAAAAAATGTGCACGGGGACATGAAACAGTTCCGCGCACGCACAGTGCAGTTTGATAAAGATTATGACACAGAGCTTGTTACGCATATAAGTGAACTTGCATATGCGAAACAGTTCACTGCCGGCAAGCTGGGACAGCAGGGAGATGACCTGGATCACGGAACTATGGTCCCCCTATATTTCATTGAAAAATTCCATAAAGATTACAAGCTGGTCCGCATCGGCATCTCAGGACAGCCGCTAGAAGACCACTACAGGCTCGGAATGCTGATAAAACAGGCGTCTGAAGATCTTTGCAGAAATGTGGTTTTCATCGGAAGCGGCGATCTTTCCCATAAATTCAGTACTGAAAGTCCTTACGGATTTGTTACCGAAGGTCCGGAGTATGACAAGCTCATCATGGACGTAATGGGAAGTGGTAACTTCGGCAAACTCTTTGCTTTCGACAGCACATTCTGCGAAAAGGCGGCAGAATGCGGACACAGAAGTTTTATTATTATGGCCGGCGCACTGGACAGGACTAATATCAAAGCGGAAAGACTCAGCCATGAAGGACCTTTCGGCATAGGCTACGGAGTCTGTGCGTATGAAATCCGCGGTGATGCGCCTGAAAGGAATTTTCTTGATCAGCGGCTTGATGCAGAGACGGCAAGGCTCAAAAAACAGAGAAGCACAGAAGATGAATATGTGCAGCTTGCGCGGAAATCTGTCGAAGCCTATGTGACGTCAAGCAGACATATCAGTATCCCTAACGACATCCCCGATGAGATGACTTCAACATCTGCCGGCGCGTTTGTTTCAATACATGAAGGCGGTCGTTTGAGGGGCTGCATAGGTACAATATCTGCGGTACAGGACTGTATCGCAGAAGAAATAATATCCAATGCGATCAGCGCAGCGACAAAGGATACGCGTTTTGATCCCATATCTCCCGGTGAACTTTCTGCTATTGAGATAACTGTCGATATCCTCGGAGAAGCTGAGGTCATAAAAGGTCAGGAAAGCCTTGACCCCGGACGCTACGGCGTGATAGTTACAAAGGGAGGAAGACGCGGACTCCTTCTTCCTAACCTCGACGGTATAGATACAGCAGAGAAGCAGATAGCTGTCGCAAAAAGGAAAGCCGGTATAGGCGAAGATGAACCCGGTGTCAAGCTGGAGCGTTTTGAAGTTGTGAGGCATTACTGATGGATGCAAATTGTAATGTTTGTTTCAGACAATGTAATATAAGAGAAGGCGGCATCGGATTTTGCCGAGCACGGGGCTGCCAAAACGGCAGAATAATATGCACGAATTACGGCAAACTGACTTCTCTTGCACTGGATCCTATCGAGAAGAAGCCGCTCGCCGCTTTTCATCCCGGAAGTATGATACTTTCAGCGGGAAGCTACGGATGCAACCTCCGCTGTCCATTCTGCCAGAATCATGAAATATCTATGGCAGATGCCGACAGCATACACACCGAATATTGCTCTCCCCGGCAGCTTGCCGATATGGCGAAAAAACTCCAAAACCGCGGCAACATCGGTGTTGCCTTTACATACAATGAGCCTATCATCGGCTGGGAATATGTACGTGATACAGCAAAACTCGTGCATGAAAACGGCATGCTGAATGTTATTGTTACCAATGGCAATGCAAGCATAGATATTCTCGAAGAAATTCTGCCTTATATCGATGCCATGAATATAGATCTGAAATCTTTCCGCAGCTCTTTTTATACAGATTATATCGGCGGCGATCTTGATATGGTAAAGGCATTCATAGATCGCGCCGTAAAAGACTGCCACGTAGAGCTTACAACACTCCTCATCCCGGGTGAAAACGATACGGAAAAAGAAATCCGCGAAGAAGCCTCGTGGATTTCCTCTTTAAACAACGGCAACGGCCGTAAAATTCCTCTTCATCTGTCACGTTTTTTCCCACGTTACCATATTACAGACAAACAGCCGACAAACATCAAAAGCGTCTATCATCTCGCCGAAACAGCACGAGGATATCTTGATAAAGTATATACAGGCAACCGTTAATTCATGCGCATTGATCATAACGATCACCGGGTTCGGCATGATTTTATAATTGCCTGACTGTTATTTAAATAATTTTTCCAGATCCGTTTTTTCTGACGACTCCTGTTTTTTGACCGCTTTAAACTCGCCGTTCTCATACTTTAAATACTCAGGAAGCCATATGTTTTCTTTGACAGTCGCCGCGGCATCGTCAGTATCAAGCCTGTTTTCCCCCTGCTTTACCGCACAATCCGCTACCGCCTCCGCAACAGATTCGGAAAATTGTATCAGCATCTCTACAGGCGGCAGTACTGCCGGACCATACTCATCAATCTCCAGAAATCCGCAAAGTGCATGAGCTGCCGCTGAAAGCATCTCATCTGTGATAAGTTTCGCCTTTACAGAAACGGCTCCGAGCCCAATCCCCGGATAAATAAGTGCGTCGTCAAGCTGCCCTATATCATATGTAATTCCGTTGTATTCCACAGGATCTGAAGGTGCGCCCGTCGCAACCATTGCGCGGCCGTGCGACCAATTGATGATGTCTGCCGCTTTCGCTTCCGAAAATTCCGCAGTACTGCTGAGCGAGAAAATCACAGGATGCTCGCACCATGAAGCCATAGCCTTCACAATATCTTCAGTAAATGCCCCCTGCTGTTCGGATGTTCCGATAAGGATCGTCGGTTGCACCGCCATAACGGCCTTTTCCAGTGTTGTCAATTCATCTGCATTTTTAAATTCCGAACGTTTCCGTACAAACGGTTTTTGTACCGGTGTAAGACCTTCCATATCATCAAACAAAAGGCCGTCCTTGCCGACTATATAAAAACGCTTTCTTGCTTCCGTCTCGGACAGCCCCTGCGCTCTCATCTCTTTGAATATTATGTCAGTGATACATGTCCCTCTTATGCCTGAACCGAAGCACATATATTTCTGATCAGTAAGTTTTTCTTTGATTATATCCATCGCACCGAGTATTCCTGCAAGCGTTACAAGGCCTGTTCCCTGGCAGCCGTCACTGAAAACGGGAAATGCGTCTTTGTATACTTCAAGTATTTCGATTGCATTGGACATTCCGAAATCTTCAAAATGAATATAAAGATCCGGAAATATTTTTTCCGCCGTTTCAACAAATTTTATTATGAATTTATAGTACTGCTCTTTCTGCACTCTCTTATGATGATTACCGAGATAAAAATAATCGCCGAGCAGCGCCTCATTGTCCGTACCGCAGTCGAGTACTACAGGCATGACGCATTTTGGATCTATACCTGCAGCTGCAGTGTATACCATAAGCTTTTCCACGGAAACATCTGCACCGTTTACGCCCCAGTCCCCTCTATCAAGTATACCCTCGGAATCTGTTACAACCATCAGTCTTATATCGCGTCCGTCTGCTGCGGATTTAAGTATACTTTCAATCTGATCGGGTTCATCTATCGATAAGAAAACCGCGTCCTGAGGATCGGTGAACTGCTCACTGTACTGCTCCACGCTCTCTGCTATTACAGGATCACCCACCACAGGCATAAGCTCTTTGAAATGTTCGCGGAATAGATAGAAGAAAAGTGTACGGTTATGATTAAAGATATCCATCAAAAACTTTCTTCTATCTATCAAAGATATTTTTTTCTCTATATGACGGTAAACCCTCTCCTTCTGTGTTTCGATGTCTTCGATACATGGCGGCAGAAGGCCTTCAAGACCCAGCTCCTTCCGTTCTCTTTCGGTAAACGCAGTTCCTTTGTTCAAAAAAGCATCCCTTATCAAATCATATCCTTTTTTCATAGCGCTTATTTCCTTCCTGATTTCTGTTGTGTTTTAAAGCATGTTAAGCTTATCGGCATCTGCTCCGTTCGTTTCCATAAAGCAATATAACTATATCACCTTCTTTTTCGCTGTTAAAGCGCTTATATTCAAAAATTCCATATACGATCGGGAATATCCGTTAAACACTGAGTTTTAAATTTTCTAAATATTTTATTTATGAGGACGGATGTACTACCGCATTCGCTCTTGTTTTACTTTATGATCTATAACATGGCGTTTCGCAAGCTCAGATGTCAGATCTTTAAGCGCTATGCCCCGCTCAGCCATCATGACCATCACATGGTATGCAAGATCCGCGACTTCATATATGGTTTCTTCCCTATCTCCCTTTGTCGCCGCAATTATGACTTCCGTGCTCTCCTCTCCGACTTTTTTCATTATCTTTTCTATCCCCTTATCAAACAGGTAGCTGGTATAGCTTCCTTCTTTGGGATCTGTCTTTCTTCCCTCGATCATCTTATAGAGAGCTTCATATGAAAACGGTGTAGTATCCTCCGCAACGTATACCGGCTCGAAAAAACAGCTTTCTGATCCTGTATGGCATGCGGGACCATCCTTTATCACCTCTACATTGAGCGCATCTTTATCGCAGTCAACAGTTATAGATACGATCTTTTGAAAATTGCCGCTCGTTTCACCCTTGCGCCAAAGCTCCTGTCTGCTGCGGCTCCAAAAACACGTCCTGCCTTCAGCCAGGGTGATTTCAAGCGCCTTTCTGTTCATGTATGCCAATGTAAGGACCTGCTTTGAATAATAGTCCTGCACTATCACCGGTATAAGCCCTTTTTCATCGAATCCAAGTTCGTTTATATCTATCATTTCAGTTCCTTTCTTAATATAGAAGCTTGTGTCTTATGTATCCCCATGTATATCTTTAAAGACGCACCTCAACGCCCTGTTCTTTAAGGTATTTTTTCAGTTCCAGTATATCAACTTCTTTAAAATGAAAGATGCTTGCCGCCAGACCCGCATCGACACCTTCATGTTTGAAAAGTTCTGCAAAATCTTCTTTTTTACCGGCGCCGCCTGATGCAATGATAGGAACGTCCACCTTTGATGCTATTATATCGAGAAGTTCAAGATCAAAGCCGCCCTTTACGCCATCGGTATCAATACTGTTTACCACCAGCTCACCCGCGCCTCTTTCAACACCGTCCATTATCCAGCGGACAGCATCCACGCCTGTATCATATCTTCCGCCTCCTGTGAAGAGGTGGAATTCTCCATCGACTCTTTTTATATCCGTACTCAGCACAACACACTGGTTTCCGTATTTTTTCGCGCTCTTTTCTATGATGCTCGGGTCTTTTATAGCGCCGCTGTTTACACTTACCTTATCCGCTCCGCATCTTAGGACTCTGTCAAAATCATCAAGTGTATTGATGCCTCCACCCACAGTGAGAGGTATAAATATCTGTGAAGCGACACCGGTCAGAATATCTGAAAAGATCTTTCTGCACTCGACGCTCGCCGTAATATCATAGAAAACCAGCTCATCGGCCCCGCGTTCATTATAAAATGCAGCCATCTCTACAGGATCGGCGACATCCTTTATACCCTTGAAATTCACGCCTTTAACTACCTTTCCATCTCGTATGTCAAGGCATGGTATTATTCGTTTCGTTATCATATGATCCACCTTTTTACTGAAATTTTAACTGTTTTTTCGACAGTCAGATATCCTTCTGCGGCCTGCAGACCGCGGCATTACAGGAGTTATTAAGATACATCTGTTTTAATGCCTTAACGAATTAAGTATCCCCCTGTTTTTCTCCCAGTTTGATCGAACGTTCAAGATCGAGCGCGCCGCTGTATATAGCTTTTCCCAGTATCGCACCGTGGACAAGATCCCTTAACATTATGATTTCCCTTTCAAAGCTTATGCCGCCCAAGGCCACTATATTAAGGCCTTCTATCTCCTTCAGTTTCTTATAGACTTCTATATTTGTGCCTTGAAGTCCGCCGTCCTTTGAAATATCCGTGTATATAACCGTCTCTACTCCGATATCACGGAGCCGTCTGCAAAACGCAATGCCTTCCTTATCGGTGACTTCCTTCCAACCGTTTACTGCTACCTTTCCGTCTTTGACATCGACTCCCACAGCTATCTTTTCACCATACTTTCTTACCATCTCACGCAGAAACTCCGGAGCCTTTACAGCGGCCGTCCCCAGTATCACTCGGTCAACCCCGAGATCAAGATACTGTTTTATACATTCCTCATCTCTGATACCGCCTCCGACTTCAATGAACATATCTGTACTTTCTATTATTTTTCTTATTGTTTCGAAATTTACAAGTCTGCCGTCCTTTGCGCCGTCCAGATCCACAAGATGTATGCTTCCTGCACCCCTTTCCCTGAATCCTTCTGCGATCTTCACAGGATCATTGCTGTAAACAGTCATTTGGTCATAATCACCCTGAAAAAGCCTGACGGCTTTTCCGCCTCTCAGATCTATTGCCGGAAAAATCTTCATAATTACCTTCTCCTTTAAGCTTGCGCATATGCCCGTTATCTGCGGCTTTTAAATTTCTGTAAATGCCTTAAGTATACCAAGGCCCGCTGTACCGCTCTTTTCCGGGTGGAACTGTGTACCGTACACTGTTCCGTTTCTCACCGCAGCTGTGATCGTTATGCCATACTCTGCTGTCGCTATAGTATTTCCTCTGCAGTTCTTACCGTAATAGCTATGCACGAAATACACACAGTCTCCGTCGCTTGTATATTTGAACAGCTTATCTTTCGATGCATCTTCTCCTATACCGCGCCCTGTAACTTTAAGTGCATTCCAGCCTATATGCGGCACATTGAGCTTTCCTCCCGCTTTTGAGGAGAGATCGTTTTTTATACTTGCGATTTCACCTTTTATCAGCCCAAGACCGGCGTGTTCACCATATTCGCAGCTCCTGTCAAAAAGGAGCTGCATGCCCAGACAGATTCCGAGCAGATATTTGCCTTTCCCGGTCTCCTCTACGATAGTATCGACAAGTCCTGTATCGCGCAGCTTTGCTATCGCATCCTCAAATGCGCCTACCCCGGGCAATATGAGTTTGTCCGCTTTTTTTATATCTTCTTTACGGTTTGTCACAACAGTGTCTGTCCCTATATAATGGAGCGACGCTCGCAATGAAAACAGATTGCCGACTCCGTAATCAATTATAGCAAGCATTTATAAAACTCCTTTGGTCGACGGTATCTCATCGGCAAACTGTCTGTCTATCTCACATGCATGAGCCAGAGCTCTGGCAAGGCATTTGAATATTCCCTCTATGATATGGTGAGTATTTTCACCCTCAAGCATCTTGATATGCAGCGTCATCCCAATTTCCCTTGAAAGTGCAAGCATAAATTCCTTTACAAGTTCAGTATCAAAATCTCCCACTTTCATAGACTCCGCAAATTCGCTTTCATCACTTACCTTCATTGCAGTAAGCATGACATCGTAATTCACAAATGATCTGCCGCTTATATCAAGCGAACAAAGCAGCAGAGCCTCATCCATAGGCAAGATCATGCTTCCGTATCTTTTGATCCCTTTCTTATCGCCGAGTGCTTTGTTAAACGCTTGACCCAGACATATGCCTGTGTCCTCAACCGTATGATGGTAGTCCACATAGCTGTCACCGGTACAGTCGACTGTAAGATCAAATCTTCCGTGCCTTGCGAAAAGCTCCAGCATATGCTTTAAGAATCCACAGTCCGTCCTTATATCATATTCGCCTGTTCCATCTATGTCGAGAGTAAGTTCTATCTGAGTTTCTTTTGTATCTCTTTTAATTCTGCTTTTTCTCATTTTCATCTCTTCCATTTTACATTGATATTTTATAAATCCCGGTTATTTTTCACCGCGCCGTCGCATGACTTTTCAATAATCCGCTCCGTCACCTCCACAAGCCTGTGCATTTCATTATCCGTCCCTATCGTGATCCTCACGTAGTCCTTTATCTGCGGTCTGTCAAAATGTCTCACGATTATACTATTTTGCCGCAGCGCTTTAAAATACATTTCACCCGGCATGGCTGCATGTTTTACGAAAATAAAATTTGCCTCCGACGGAAGCACCTCAAATCCGAGCTCTTTAAGCTTTTCCGATGTTTCATCGCGTGTCTTCATTATTCTGCCGCGTGTCATTTCAAAGTATTCCCGGTCTTTTATGGCAGCCGTCGCAGCAGCAATCGAAATACTATCCAGTCCATACGGATTGAAGCTATACTTTACAATCCCCAGATCCTCTATCAATTCTCCGGATCCAATCGCATAACCGACTCTTCCTCCTGCAAGGCTTCTTGATTTTGACAAAGTCTGTATTATAAGTAAATTATCGTAGCTGTTTATGAGCGGCACCGATGTCTCGCCTCCGAAATCAACATAAGCTTCATCTATGATCACCACGTTGCCGGGGTTGCTTTTTACTATCTCTTCGATATGACAGCGCCTCAACGCCGTTCCCGTAGGCGCATTAGGATTTGCTATAATTACAGTACCGTCCAGATATTTATATTTTTCGATATCTATCGTCAAGCCTTTTCCCATGGGAATCGTCCGGCCGTCGAGCTTAAAAAGCTGCGCATACACCGGATAAAATCCGTAACTTATTTCAGGATAATATATTTTTTTGTTTTCCTTTTGAAATGCCATGTATGAAAAGGCCAGTATGTCATCGGATCCGTTACCGGCAATGACATTATCCTCACTTATTCCGTAATACTCTGCAACCGCCTGCAAAAGCTCTCCGGTGTCCGGATCCGGATAACGCCTGAGAGCCCGTATTCCCCGGCTGCTTACAGCCTCTATAACCTTCGGACTGGGGTCATAAGGATTTTCATTTGTATTAAGTTTTGTAAGTTTTTCTCCCTGACGCGGCTGCTCACCCGGTTTATAAGGTTTAAGCCCCGAAAGCTCCGGATCAAAAAATTTACTCATTGCATTCAATCTTTTTGTTCGCTTCCTGCGCTTTTTTTCTCTTCACAGTTTCAGCGAGTTTATTCGCTATATCGGTTATTATATTGTTTTGAAATTTGAAGCTTGATTTATTCGCTATAAATCTTGCACTCACATCCTGAAATTGTTCGATAACTTCCAGATTGTTAGCCTTTAGCGTGTTTCCCGTTTCCACTATATCCACGATTACATGTGAAAGTCCCAGGATCGGTCCAAGCTCAATGCTTCCGTTGAGCTTTATGATCTCAACATCTCTGTTCTTGGCAGCATAGTGTTTCTTTGCTGCATTTACAAATTTAGTCGCAACTCGCAGTGTATTGTCCTTATCCTCTACATAACCCGCAGGCGCTGCGACTGACATCCTGCACTTCCCAATATCGAGGTCTACAAGTTCATATACATCCGGATCGTTCTCCATCAGTATATCCTTCCCGACAATACCGACATCAGCCGCGTGATGCTCAACATATACAGCCACATCGCTCGGCTTGACTAGCAGATATCTTATGCCGGCTGCCGCACTTTCGATTACGAGTTCCCTGTTTTTATCGTTGTATGCAGGACACGAGTATCCCGCCTCGTTAAGCATTTCATATACCTGATCTCCGAGTCTTCCCTTTGGAAGTGCAATATTGAGCATTATTTCACCTCCTTTTCTGAAAGCTTCCCTCTATTGAGTTCATACACATATCTGCTCCTGATCCCGCCGGGCTCCTTTGTTGCAGCAAACACGCTCATACCGTTCCCCTGAAGTCTTCTGACAGCATCTGCTATATCAGAGACACTTTCATTTTTATCATATAGAATCACAGCATCCACATCATATTCGGTTCGTTCTGATGACAGACGGCTTATATCGTTTAAGTAGAGCGCGAACCCGATCGCGCGTCCATTCTTGCCCATCTGCTTGAGTGCACCGTCATACTGGCCGCCCGCAAGCACACATCCCGCAAGGTCCTTGATATATCCGTTAAATATCATACCGTTATAATAATCTATATCATTCACAATTGAAAAGTCCACCTGTACTTTAGCCGCAGCACCCGAAGTTTCCAGTCCTTTACAGACTTCTTTAAGTTCGGTCAGCGCATCCTGCATCAGATCGGTAACCACATATTCTTCAGCCTTCTTTATCGTTTCATAAATGTCACCGTAAAGACCTGGTAACGCACATACCGCTTCTTTCTGCCGATCCGTAAGTCCGGCATCTTTTAACGCTCTTGTTATCCCGTCCGTATTCTTGGCGCGTATGAGTTTCAAAAGTTCAAATTTAAGATTTTCTTTTATCCCGATATTTTCCAGCAACTCTACAACATAATCCATGTGCGATATCTCGAGAATATAATCCCCATCTACTGCCGCAAGTGTTTCAGCCGCAAGTGCTAATACTTCTGTGATCCCGTAAGTGTCAAGCGCGCCTATATATTCAAGTCCCATCTGATTGATTTCTTTGAAAGTGTGGCTTTCCCTGCTTTCTCTGTAAACGTTTTCAACATAATATGTTTTTTCAGGCGAGGTATCACTGATATTAGAATTTTTTATTATGCTTAAAGTCACGTCAGGCTTCAGTGCCATAAGTCTGCCGTCAAGATCAGTAAATGTTATGATCTTGTCACCTGCAAGAAACTCTCTGTTTTCCGCATACAGACTGTATTCCTCAAATTTGCTCATCTTGTACTTTTTATAGCCGTATCTTTCATACAAGCCTTTCAGCTGTTGTATGACTTTTTCCTCAGGTCTCTGCTGTGCCTGTCTGAGTCCCATTTTATATTTCGCGCCGGAGATATCCCACCCCGCGCAGCTCCTTTCTTTCGTTTTACTCTGCTGCATTATTACGCTAAAGCATTATCGTGTTCAAGTGATATTATAGCACGTTATCCGACAAAGGCAACAGTTTTTTTAAAAAAGCGAATGCTCCGTCAGACTCCGGCTCATCGGTTTCCCAGTTTGACGTTATATTATAAAAGAGGGTGCATCGCCCCTCTCTAAAACAGTTTACAACAGTATGCACTGCTTGCTCCCGGCTATGCGGCCGCACTAAAAAGTGCTTCAGCCAAGCATGTTTTTTTATTCGCACAACTTGTTTTTGCGTATGCGCGCTGCTCGCGCATGACCTTCCAGCCCTTCTCCTTCCGCAAGCGCTGAAACTATCGGAATAAGTTTTTCCATTCCCCTCCTGTCGGATCTCTGATACGTACATACTTTTAAAAATGTTCCTGCCCATACACCGCCTGTGTATCGTGCGGCTCCCATGGTCGGAAGTGTGTGGTTGGTACCCGATGCGTAGTCTCCGAACACCTCTGCTGTGTTCTGTCCGATAAAAAGCGATCCGTAATTTCTCAGATTTTCTATCAATATCTCCTGTTTTTCTTCAGAAACATTTATCTCCAGATGTTCCGGAGCTACCACATTTGCGTAAGAAGCCGCCTCTTCAAGATTGTCAGCAATAAGCACCTCGCCCTGATCTATCCAGGACACTGATGCTATATCAAATGTTTCCAGCGTGGCAAGCTGCTTTTCGACTTCCTCTATTGTCTGTTTCGCTGTTTTCTCATCCGTCGTGACCATTATGGCTTTTGCGGCTTTGTCGTGTTCCGACTGAGCGAGAATGTCTGCTGCCGCAACAGCAGGATCCGCCGTCTCATCTGCTATTATCATTACTTCACTTGGTCCGGCCACAAAATCTATTCCGACTTGTCCGTAACACTGTCTCTTCGCTTCGGTAACATAACTGTTTCCCGGACCGACTATGATCGAGACCGGCTCGATCTCTTCAGTCCCGTATGAAAATGCCGCAACAGCCTGTGCTCCGCCAATCATATATATCTCATCAACGCCTGCGACATCAAGCGCTACAACCGTCATAGGATCTATCATATCCGTGCCGTTTACAGCAGGTGAACATGCAACGACGCGTTTTACCCCGGCAGTCTTTGCCGGTATGACAAGCATCAGTGCAGTCGAGTAAAGAGCATAATTCCCGCCGGGGACATAGCAACAAACTGAATCGACAGGTATCACGCTGTGTCCGAGTTCAATACCTTCAACAGGCTCTACACCTGAAAGCGAACTTATCGAATCCTTCTGTGCCTCTGCAAATGTACGTATATTGTCTGCCGCGACCTTCATTTTTTCAATTATTTCCACATCGACCCGCCCGTATGCCTCCGCGATCTCCCGCTTGGATACGCGCAGATTTTCACGTTTGCACCCGTCGAAATGTTCATTGTATGCATAGAGCGCTTCATCCCCTATGTTCACTACATTTTCAATTATGCCAGCGACTGTCTGTCTTAATTGCTCATCTTCTTTCAGTGTTCTTTTCTTTGCACTTTTAATTATTCTCATAATATCTACTTAAAAATCCGTATGATTTGCGCTCTCCTTCTTTTTTACAGCTACTCCATCACCGCACCCCTGCACGATGCGGTCACATTGCGCTGATACCTTACAAGCCAACCGGTCTTGATTTTAGATTCGGGCATTACATGTTTCTTTCTGCGTTCTTCAAATTCTTTATCAGAGACTTCGGCATTTATATTCGCGCCAGGAATATCTATATCTATTATATCCCCCTCTTCAAGAAGTACGATATTTCCGCCGCTTGCGGCTTCAGGGCATACATGTCCGATCGAAGCGCCCCTGCTTGCACCGCTGAATCTCCCGTCAGTTATCAGCGCAACGGTCTTGTCAAGTTTCATGCCTGCAAGCGCACTCGTAGGATTGAGCATCTCTCTCATTCCCGGACCGCCTTTCGGTCCCTCGTAGCGTATAACAACGACATCTCCGTCCCTGATCCTGCCGTCATATATCGATGCGATCGCATCCTCTTCACTGTCAAAAACTCTTGCAGGGCCTGAATGTTTAAGCATCTCATCGGCGACTGCGCTCCTCTTTACAACACAGCCGTCACGGGCAATATTTCCCCACATTATAGCGATGCCTCCGGTCTCACTGTACGGCTTGTCCACAGGTCTTATTATATCATAGTTTTTTACGGTTCTGCCTTCAATATTTTCTCTGACAGTCCTTCCTGTCGCTGTTATCAGGCTTGTATCTATCAGGTCTTTCTTTGTAAGTTCATTTATAACCGCCTGCACACCGCCCGCAAGATTCAGGTCGTGCATGTGTGTCGCGCCCGCCGGTGCCAGATGACACAGATTGGGAACTTTAGCACTGAATTCATTGAATATGTTCAGGTCAAGCTCAACGCCCGCTTCATTTCCTATGGCCAGCAGATGCAGCACGCTGTTTGAAGAACATCCGAGCGCCATATCGCAGGCCAGCGCGTTTCTTAATGATGCTTCATTGATTATATCTCTTGCTGTTATTCCATTTTCCACCAGATTCATGATAGCCATGCCCGCATGCTTTGCGATCCTAATCCTGCCGCTGTCCACTGCGGGAACCGTACCGTTTCCGGGGAGTGCGATGCCTACAGCTTCAGACAGACAGTTCATGCTGTTTGCCGTGTACATTCCCGAACACGAGCCGCAGCCGGGACATACATTTTCTTCGAATTCAAGCAGTTCGGCATCATTGATCATATCAGCTTTTCTCGCACCTACAGCCTCAAATATACTTGAAAGGCTTCTTTCCTCACCCTTTACTATTCCCGACATCATAGGTCCGCCGGAGCATACTACCGCAGGAATGTCCAGCCTTACCGCCGCCATTATCATACCCGGAACGATCTTGTCACAGTTCGGCACAAGCACAAGGCCGTCAAAGCAATGTGCTACAGCCATAGTTTCGACGCTGTCTGCGATAAGTTCCCTGCTTGCAAGGCTGTATTTCATGCCTTCATGCCCCATGGCGATCCCGTCGCACACCCCGATCGAAGGTACTTCAATAGGCGTTCCGCCGGCCATTCTCACGCCGGCTTTGACAGCTTCTGCAACCTTATCAAGATGCATATGTCCCGGAACAATCTCACTCTTGGCCGAGACAACTCCGATAAGAGGTCTGTCAAGTTCTTCCTTTGTATATCCCATAGCATAAAACAGACTCCGCATCGGTGCCTTTTCTACGCCCTCCGTTACTTTTTTACTTATAAGTGTCATAATTCCCCTCCGGAAAATCAGAAGCCGCATACGATCGAACAGAGTATTGTACTCCTGCAAATACCGCAGCGGCCTCTTCTCATATATTAAATACTTATTATAAGATTGCTGCATATAATCTTTTAAAGGATATCCTAAACAGCTGCAGCTGCGCTGATGCTGCTGAAAACCCTGATATCGGCAGCCCTTAGATTTAGATTACCGGTATATGCAGCCCGCCAGATCGGCTATTTCTGGAGCCAGCTCATCATCTCACGAAGTTCTGCGCCCACCTTGCAAAGCGGATGTTCACATTCTTTTTTCCTTGTCGTCAAAAATCTCGTGCCCTTACCCGCATTCATCTCGCGGACAAACTCACTTGCGAATGTGCCGTTCTGTATATCTGCAAGAACCTCTCTCATAGTCTGTCTTGTTTCTTCTGTAATTATCTTCCTTCCTACGTAGTAATCGCCGTACTCCGCTGTATTTGAGATCGATTTTCGCATAAGTTCAAATCCGCCCACATTGATCAGGTCAACTATAAGCTTCATCTCGTGAATACATTCGAAGTATGCCATTTCAGGCTCATATCCTGCTTCTACAAGAGTATCGAATCCTGCCTTCATCAGCTCTGTTACACCTCCGCAGAGAACTGCCTGTTCACCGAAGAGGTCGGTCTCTGTCTCTTCTCTGTAAGTAGTTTCCAGGATACCTGCGCGTCCTGCCCCGATGCCGCTTGCATATGCAAGTGCGATTTCCTTTGCTTTTCCCGAATAATCCTGCTCAACAGCAATCAGGCTCGGTACACCCCTGCCTTCCACATACTGGCTTCTTACAGTATGTCCCGGTCCTTTCGGAGCGATCATCACAACGTCGATGTTTTCAGCAGGCTTTACCAGGCCGAAGTGAATGTTAAAGCCGTGTGCAAAAGCGAGCACGTCATTTTCCTTCATATGCTGAGCGACCTGTGTGTTGTAAACGTCTGCGGACAATTCGTCCGGAACGAGCATCATAACCATGTCTGCGCGTTCTGCAGCTTCTTCAACTTCCACAACTTCCAGTCCCGCTTCTCTTGCAGACTGTGCACTCTTAGAAGTAGGTCTGAGCCCTACGACTACATTGACTCCGCTTTCCTTCAGGTTATTTGCATGTGCGTGCCCCTGACTGCCGAAACCTATTATAGCTACAGTTTTTCCATCCAGTACTCCCAAATTGCAATCCTGGTCATAATACTTCTTGATCATTTCTTTTTTCTCCTTTTCTTTGCCTGTTTTTTTATTTATATTAGGCTGTATATAGTCAAAGCTTCAGCTTTCAATATGTCATTTTAAGCCTTCCGGCATGCGGCTTTCTTCACTGCTTTACCGTAATCACCGACATTATACACCTAACTTAAAGACTTGTCATTATCTTATTCATAGCTTTGAACAGCGATATTTTTCTGACAAAACTCTCCATTTAATCTATGTTAATGCAACACTTCTGGCTATACCTGTTATGCCCGTTCTGCAAACTTCGACAATATCGTAGCAGCTCATCATATCCATGAATGCCTCAATCTTTCCCGGAGCTCCGGTCATCTCAATGATCATACCTGTTTTTGAAAGATCAATGATTTTACCTCTGTATATATCTACAATCTCTCTGATGGCTGTTCTTGCAGTCTTGTCAGCGTTAAGTTTTATAAGAAGCAGTTCTCTGTAAATGCTGTCTTTGGCTTCCAGCGTAAATATGTCTCTGACTACTTCAAGTTTTTCTGTCTGTGTCACGATCTGATGAAGGGCATTTTCTGTTCCTGTAAATACTATCGTGATCCTGGAAAGTTTAGTATCATTCGTAGTTGAAACCGTCAGTGAATCAATGTTGAATCCTCTCCTGCTGAACAGACTTACAACTCTCGAAAGGACATTCGACTCATTGTCTACTAGTATGCTTATTACTTCCGTTTGAAAATTCTTTGCCATGTCCTTTCCTCCTAACCTATTATCATATCTTCAATAGTGCCTCCGCCCGGTATCATCGGGAGCACTCTCTCTTCAACAGCTATATCACATGCGATCCAGCTCGGCCCCTTCAGTTTCAGCGCTTCGTCAAAGGCATTTTCAAATTCCTCAGGTGTCGACACACGGAAGCCTTTTGCGCCGAATCCTTCCGCCACCTTAACAAAATCTGTCTTTCTGGCAGGTGTAGTTGACGAAAACCTTCTGCCGTAAAACGCATTTTGCCACTGGTACACCATTCCAAGAACCTTATTGTCCATAATAATAGTTATAATAGGAAGCCCTTCGCTGACTGCCGTGCATGCTTCATTCATATTCATATGGAACGATCCGTCACCTGTAAAATGTATTACTCTTCTGTCCGGGCATCCGATCTGCGCCCCTATAGCAGCACCGTATCCGAATCCCATGGTTCCGAGTCCGCCGCTCGTTATGAATTTCTGAGTTTTTTTGTATTTAAGATACTGGGCCGCCCACATCTGGTGCTGTCCGACATCCGTTACGTATATTGTCTCATTGTCCGTCTTGTCACATGCTATGTGAACGATCTCACTGGGATGAAGCTGCGCGTCCTGACACTGCGCATCACCGCGCTTTTTCTTCCACTCAGTCGCCTGAGCCACCCATTCGCTTCTGTTCTTCTTCTTTATAAGAGGTATCACAGCCTGCAGAAAATCTTTCACATCAACTATTACCGCCTTATCAACGATAACATTTTTGTCCACTTCACTCTTGTCAATATCCACCTGTATCTTTTTTGCTCGCCTTCCCCATTTCTCAGGGTTCAACGCGACTCTGTCACTGAATCTCGTCCCGACTGCAATAACAAGATCCGCTCTGTCTACCGCTCTGTTCGCCGCGATGCTGCCGTGCATTCCAATCAATCCGAGGTTCCTCGGGTTCTCGCTGCCGACACATCCCGCCGCCATAAGCGTATATGTAGATGGTATATCAGCTATGTCAAGGAACTCATTCAGCTCATCTTTTGCATTGGAAGAAGTAACTCCGCCGCCATAATAGACCACCGGACGTTCCGATTGGTTTATCATCTTTGCTACTTCTTCAATCTTTTTTTTGGAAGGTCGCGGATGTTTATCAAGCGCCTTTGGCTTTGTAGGTCTGAACTCCAATTCCTGTGCAGTGACATCTTTTGTGATATCGATCAGCACCGGTCCTTTTCTGCCGCTGTTTGCAATCCTGAAAGCCTCCCTCAATGCATCAGGGAGTTTTCTTATATCGTTCACAAAATAGCTGTGCTTTGTGATCGGAAGTGTTATTCCGGTGATGAATACCTCTTGAAAAGCATCTCTGCCGATCAGACTGTCCGGTACGTTTGCTGTAATGGCAACCATAGGTATACTATCCATAAATGCGGTAGCTATGCCTGTTACGAGGTTGGTCGCACCCGGACCGCTCGTTGCAAAGACGACCCCGGTCTTTCCGGTCGAACGGGAATATCCGTCCGCCGCATGTGCCGCGCCCTGCTCATGCGCTGTCAGAACATGCTTTATCCTGTCTCTATATTCATAGAGTGCATCATAAATATTAAGCGCCGTACCGCCGGGATATCCGAATACGGTATCCACCCCATGCTCAAGCAGAACTTCTGTTACGATCTGTGATCCTGTCAGTTTCATTTGTTGTTCTTTCCTTTCATTTTTATCAATGTAATGTAAATTATATACTGTCATTTTTGATTGTCAACTGTGAATTTTATAATTTTATGTTTATACCACAATTAATTTTATAATTTTATATGTTTTTAGCACAATTTTAAGCTGTTTTTATTAAATTGCCTGTCTTCCCGCTTGATTTTGTTTCTATTTGTAAACAGTCAAATAATAATTCATTAAAATTTGACACCCCGCCTAAGTATGCGTTATACTATAGAGCAATATCGCCGAATCAAACGGCAGATATAAAATTACATACTGAACTTGCACTGAAGGGAATAAATTTCTTCGGACTATCGGCACAGAGAGCGCACGCAAGGTGAAAGTGCGCACGGTATGAGGAAATGTCTCACCCCTGAGCAGGATCTTATGAGCGGGATCCGGTGATGGCCGGGACCAATAAGAGTGGTACCGCGGAAGCTCGATAAACTGAGCCTTCGTCTCTTTAGCCGTATGGCGCAGAGATGAAGGCTTTTTTATAAAATGAAGCTTACAGAAAGGATAAAAAAATGAAAAACTACAACAAGTACAAAATAGGCTACTATCCACCTCCCGAATGCGAAATGCGATGGACTAAAAAAGATCATATAACCGAAGCTCCGATATGGTGCAGTGTGGATCTTAGGGACGGAAATCAGGCCCTGATAGTTCCTATGAGTCTGGATGAAAAGCTGGAGTTTTTTCAATTCCTGACCAAGATAGGCTTCAAAGAGATAGAAGTTGGCTTCCCCGCGGCATCTGAAACAGAATACGAGTTGCTGCGAACGCTCATAGACAAAGATATGATTCCGGATGATACCACCGTTCAGGTGTTGACCCAATCCAGAAAGCACATTATCAAAAAGACCTTTGAATCGCTTAAAGGGACAAAGTGCGCTATAGTACATCTATATAACTCAACTTCAGCAGCCCAGAGAGAACAGGTCTTCAAGGCGAGCAAGAAAGATATAATAAGTATCGCGGTACAAGGTGCGGAACTGATAAAATACTATGCCGCTAAACAGCCGGAAACTGATTTCAGATTTGAATATTCTCCGGAAAGCTTTACCGGAACCGAACCTGAGTTTGCACTTCAAATATGCAATGCGGTGATCGATATATGGGAGCCGACACCTGAAAATAAAGTTATCATAAACCTTCCGGTTACAGTCGAGCTTTCAATGCCGCACATATATGCAAACCAGATAGAATATATGTGTGATCATCTTAACAAAAGGGAAAATGTTATTGTTTCGCTCCATCCTCACAATGACAGAGGAACAGCCGTTGCGGATACCGAACTCGGTCTGCTCGCAGGAGGAGACCGAGTCGAGGGAACACTTTTCGGGAACGGCGAAAGGACAGGCAACGTCGATATAGTGACAGTGGCCATGAACATGTTTTCACACGGCGTGGATCCTAAGCTCGACTTCAGCAACATGCCTGAAGTCGTGGAGATGTATGAAAAATTTACGGATCTCAAAGTACATCCAAGACAGCCTTACGGCGGCCGGCTCGTCTTCGCCGCGTTTTCGGGATCGCATCAGGATGCCATTGCAAAGGGCATGAAGTACCGGCGCGATAAAAAGCTTAACAAGTGGAGTACGCCTTATCTTCCGATCGACCCCACCGATGTCGGCCGAGAATACGAAGCTGATGTCATACGCATCAACAGTCAGTCCGGCAAGGGCGGAGTCGCATATATTCTCCACAGAAACTTCGGCTATATGATTCCAAAAGCCATGAGAGAAGAACTCGGTTATATGGTCAAGAACATTTCAGACAGGAAACACAAGGAACTCTCTCCCGATGATGTTTGTGAATTGTTTGAAAAAGAATATGTAAATGTGTTTGACCCCATCGACATCACAGATGCTTCATTCCAAAAAGTCCCCGACTACGACAAGTCTGAACTTCCGGACGGAATACGCGTGGATATAAATGTAACTATCAAAGACAAACAGTATGAATTTGATTCTCTCGGAAACGGCAGACTCGATGCCATAAGCAATGCGCTCAAAAAGAGTCCGTACACATTCGACTATGAATTCATAACTTATTCCGAACACGCTCTGACATCTGACTCATCGTCCAAGGCTGTCGCATACATTGCCATTGCAGCCCGCGACGGTCGCATTTTCTGGGGCGTAGGCACACATGACGATATAATTCTGGCCTCTGTAAATGCACTTGTAAGCGCGTTGAACCGCCAGAATGCTGTTGATAAATTCGTAAAATAAATCAGGAGGAAACACATAAATGGGGATGACAATTACTCAGAAAATACTTGCAGATCACGCAGGTCTCAATGAAGTCAAAGCGGGACAGCTAACAAGAGCAGACCTCGACATGGTGCTTGCAAATGATATAACCGGGCCGGTATCAATCAATGAATTTGAAAAAGCCGGATTTGACAATGTTTTCGACAAAACCAGGATATCTCTAGTAATGGATCACTTCGTGCCGAATAAGGATATAAAATCGGCCGAACAGTGCAAGCAATGCCGTACATTTGCAAGAAAATTTGACATAGACAACTTCTATGATGTCGGCGAAATGGGCATCGAACATGCGCTGCTCCCGGAAAAAGGGCTGGTCGCCGCAGGCGATGCCGTCATCGGGGCAGATTCGCACACCTGCACATATGGTGCTCTCGGCGCATTTTCAACGGGAGTCGGAAGCACTGACCTTGCAGCCGGCATGGCAACAGGGCAAGCATGGTTTAAGATCCCGGAGGCATACAAATTTATACTCTCCGGCAAATTATCCGAAAATGTAAGCGGAAAGGACGTCATACTGCACATCATAGGTTTCACAGGCGTCGAGGGAGCACTCTATAAGTCTATGGAATTCACAGGCGAAGGAATCGCAAGCCTTTCGATCGACGACCGCCTGTGCATAGCGAATATGGCCATTGAAGCCAGTGCAAAAAACGGCATCTTCGATGTAGACCGCATAGCAACAGATTATATGGACGAGCGGGTTAAGCGGCCGTACAAAATATATAAAGCTGATGATGATGCCGAATACGAAAAAACGTTCGAGATAGATCTTTCAGAGATAAGACCGACAGTTGCATTCCCGCATCTGCCTGAAAACACAAAAACAATAGATGAAATAAACGAAATAAAGATAGACCAGGTCGTTATCGGTTCATGTACGAACGGCCGGCTGTCCGATATGAAGATCGCGGCAGATATCTTAAAGGGCAGGCACGTACACAACAATGTACGAACAATAGTAATCCCTGCAACTCAGCATATATACAAAGACTGCATACGTCTTGGATATGCGGATATATTTATAGATGCGGGCTGTGTAATTTCCACGCCGACCTGCGGACCGTGCCTGGGCGGATACATGGGCATACTTGCCGCAGGCGAAAGGTGTGTCGCCACAACTAACAGAAACTTCGTCGGCAGGATGGGTCATGTAGACAGCGAAGTATATCTTGCAAGCCCTGCAGTCGCTGCAGCAAGCGCGCTGGCAGGCAGGATCGCAGGACCTGCAGACGTTAAAAAAATATATCTATGATTGCCCAGGAAGGAATATTAATATGAATGCAAAAGGCAGAGTACACAAGTACGGTGACAATGTTGATACAGATGTTATAATACCGGCAAGGCACTTGAACACGCAGGATCACAAGGAACTTGCAAAACATTGTATGGAGGATATAGATGCTGAATTTGTCAATAAAGTAAAGCCCGGGGATATAATAGTCGCGGGAAGCAACTTCGGTTGCGGTTCTTCACGCGAGCATGCCCCGGCAGCCATCAAGGCAAGCGGTATCAGCTGTGTCATCGCAGGCACATTTGCGCGTATCTTCTACAGAAACGCCATCAACATCGGACTCCCTATTTTGGAATGTCCCGAAGCCAGCATAAAGATCGAGAACGGCGATGAAGCGGAAATCGATTTCAATACCGGTGAGATCACTAACTTATCTAAGAAGGAGACGTACAGGGCAATGGCATTCCCGGATTTTATTAAGGAAATCATGGCAGATGGAGGTCTTATGAACAATATAAGTAAATAATATTAATTAAAAACAGAAGCATATTTGCGAATGCGCCCTGCTTTATCCCCGCCGGCGGCGCACAGCTTATCAGCTTCTGTTTTTATATATCATCATCTATTGATGCACGACAACCTTCGTACCGATTTTGACATTTTCGAAAGTTATCCTGGCCGGTGTATACGGCATATTGATACAGCCGTGACTCCCATGTGTCAAATATTCGCCGTCTCCGAACCTGCTTTTCCATGGCGCATCGTGTAATCCTATCCCGCCGTTGAACGGCATCCAGAAACTTACCGGACTGGCATACTTCGATCCGTCACGATTTACGCCTTTAAGAGTGGCATTTCTTTCCATATAGAAAATTGAATACGTGCCTACAGGCGTCGCATAATTTTCTGCGATATTCCCCGTAACAACAGGTGTCGTTACTATCTGTTTTCCTTTGATATACAGCCACATCCGCTGCGCGGAAAGATCCACTTCCACATATGTGCCGCCGAGATTGGCGCCTCCCGATGTTCCCGAAAACTTCACTTTTATTAGCCGGTCCTTACCTGAGTTGATCGTTTTTATAAGATTATCTCTAAGCTTTCCCTGGTTTAAAGTCCTGCCATACGTTCTTATGGCAGTATTGAAATTCATATCAGCCTCAGGAGCAAGGTTCGCAACGTACTTTTCGACCTTGCTCCTGTTTGCGATCATAGCTTCAGTCGCAGGATCTACTGTAATAAGTCTCTCCAGCTGCTTCGGCACTATCTCAATCTTTGCATATCTCAGATCGAGTACTATTTTTGCCTTAAGATACTTTCTGCAGAACTTCTGACGTGCGACAAGCTTTTTATTTGTTGAAAGTATCTTAGGCTCCTTGTAGTAATCGCTTTCAACGTAGTGCATTACGAATCTGCCTCGCTCTATCAAATCGACAGCAGCCTCACGCACCCTGCCCTTCTGTATCGTATTTCCGTATACCTCAGGCACTATATTAAACGAACGGTCTTTCATGTCGAGATACGCGTTCCTGGTCTTCACCTTCTTGCCGCTCACAGGATACTTTACCTTATTCAAAGCCTTCTTGAAAGCCGCTGTCTGCTTTTTTACCTTTATCTTTATGTTTCTCTCATTCTTTCTTATTCCGTAAAACGACAATATCGTATCTATGTAGTTCTTCTTCTCGAGTTTTTCAAGCTGATTGAGAATATCATACTCAAAGTCCAGTTTATTTATACTGACGATTTCTTTTCCTTCGTTTACTATCTTAAAGCCTTTGCGGTTCCATATGCCGACAAGCTTTTTCTCAGCCTGCGATGCAGAAAGACCGCTGCAATCAACACCGTTGATAACAGTGTTGATTGCATAGCCTCCTGTATTGTGATTCTTATATATTGCAAATCCGCAAAGGCCTGCCAGAGCCAGTAACATAAACAGTAATACGATTAAAATTTTTTTCATTTTGACCTCACACCGATAAATTAGCCGAGTTCCACTATATGAAACTTCTTTTTACCCTTCTGTATCAGAAGTTTGCCGTCACTGAACATATCAATCGTAATACTCAATTTCTTATCAGTGACCTTTTCGTTATTGATCTTAAGGCCACCCTGTTCTATCGTTCTGAAGCCTTCACCGTTGCTCGGCACCAGACCGAGCTCTCTTATAAGATTGACCACGCCTTTGCCCTCGCCCTCAAATTCCGAAGCCGGCATCTTAGTGCCGGGGATATTGGCATCGCTGCCGCCGCCGCCGAATGCGGCTCTTGCACCGTCCCGCGCTTTCTTCGCCTCAGATTCACCGTGCACCAGCTTTGTAACTTCATATGCGAGGATTTCCTTGGCCTTGTTGATATCCGAACCTCTCATAGCGGAAAGCCTGTTTACCTCATCCATCGGAAGGAATGTAAGCATCCTCAGACATTTATTTACATCGGCATCATCTACATTTCGCCAGTACTGATAAAATTCATATGGCGATGTCCTGTCTGCATCCAACCACAGCGCACCTTTTTGCGTCTTGCCCATTTTCTTGCCTTCGCTGGTCGTAAGAAGCGAAAAGGTCATTCCGTATACCTTCTCTCCAAGTTCTCTACGCACGAGATCGACCCCTCCGAGTATGTTAGACCACTGGTCATTACCTCCGAATTCCATCTTACAGCTCAGATCCCTTGCCAGAGCAAGGAAGTCATACGACTGCATCAGCATATAATTGAATTCAAGAAAACTCAGCCCCTGTTCGAGCCTCTGCTTGTAGCATTCCGCTCTCAGCATATCATTTACTGAAAAATGCTTCCCCACATCTCTTATAAAGTCAATGTATTTAAGAGGCAGAAGCCAAGCCGCATTATTTACACATATAGCCTTTCCTTCTTCCGGTTCTTTGCTGGCTTTACCCGGCTGTCCGTTCTCACCGCCTGTATATACAAAATCATCATCGAAATCGATAAATCTGTCAAACAGCATTTTGAATGCATTGCAGTTTGCCTGCACAGTTTCAGTCGTCATCAGCTTGCGCATATCTGATCTTCCGGAAGGATCTCCTACCATGCCGGTTCCGCCGCCTATAAGAACGATAGGCGTATGACCATATTTCTGCATATACATCATGATTATCACCTGCATGAAGTGTCCCACATGGAGACAGTCCGCCGTAGGATCAAAGCCTATATAAAACCTGATCTTTTGTCTTCCGAGCAGATCGCGGATTTCTTCCTCATGTGTGCACTGTTCGATAAAACCTCTTTCCTTGAGCACGTCAAATACGTTTTCGTGCTGACTTACATCATCTCTGATAAATTCTTTCATTGTCTTTCCATGACCGTCCTTTACTTTAATTTTTTTTCGAGTATCAGAAGTTCATCTTTGAACTTCTCAGGAAGTTTGCCGCCGAATTTTGCGTAAAATTCACGAATTCCGCAGATTTCTTCTCTCCATAACTCTTTATCTATGCTTACAAGACCTGTAAGCGTTTCAATATCGAGATCCAGCCCTTCTATACATATGTCTTCAGGCTTAGGCACGTAACCGATCTCGACTTCATTCGCACCGACTTCATTCCCGCACCTTTTAAGTATCCATTCGAGCACTCTGAGATTTTCTCCGAATCCCGGCCATATAAAATCACCTTTTTCATCGGTTCTGAACCAGTTTACATTGAATATCTTAGGCGGATCGGTCATCTTTCTGCCCATGTCCATCCAGTGCTGCCAGTAATCTCCCATGTTATAGCCGCAGAATGGAAGCATGGCCATAGGATCTCTTCTTACCACCCCGACTTCTCCGGTTGCCGCAGCTGTCGTTTCAGATCCCATGACAGAACCCACAAACACGCCGTGATCCCAGTTTTTAGACTGATATACGAGCGGCGCGGTCCTTGCACGTCTTCCTCCGAATATTATTGCAGAGATAGGAACACCTTTCGGATTTTTAAATTCTTTTGAAATGCAGGGACAGTTTTTTGCAGGAGCCGTAAATCTTGAATTAGGGTGAGCACCCTTGGACCCTTTGCTCGGATCCCATTTTCGACCCTGCCAGTCTTCAGCATTCTTCGGAGGTTCTTCGGTCAACTTTTCCCACCAGACAGTATTATCGTCCATATTTCTCACAACATTTGTGAATATCGTATTTCTTCTTGTTGTAGCAAGTGCATTCGGATTTGATTTGTCATTTGTCCCCGGCGCAACTCCGAAAAATCCATTTTCCGGGTTTACGGCCCAGAGTCTGCCGTCATCTCCTATCCTGAGCCATGCTATATCATCGCCAACGCAGTATACCTTCCAGCCTTTTTTCCGGTAGTATTCAGGCGGTATGAGCATGGCCAGATTTGTTTTCCCGCATGCTGACGGAAACGCGCCGGTTACATATCGCACATTACCTTCAGGATCCTGTATGCCGAGTATCAGCATATGCTCCGCCATCCAGCCTTCCTTGTGTCCTAGATGTGATGCGATCCTCAATGCCAGACATTTCTTTCCCAGCAGCACGTTGCCGCCATAACCGGAGTTGACCGATATTATTGTATTGTCCTCGGGAAAATGTGATATATATCTTTGTTCAGGATCCAGCTTATCCTTGCAATGCAGACCCTTCGTATATTCAGGAGAATCTCCCAACGCCTCAAGCACTTTGTTTCCCACTCTCGTCATTATAGCCATCGAAAGCACTACATAGATCGAGTCAGTAATCTCGATACCGAATTTTGCAAACGGTGAACCCTCTGTACCCATAGAAAACGGAATTATATACATGGTGCGCCCGCGCATCGCGCCGTCTGCTATTCCGTAAAGCATCTGATACATATCTGCGGGATCCATCCAGTTGTTAGTGGGGCCTGCATCTTCTTCTTTTCTTGAACAGATGAATGTACGTCCTTCCACTCTTGCCACGTCCTGAGGATCACTTCTGTGAAGATAACAGCCAGGAAGTTTCTCTTCATTCAGCTTGATCATCTCGCCTGTGACGCCCGCTTCCCGTCTCAGCGTCTCAAGCTGTTCCTCTTCACCGGTTATCCAAACAACATCATCGGGTTTTGTGAGTTTACTCATATCATCGATCCAAGATAAAACGTATTTGTTTTTTGTGGTCGCCATTTTTCTCCTCCATTGATTTTGGTAGTACAATTTTATATTCTATTTAGTTCCGAAAAGCCTGTCGCCCGCATCACCAAGTCCGGGCACTATATACGCGCTTTCATTCAGTTGTTCATCTTTTGCGGCAATATATATGTCTACATCGGGATGTGCGCCGTGCAAAGCATCTATTCCTTCCGGCGCCGCTATCATGCACATAAATTTAATTTCTTTCCCACCCCTCTGCTTTATAAAATCTATCGCGGCAGCTGCGCTGCCTCCTGTTGCAAGCATCGGATCAAGCACAATGATCTTGCGCTTTTTTATGTCTGTAGGGAGCTTGCAGTAATATTCCACCGGTCTGTGAGTCGTTTCATCTCTATAAAGCCCGATATGTCCGACTCGCGCGCTCGGTATCATTTCCAGCAGCCCTTCGACCATTCCGAGTCCGGCTCTCAGGATCGGCACTATCGCAAGTTTGTTTCCTTCGAGCTGTCTTGCAGTCGTTTTACAGATAGGCGTCTCGATCTCCACTTCCTCCAGCGGCAGTTCTCTTGTTGCTTCATAACACATAAGCATAGCGATTTCTTTTACTAGCTCTCTGAAGTCCTTGGTCGGTGTATTTTTGTTTCTGAGCAGTCCGATCTTATGCTGTATCAGCGGATGATCGAACACATATACATTACTCATTTTTTACCTCTAATTTCTGTTTTATGTGTTGCGTGTGATAACTTTTTTATATCACATTTCATCAAGAAGATCTGTGCGCATATTATGGCGTCCCCCCTCAAATTCAGTATCCAGCCACACCTGTGTAAGCTTTACACCTTCTTTTTCACTCAATACTCTTCCGCCAAATGCGATCATGTTTGCGTTATTGTGTTTCCTCGACATCTCTGCCATAAACACATTTGTACAAAGCGCACATCTTATACCTTTAACTTTATTTGCCGCTATCGAGATCCCTATACCCGTACCGCAGCATACTACCCCGCGGTCAGCTTCACCTTTCACTACATACTCAGCGCATTTTTTGCCATATACCGGATAATCCACAGACTCCTCACTGTCAGTACCGAGATCTATCACCTCGATCCCGCGGACTTCCATATACTCTTTTATTGCTTCTTTCAGTTTGTATCCGCCATGATCGCTGGCGATCGCTACTTTCATATATTTAACCTTTATATTGTTTTATAACCGGTGAGAGATATGTATAGGAGCGGTTTTTCATATCACCACCGTATATCAGTTATACCCTAATAATATTGTACCCCGCAGACTTCAGCATGCGATTCATGACTGCAAACCCTACGCTGTCAGTATCGCTGAGAGCTCCTGCGAGTATCAGGTCAACGTCCCTGCCGTCAAGCTCTCTGAGGCTCGCAAAGAAATCATGAGCAGCTTCTATGAATGCTTTTTCTTCGAACAGTATCACGCCAACATCGGAGCCCATCTTCTCGTTCAGCGTTTTAAGCCTCTCGATTTCCTGTCTGACCCTGTTTCGTTCACCCTCGACCACAAACATCTGCGCTTTCGGTGCATAATGCTTGTACTTCATGCCCGGAGCCTTTGCGACTATGGTCTCTTCAGCAGTTCCATTTTTTATCGCCTCTATCTTTTTAAAATCAAACTTTATCGCGGGGTCAATACTGACCTTTTTCCCTATAGCAGCTTCAATCTGCTCCGGTGTTATTATCCCCGGTCTCAATACTACCGGTTCGTCTGATGTCATATCGAGCACCGTCGACTCAATCCCCACTCTACAGTTCTCACCTTTAAGTATTATATCGACCTTGCCGTTCAAGTCGCTGACCACATGCTGATATGCGGTCGGACTCGGTCTTCCTGAAAGATTTGCGCTCGGTGCCGCTATGGGACAACCCGACAGGTTTATAAGATTCCTTGCGATCTCATTGTCAGGAAGTCTTACCGCAACGGTTTCAAGTCCGCCGGTAACAGTTCTCGGGATCCCTTCTTTCTTGTTCAATATAAGCGTCAACGGACCCGGCCAGAAATTATCGATGAGATTTACGATCATCGGGTTTAGAAATCTCGTCATCTGACCTATATCGCTCGCTCGCGCTATATGCACGATCATCGGATTGTCGCTCGGACGCCCTTTCGCCGCATATACCGCCCTGACCGCATCTTCGTCAAGTGCATTTGCACCGAGGCCGTAAACGGTCTCTGTAGGAAATGCGACCAGTCCGCCATTTTTGATCGTTTCCGCTGCAAGCGCCATGTTTTCTTCTGTCGGATCAAGTATCTTAGTCTCCATATAATCAATTCACTTCCTGTTTTCAGTATGCATATGTTTTCAGTCTTGCACATTGTCATTATGCTCATACTGCCGCAGCATTATTACTGCGGCCTTCAACAACATATCAAAAGTCTTTCATTTTTTCCGCCTGATCGCTCGTGATCAGACCGTCTATTATCTCATCGAGTTGTCCATCCAGAAAATAATCGAGTTTGTAGATTGTTTTTCCTATTCTGTGATCTGTAACTCTGCCTTGCGGAAAGTTGTATGTTCTTATTCTCTCGCTTCGGTCGCCCGATCCGACCTGGTTTTTTCTGTCCGCCGATATCTCGTCCTGCTGCTGGCTCAGCATGAGATCGTAAAGCCTTGATCTCAAGACTTTGAATGCTTTATCCTTATTTTTTATCTGCGACTTTTCATCCTGACAAGTGACGACCAGTCCTGTCGGTTCATGCATCAGCCTTACCGCAGAATCTGTCGTGTTGACACACTGACCGCCATTTCCCGAGGCACGGTAAACGTCAACTCTGACATCGTTCGGATCAAGATCGACTTCGACATCATCCACTTCAGGAAGTACAGCCACCGTCGCAGCTGAAGTATGTATCCTTCCGCTCGATTCAGTCTCCGGTACTCTCTGGACTCTATGTGCGCCGCTTTCATATTTCAGACGCGAATAAGCTCCCCGCCCCTTTATAAGGACGACAGCTTCCTTTATACCGCCAAGACCGGTGTCATTTATTTCCATAAGTTCCGTCTTCCAGCCGTTTCTCTCCGCATACCTTGTATACATACGCAAAAGATCGGCACCGAAAAGTGCAGCTTCTTCGCCGCCGGTGCCGGCCCTGATCTCAAGTATTACATTTTTTTCATCATTAGGATCTTTAGGCAGCAGCAAAATCCTGAGCTCTTCTTCAAGGGGTCCGAGCTTTTCTTCCTGCTCGGCAAGTTCCATCTTAGCAAGCTCGCGCATCTCATCCTCGATGCCGCTTTCATTCAGGATCTCCTTGGCTTCACTTACAGCATCCTTTACTTTTTTATATTCCGTATATTTTTTTACGATCGGCTCAAGCCCGCTGAGCTCTCTGACATGCTTCTGCCATACTGTCTGATTGCTTATTACCGAAGGATCCGATACAATCCGTGACAGTTCATCGTATTTGTCAGAAATAAAGTCCAATTTATCAAACATCAGTTTTCTCCCGTCATCATGTGAAAACTACCTCAAATTCACAGACCTTATCAGAGCGGTCTGCAAAATTATGGTGTCTTATGAGTCAATATTTTAACATATTTTCACCGATAAAAAAACCGGACGTCCAAATGAATTTGAACTTCCGATTATTTTTCGTGCGATTTTCATATTTCACGATGTTGTCGGCGCCAGTCCAGATTGTACTTATTCTTGAACTTCTCAACCCTGCCGCCGCGGTTTATAAA